>NZ_JBHSQO010000043.1:0-70332 GCF_042658445.1 Saccharothrix lopnurensis | reverse complement strand
ACAGGCCACCGAATTCGGGTTCCAGGGCACCGGCTCCGCCACCGGCCTCACACCCACCTGCACCGCGAGCTGACCGAGTTCACCCAGTCGTACCGACGGCGACCCGGACCCCGGGTCGCCGTCGTGCTGTCCGGGCCCGTCCAGGCCCGTCCGCGCGGGCCCGGGGGCTCTAGGCGTGGTCGCGCCGGTGGCCGGAACGCGGAGAGGTCTCCGGTAAGTGGTTTAGCGACCAGGCACAACCGCAGTACCGGAGACCTCGTGGCCGGCGTAGCGGTGGCGGGGCGGCATGACCTGACCGACGCGCGGTGGGCGGTGCCGCAACCGTCAGCACCGGGCGGTGGCCACCCGCTACGACAAACTCGCCATCCGCTACCAGGTCACCATCCACATCGCCGCCATCAACACCTGTCCACGCCACATCTGAAACACGCGCTAGGGGAACCGAGGCACCGCCTGAAACGACGCCGCCCAGCTCAACGAGGTCCGCCGCTCGACGTCGTCGATGTCCGGCTACGCCACCTCGAACCCCCTCCTCGGCGGCTGGTGCCGAGCCAGGGACGGTGCCCTCGGCACGCTCCTCGGGACGGCGGACCGGGCCGGGGAGCGTGCCGAATCCTTACGTCGCCCCAATCCAGCGGGCGGCTGTTTCGGTGCGTCCGGATTTCGCCATCAACTGCGGCTGGAGTACTCGTGCCGCGTCCCGGAACGTCGACCCGGTACGAGTCAGCCGCAGTGGCGGTTGGCCCACTTCCCGTGTTCGATCCAACCACCGGTGTTGGCTCGTGCGCCGAAGCTGATACAGGAGTTCGGCGCGTAGATGCGCACCGGGCCCGCATAGTAGGCATAGGACTGGCTGCAGTCGGCCTGGCGTGTGGAGGTGTCGGTGAAGCCAGAGCACAGGTTGGTGCTGCCCGTGTTCGGGATGTCGGCCGCCGACTTCGACACCGCGACCGCCATGCCCGCGGCGTACCCCCAAGAGGCTCCGCGGGTGCGGTTGACCAGGCAGTTGGTGGTGCCGTTCTCCAGGTACACGTCGACCTGGGCGAACCCGTCGTCGCCGTAGACGTACTGGGCCAGCAGCGTTCCGCCGCAGCCCTGCGCCGCCGATGCGGGCGCGGCACCTGCCATCAGACCCGCGCCCGTCAACACCACCGATGCCACCACAGCGATGAACGAGCGGACTCGCTCCGTCCGGCTTCCCCTGCCGATCACCGGCATCCTCATCACGACCTCCCCGTCGATGCCCGGAGTGGGCCGGATTCCCGCATGGCCGCCCCCCGGCTGTTGCCCGTCCTCGGATAGTGCTCCTTGCCCTTCAACTGCGCGGCAGTTTGAGTCACGTTCATACGAACGAGTGACGGAACGGGCCGGCTTGGATGCGAAAGGCGTGCTCGATGTCGAACCGGCGGCACGAGTACTGGCGTTCCCTCTACGGTCGGGTCGTGACGAGCTTCCCCGCGGCTGCCCGGCGGGTGCGCGACGACGCGCTCACCCCTCGCGCGCGGTTGCTCGCCCTTCGGGAGTGCGCGCTGCACTTCGCCCCCTACGGCTTCCGCGCCACCTGGCACCATCTCGTCGTCAACGCCCGCATCCCGCAGCAGTTGGAGGACGACCTCGATTCATTGCGCCGCGCGGCGGACGAGCTGGAAGAAGCCCGTGCGGTCTGGCGGGAACGCGCGGCAGCCCTCCAGGAACGCCGTCGTCGCGAAAAGGCGGCCGGGCGACGGGTCCCGCGCCGGGCCGACCGAGCGTTCGGCGACGCGATCCACCTGTACTGCCCCGACTTCGAGCAGCATCCCACCGATCGGTTGGTCACCGTCGTCCGCAGGGTGATCGCCGCGCACGACTCCCGCGCGGACCCGATCGTGACCTGCGTTGCGTGCGGGTGGGCGTTGAAAGGTGAGAGCAGGTGCTGTCCGGACTGCGGCGTGCTCCCGCAAGGCGGTAAGCGCGGTCACCGTCCGCCTTGGCTCGCGATCGGGGTGGCCGAGCGCTGGACCAAGACGTGGCGGCGGGAAACATCCCGGTAGTTGACGTTCGCGGTCGAGCTCACTGCTTGGTCGCTGACCCGTCTACCGGAGACCTCGCCGCGTTCCGGCTACCGACACGCCGCCGCTCACCTCACCTTTGAAACACGCTCTAGGCGTGGTCGCGCCGGTGGCCGCCCACGCCCTCGTCGTCCGCGCCGGACCAGAACGCCGGGTCGTACGGGGTGTCGGGCACGACCACCACCGCGTCCGGGTCCACCGCGGCGGGCCGCGCCGACCGGGCGAACTCGGCGAGGTCGATCTCCAGCCGCTCGACGCTGTTGACGACCCGGCGGGCGGCGGGGGTGCCGGCGTCGTCGGAGCGGAGCGTCCCGACCCGCGTGCGCAGGCGCACGACGAGCCGCCGCAGCTCAGCCATCTCGTTCTCGGGCATTCATCTCCCCCTCGTCGCGCGACCGGGTGGTTCAACCCGGTCAACGCTAGGAACCGGCCGGCCGCCGGACAACCCCTAAGGGCCCTATGACCAGGGGTGTTCCGAATAGGGGTGGTCGTGCGCGCGGCGCCCGACCGGGGTGGTCGGGCGCCGCTGGGGGTGGTTCTCGGGACCGGGTCCGACTACGGGACCGGGTACTCGGCCACGTAGACCGGTGCGCCGATCCTGGTCGTGTCGGCCGGGTCGCCGATGCCGTTGACCACGTGGTCGACGGTGCCCGCGCCCAGGTTGACGGTCATGATGTGGTGCAGCTTGACGCCGGGGGTCCGGGGCACCTCGAAGCCGTTCTCGGTGTGGATCTCCGGGTTGTTCTGGTTGAACACGTACACACCGCCGCCGTGCAGGGTGTGCCGGCGCACGCGGTCACCCACCTTGTAGCCCGCCCAGCCCTCGACGGAGCCCTTCATCCAGTCCGCCTGCGTCGGCGGGTCGTAGGGCAGCTCGTTCTGGTAGAGCACGGTGGTGCCGTCCTCGCCGTTCCAGACGGTGTTGTGCCGCTGGAAGTGCTCGACGAACAGGCCCGTCGCGGTCACCCGGTCGCCGTTGATCACGACGCCCGTGCGGCCGGTGTTGGTGCGCCAGCGCTCGGTGTCGGTGAAGCCCTCGACGCCGTGGTCGGCCCGCCACACCCAGGTGTGGTCGATGAGCACGTTGTCGCTGTTGACCTCCAGCGCGGTGTCGGTCTTGCCGACGTGCGGCCCGCCGACGCGGAAGTACACGTCCGACAGGGTCAGCGGGTTGTTCGGCGAGGACCAGTTGACGCCGTGCTCCTTGCCGACCCGCAGCAGGACCGGTGAGAGCTTCGTGCCGGCGTCGATGGTGACACCCGCGATGACGACGCCCGGCACGCCCGCGACGTCCAGCGGGACCGCGCCGTTCACGGCGGTGAGCGTGGCGTGCCCGATGCCGAGGACGACGGTGTCGGGGCGCCGGACCTCGATGCTGCGGGCGATGTCGTACACGCCCGGGGTCAGCAGCAGGTGCTTGCCCAGCAGCAGCGCGGTGTTGATCTCGCGCACCGAGTCGCCCGGCTTGGCCACGTAGAAGTCGCGCAGCGGGATGGTGCGGCCGGGCGTCGTGCCGTTCGCCCAGGACACGCCGCTGGTGTTCCGGCGGGCGGCCGGGACGCGGACGTTGTAGGCGCCCTTGGCGTCGACGAACAGGTACGGCTTCTCCCGGCTCAGCGGGGTGGTGTCGAGCGTGGTGTACGGCGGGTTCGGGAAGTCGGCGTCGTCGGGCGCGCCCACGACACCGGAGAAGACCTGGTTCCACACGCCGTTGGACCAGCCGGCGACCTCGCTGTTGCGGGTCAGCCACTGCTGCTGGGAGCCGTTGGTGACCACCGGGAGCCGGGAGTCGGCGATGAAGCCGCCGCTGGCGTACTGCGGGCCGGCGGTGCAGTAGTCCATCAGCGACAGCGGGCCGCCGGTGACGTTGAGCCGGCGCATCGACACCGCCTGGGACACCGCCCAGAAGTTCGTCGCGGACCGGCAGCCGTCCTGACCGGCCCCGTTGACGTTGATGGTCAGGTTGCCCAGGGTGCGCCAGAAGTTGACCAGGGCGAGGCAGTTGGCCGTGCCGCCCTCGGTCAGGCAGCGGTTGTAGACCTCGACCTTGCCGTTGATGACGACGTCGGTGGGCGACGCGCCCAGGCCGGCGACCTCGGTGTAGTAGCCGACCTTGAGCTGGAGCGGCTGCTCGGCGGTGCCGTAGTGGCCCGGCTTGAACAGGTAGGCGTACCGCTCGGTGCCCATCTCGTTGTCGACCTGGGCGGCGTGCGCCCGGTCCAGCTCGGCCTGGATCTCGGCGACGGGCATGGCGGGGTCGAAGACCTTGACGTTCACGCCGAGGTCGGCGGCACCGCGCCGCGGCTGGTCCGCGCTCGCGGCCGGGGCGGTCACCGCGGTGGTGGCGGCCGTAGCCAGGACGAGTCCCAGTACGAATGACCTGCCAAAACGCGTGTGAGCGCTCTCACGTCTTGGGTGGCGCTGGATCGACATTGACCTGCCTCTGAGAAGTAGGGACGTTCGGGGGGCAGCCCGCTGCGAGAGCGCTCTCTCAGCGGTTCTTCGAGGTCAGGCGGCGGGCGGCGTGGTTGGCTATTCTTACTCCGTCGAACGCTTCGACGCCATGCCCCGTCGTCCCGGTTTTTCGGGAATCCGGGTGGTTCCCGGTCCAGGTGGCGCCCGTGCGGATCGCGTGGGCCACCGCGTGCGGCCGGGGACCGGTTCGGCCGGCGCGGACCAGGCCGAGCGCGTCGGGCCGGGACAGGCGGTTCGCCACCAGCACCGCCGGCGGGCCGGTCGGGCGCCCCGCCCCGACGTCCGCCACCGCGCCCGTCGGGGCCAGGAGCAGCACGTCGGCTACCGCCCGCCCGGACGACCACGCGCACACCCGGGACGACCGGAGGTCCACCGCTCATGGGTTCACCCTGGGAACCGGCGGGGCGGGGGCCACTGCCGCGCGCTGGAGCCCGGTGGCGCCGCCCGCGGGACGGTCACACACCGGTCGGGATCGCGGCCCGCAACGCGGTCGGACCACCGGCGGGGCTGTCCACCTCGGTGACGCCGTCGAACGCGGCGACGCGGTGCCGGATGCCCAGCAGGCCGGTGCCCAGCGCCTCGTCGGCGCCGCCGCGGCCGTCGTCCACGACCTCGACCCGGAGCAGGCCGCCGTCGAGGCCCAGCCGCACGGTGATCCGGGTCGCCCCGCTGTGCTTGACCGCGTTGGTCAGCGCTTCGGCCACCACGAAGTAGGCGGCCGCCTCCACCGCGGCGGGCAGGCGCGGCACGGGCCGCTCGTCGTAGGAGCACGGGATCGCGCAGTGCGCGACCAGGGACGCGACCGCGCCGGTCAGGCCGCGGTCGGCCAGCACCGGCGGGTGGATGCCGCGCACCACGTCGCGCAGTTCCGCGAGCGCGTCGGAGGCCGCGTTCTGCGCGGTGAGCAGCATCGGCAGGACCGCCCCGGGGTCGCGGCGCAGCGCGCGTTCCGCCATGCCCAGGTGCATGACCACCGCGACCAGGCGGTTCTGCGTGCCGTCGTGCAGGCTGCGCTCGATGCGGCGCAGCTCGTTGCCGTGCGCTTCGAGCGCGTCCGCCCGGGTGGCCGTCACCTCGGCCAGGCGCTCCACGAGGGTCGGCTCGGGCGGCGCCAGCCTCGCCACCCCCACCCGGGCGCACCAGCCCGCCAGCGGCGGCACGAGGAGCCAGCCCGCCGCCCCGTACCCGAGGGCGGTGGCCAGCGCGACGACCGCGCCGCCCCACGAGGTCACCGGCGCGTCCAGGGTGGTCGTGACGCCGGGCACGAACGGCCCGACCGCGGCGATCACCGCGTTCTGCGCGGCGCCGGCGGGCGCGCCGACCGCGACCGCGCCCGCCAGCAGGCCCCCGGTGGCCTGGAACAGCAGCCAGGTCAGGTCCCGGCGCACGGCCGGGTCGGTCAGTACGGTGGCGAGGTCCCAGGTGGGCGGCTCCGGCGGCGCGGGGACCGGTGTGCCGAGGAAGCGGCCGACGCGGCGGCGCTCGAACGCGGCCAGCTCCCGGGCCACCCGGGCGACGTGGGGCAGCAGCGGGAGCGTGACGACCAGCGCCACGCACAGGAGCAGTCCGATGAGGACGAACCACGACGCCGCGCCGAGGGCCAGGCCGACGGCGAGGAACCGCAGCCCCGGCAACCGGGAGCGCCACGCGAGACCAGTCATCCCTGCTGCTTTCCGGGAGGTGGCGGAGCGCCGTCGATGATGGCACAGGTGGAGGGGGCCGGGCCCCGGGCCGGGGAGGGCGGGGCGGTTGCCCCGGTGGGCGGGCACGCGCGGGCACACCGGGCGAGGTGACGCCCGCCGCGTGGTGGGATGTGCCCATGCGAATCGTGATCGCGGAGGACGACGCCCTCCTGCGGGCGGGCCTCGAACTGCTGCTGCGCGCCGAGTCGCTGGACGTGGTGGCGGCCACCCCCGACGCGGAGGCGTTCCTGGCGGCGGTCGACGAGCACCGGCCCGACGTGGCCATCGTGGACGTGCGGATGCCGCCGTCGCACACCGACGAGGGGATCCGGGCGGCGGTCGAGGCCCGGCGCAGGCAGCCCGGCCTGGCCGTGCTGGTGCTGTCGGCCTACGTCGAGCAGGCTTTCGCCACCGAGCTGCTCGCCCACGGCGCGGCCCGCCTCGGCTACCTGCTCAAGGAGCGGGTGGGCCGGGTCGAGGAGTTCCTGGACGCGCTGCACCGGGTCGCGGCCGGCGGCACCGCCGTGGACCCGGACGTCGTCGCCCAGCTCTTCGCGCGCAGCCGGCCCGACACCCGGCTGGAGCGGCTCACCCCGCGCGAGCGCGACGTGCTGGCCCTGATGGCGGAGGGGCTGGGCAACGCCGCCGTCGCCACCCGGCTCGTGGTCACCGAGGGCGCGGTGCACAAGCACATCCGCGGCATCTTCGCCAAGCTCGACCTGACACCGGCCGACGAGGTCGACCGGCGCGTGGCCGCGGTGCTGCACTACCTGGAGAACTCCTGACCACGCGCATCAGAGGAGCCCGGCGCGCAGCCCGACCGCGCCCGCGCGCGGCACGGGGTCGGCGGCCCGCACCGCCACGGAACCGCCGGCCCGCCACCCGCGCGCCCGGTCCGGGCCGGCGGGCGGCGGCAGGTCGTCGCGGCCGTCACGCGCGGACCCCGATCACGTCCACGGGCCGCGCCCGCAGGGCCACCCGGGTGGGCACGGCGACGGCGGCGAGCCCCAGCACCGCCGTGACGCCGACGATCGCCAGGTACACCAGCGGCGGCACCGAGGGCAGCGGCGAGCCGGTGAGGCCGACGCTCACCCCGACCAGGGTGGGCACCGCGGCCGCCGTGCCGACCACCACCGCGATGCCGACCACGAGCAGCGCCTCGACGCGCGTCATCCGCGCCACCTGCCTCCGACCGGTGCCGACCAGCCGCAGCAGCGCGAACTCCCGCGACCGCTCGGCCGTGGCCATGACCAGGGTGTTGACCACCGAGATGGCCAGGTAGCCCAGGACCACCAGCAGCGCGATCAGGCTGGTCCACGACTGCGCGTCGCGCCCGGCCTGCCCGGCGGCCTCCAGCGCGGCGCGGTCCTGGACCGCGAGGCCGGGGAAGCGCTCGGCCAGCGCCGCCAGGCCGGGTCCGGCCGAGCCGTCGGTCCGCACCAGCACCGAGTGGTCGAGCCGGGTGGTGGTGTGCGCGGCCAGCACGTCGCGGGGCAGGGTCACGTCGCCGAACCCCAGGCCCCGGTCGTACAGGGCCACGACGGTCGGCCGCACGGCCGCGCCGTCGCCCAGCCGCAGGTCGACCCGGTCGCCGACGCCGACGCCGATCGACGCGGCGGCCGTCGCGCTCAGCGCGACGGCCTCGCCGCGCAGGGCGGTCAGGTCGCCCTCGCGCGGCCGCAGGTCCAGCGTGTCGCCGAAACCGCCGGCGGGGAGCCCCTGCGCCGCGTAGGCCGTCACCTGCGGGTCGCCGAGCACGGTCTGGTCGACGAAGACCTGGCCGCGCACCACCGGGGTCGCCTGCCGCACCCCGGCCACGGCCCGGACCGCGTCGGTGACCTGCGGCGCGAGCCCGACCGGGCCGGCCAGCACGAAGTCGGCCACCACCCCGTCGTCGGCCTGCGCGGCGGCCGCGGCGCTCACCGTGGTCTGGGTGAAGATCTGCACCGACGCGGTGGCCACGGCGAGCACCATCGGGGTGACCACGGCGGCCAGCCGCCGCGCGTTGGCCGCGACGCCCTCGACCGCCAGGTGCCCGCCGACCGGGGACAGCGCCCGCAGCGGGCGGGCCAGCAGCCGGGCCGCCCGGCCGACCAGCAGCGGGCCGAGCAGGGCCGCGCCGAGCACCAGCAGCAGCGCCGACGAGGCCGCGACCGCCGCGCCGAACTCCCCCGGCACGAACAGCGGTGTCGTCGCCGCGCCCGGCCCCAGCACCACCGACGCCAGGCCGGCGACGACGCGGGCGCGGCCCAGCCCCTCCGGTTCCACCGACGCCTCGCGCAGCGCGTCCACGGGCGGGGCCGAGGCGGCGCGGCGGGCCGCGAACCACCCGGCGACCCGCGCCGTGCCGACCACGAGCAGGACCGCGGCCAGCGGCGGCAGCGGGCTCAGGGCCAGGGCGAAGTCCCCGGGCAGCAGGCCCGCGCCGGCGAACGCGTCGCGCATCAGGTGCGCCGCGGCGAAGCCGGGCCCCGCGCCGAGCACCGCGGCCGCGCCCGCCGCGATCAGGATCTCCGCGCCGACGAGGCGGTGGACCTGCCGGGGAGTCGCGGCCACCGCCCGCAGCAGCGCCAGCTCCCGCGCGCGCTGCCGGATCGACAGGCCGAGCGTGCCCGCCACCACGAGCACCGCGACCAGCAGCGTGGTGCCCGCGAACGCCAGCGTCAGCACCACCAGCTCCGAGCGCACCCGGCCCACGTCGGTGAACTCCAGGTCACCCCGGGCGGCGCCGGTGCGGACCTCGGCGGCCAGGCCGGTCAGCGCGGTCCGGACCCGGTCGGCCAGGTCGTCCGGGTCGACGCCGGGCGCGGCCAGCACGCCGACGACGTCCACCTGGTCGGGGCGCCCGGAGCGGGCGCGGGCCTGCTCGTCGGTGAGGAACAGGGCGGGCCGCCGCGCGGTGTCCACGCCGGTCGCGGCGGCGATGCCGGTCACCACGTGCGGCTCCGGCCCGCCGCCGAAGGCCAGCGGCAGCCGGTCCCCGACACGCGCCCCGACCCGGTCGGCGAGCGCCGCGTCCAGCACGACCTCCCCCGGTCCGCGCGGCTCGGCGCCGTCCCGCAGCGCCAGCGGGGTCAGCGCCGCCGAGCTCCAGCCCAGCGCCACCGCGCCCGGTCCGCCCGGCACGACCACCGGGGCGGAGCTCTCCCCCACCGCGCGGGCCACCCCGGGGACCGCCGCGACCCGGGCCACCGCGTCGGCGGGCAGCGGGGCGCGCTCGCTCAGCGGCACGTCGAGGTCACCCGCCACGGGCAGCGCCTGCGGCCCCGCGACCACGACGGCCGCGCCCGCGTACCGCTGCGGGGCGACCCCGGCGCGCAGCCCGGACTCGAACAGCACGCCCAGCGCCGTGAGCAGCGCCGAGGCGCACAGGACCGCGATGACCACGCCCGCGAAGCCGCCGATCCGGTGGCGGATCGAGGCCAGTGCCAGCTGCCGCACCGTCACCACTCCCCCCACTGCGCCATGCGCTCGGCGATGGCCTCGGGGGACGGGTCCGCCAGGGAGCCCGCGAGCCCACCGTCCCGGAGGAACACGACCTGGTCGGCGTACGAGGCGGCCAGCGGGTCGTGGGTCACCATCAGCACGGTCTGCCCGGTGCCGTCGACGATGTCGCGCAACAGCTCCAGCACCTGCCTGCCGGTGCGGCTGTCCAGCGCGCCGGTCGGCTCGTCGGCGAGGACCACGTCCGGCCGGGTGATGAGCGCGCGGGCGATGGCGACGCGCTGCTGCTGGCCGCCGGACAGCTGGGCGGGCCGGTGGCCGAGCCGGTCGGCCAGCCCGACGCGCTCCACCACGTGTGGCGGCCAGGCCGGGTCGGGCGCGCCCGCGCCGAGCAGCAGCGGCAGGCGGATGTTCTGCTCCACGGTCAGCGACGGGACCAGGTTGTACGCCTGGAACACGAAGCCGATCCGGTCGCGGCGCACCGCCGTCAGCCGCTTCTCGTCCAGTGTGGACAGTTCGGTGCCGCCCAGCAGGACCGAACCCGACGTCGGCCGGTCCAGGCCGGCGGCGCAGTGCAGGAAGGTGCTCTTGCCGGACCCGGAGGGGCCCATCACGGCGGTGAAACCGCCGCGCGGCAGGTCGATCGTCACGCCGTCCAGCGCGGTCACCGCGCGGTCGCCCGACCCGTACACCTTCGTCACCGACGACATCCTGACGGCCGGTACCGCGGCGGTGGCGCGCTCCGGCGCCTTCGTCTCCATCACGGGTACGACGCTAGGCAGCGCGGCCGCCCGGGACGATCCACCGCACTGCCCGGTCCGCGGTACAGCCTGCTGTACCCCCGGGCGCGGCTAGCGGGCCGGGCAGGCGCTCAGGAGAGCTCCTTGCCGAACAGCAGCTTCCAGGGCATCAACGCGGATTCCAGCTGGACCGCGAAGCTCATCTTGGAGCTGCCCACCACGCGCTCCTCGAACCTGATCGGGACCTCGACGACGCGCATCCCGTGCTTCACCGTGCGGTGGTTCATCTCGACCTGGAACGCGTACCCGTTGCTGCGCACCGAGGCGAAGTCGATCTTCCGCAGGGTGGCCGCGTGCCACGCCTTGAACCCGGCGGTGGCGTCCTTGACGCCCAGCCGCAGGATGGTGTTGACGTAGAGGTTCGCCCACGCGGACAACAGCTTGCGGTGCCACGGCCACTCGCCGGCGACCGAGCCGCCCGGGACGTAGCGGGAGCCGATCACGACCGCCGCGTCCGAGTCGGCCAGCGCCCGCACCATCGCGGGGAGCGCGCCGGAGGGGTGGGAGAGGTCGGCGTCCATCTGGACCACCACGTCGGCGCCGCCGTCCAGGGCCCTGCCGATGCCCGCGACGTAGGCCCGGCCCAGGCCGTCCTTCTCCGTGCGGTGCAGCACCTCGACCGGGATCGGCCCGTCGGCCGCGAGCCCGTCGGCGACCTCGCCCGTGCCGTCCGGGGAGTTGTCGTCGACGACCAGGACGCGCAGTTCGGGCAGCCCGAGGCCGGCGAGCGAGTCGACCAGCCTCGGCAGGTTCTCCCGCTCGTTGTAGGTCGGGACCACGACCGTGATCCTGGGCGAGCTCACTCCCACCGCAATTCCCCCACCGCGTCCACGTGTTCGGCGACCATGCGACCTGGCCCTTCGTCAGCGTTCGATCGTATCGGCAGCGCGGGACCACGCGACCGCCCACCTGCCGGCGCGCGGGGCGGACGACCGCGGGCCCGGGAGCGGAAAGCGCCGCTCAGGTGGTCAGGACGGCCGGTCCCAGCCGGAGCAGCCCGTCGTCGAGGGGGACGCAGCGCAGCCCGCCGCGACCGCGCAGCGCCGTGAGCGCCCCCGGCGCGACCACGGCGTTCATCCACCCGCACGGGTGCGCCGGCCGGTGCGCCTCGAACCGCACCGGGCCGTCGCCGGAGTCCAGGCCGAACACCGCGCCCCGGTCGAGCCCGTCGACGTCGAACCCGCGCAGCACGACGTTGCGCCGCACGACCAGCGGGCTCGGCACGGCGGCCAGGCCGAGGTCGCGCGCCGCGCGTTCGAGCGATTCGACGGCGAACACCGTGACGGCGGCCGTGCGGTGGGCGGGCCGGTTGAAGTAGCGGTCGCCCACCAGGCCGAGGCCCGCCCGGACCTCGACGCGGTCGCGGGAGGCGGGCTCCGGGTCGGGGCGCGGCCCGTCGGCGGGCCGCCCCTCGTAGGCGTGCACGGGCGACACGTGCAGCGCCACCACCTCGACGTGCGCCCTCAGCGCTCGCCGAGCTGCCACTCGGGCCTCACGTAGTGGCAGGTGTAGCCGTTCGGGTAGCGCTCCAGGTAGTCCTGGTGCTCCGGCTCGGCCTCCCAGAAGTCCCCCGCCTGGGTGACCTCGGTGACGACCCGGCCCGGCCACCGGCCGGACGCGTCCACGTCGGCGATGGTGGCCTCCGCGACCCGCTTCTGGGCGTCGCTCTCGTAGAAGATCGCGGAGCGGTAGCTGGTGCCGATGTCGTTGCCCTGCCGGTCGCGCGTCGTCGGGTCGTGGACCTGGAAGAAGAACTCCAGGACCTGGCGGTAGCCCAACCGCTCCGGGTCGAAGACGATCTCGATGGCCTCGGCGTGGCCGCCGTGGTCGCGGTAGGTGGCGTTGGGCACGTCGCCGCCGGTGTAGCCCACGCGGGTGGAGACGACACCCGGGTGGCGGCGGAACAGGTCTTGCATGCCCCAGAAGCACCCGCCCGCCAGGACGGCCTTCTCGGTCACAGTGGCCATGTGTCGCTCCGCTCCTGAAAAAGTCCGATGGATCTCCACCACTCCGAACGCCCACGAGCCCCCCGGTCATCCCGGCTGGGCTGTGATCCGCGTCCGACCTGCCATCTTCCCCACCGGGGCAACAGAACGCACCCCTGCGGCGTAATCACCAAGAGGGGCACCGCGCCGCTCAGGTGAGGAGGACCACGAAGTGGGAGCAACGCTGACCGGAGCGGTCGTCGCGGCGCTGGTGCTCGCGGCGGTGGCCCCGGCGCACGCGGCCGGGCCGGGTCCGGCCGGGTTCGGGGACCCGTACTACCCGCTGGCGGGCGGTGGGGGCTACGACGTGGGGCACTACGACCTGCGCCTGGCCTACGAGCCCGCGACGGACGTGCTGACCGGGACCACCACCGTCCGGCTGACCACCACGACCGGGCTGTCGTCGGTCAACTTCGACTTCGCCCTGCCGGTGCGGTCGGCCAGGGTGAACGGGCGGGACGTCGGGTTCGCGCAGCACGACCACGAACTGCTGGTCGGCGCGGGCGGCGACGTGCCGGCCGGGACGGAGCTGACGTTCGTGATCGGCTACTCGGCCTCGCCGTCGGACACCCACGCCGAGGTGCCGGTCACCCGGTGGAAGCGGACGCCGGACGGGGCGCTGGCGATCGCCGCGCCGACCATGTCGCCGTGGTGGTACCCGAGCAACGACCACCCCGGCGACAAGGCCACCTACGACGTGTCGATCACGGTGCCCGACGGCGTGGAGGCGATCTCCAACGGCGAGCTGCTGGGCACGTACCCGCGGGGCGACGGCCGGACCACGTGGGGCTGGTTCAGCGGCGAGCCGCAGACCACCTACGCGACGTTCCTCGCGATCGGGCAGTTCGACGTGCGGCGGTCCACCACCGGGGACGGCAGGCGGGTCCTGACCGCGTACTCGACCGCCCTGAGCGGGACGGCGGCGCGGGAGAGCGTGGAGCGGACGCCGGAGCTGGTGCGGTTCCTGGAGGGTCGGTTCGGCCCGTACCCGTTCGCCGACCTGGGCGGACTGGTCACGCCGCACACCTCGTCGGCCCTGGAGACGCGGACCCGGCCGGCGTACCCGGCGCGGGCGTTCCGGGACGGGCCGAACACCTACGTGGTCGTGCACGAGCTGGCGCACCAGTGGTTCGGCAACTCGGTGTCGATGAGCCGGTGGAGCGACATCTGGCTGGGCGAGGGGTTCGCCACCTACGCGGAGTGGCTGTGGTCGGAGGCCAACGGCCAGGGCACCGCGCGCGAGCTGGCGGACTGGACCCACCGCCACTACCCGGCCGACCACGAGGTGTGGGACGTGGCGGTGGCGGACCCGACGCCGCGCTACCAGTACGGGGCCGCGGTGCACGAGCGCGGGGCGCTGGCGCTCCAGGCGCTGCGCACCGAGGTCGGCGACGAGGTGTTCTTCCGGACGCTGCGGACGTGGGCCGGGCGCGGGGCGGGCGGCCACGGCACGTCGGTCGGGTTCGCCGCGCTGGCCGAGGAGGTGGCGGGCCGCGACCTGGACGGCCTGTTCGGCACCTGGGTGTTCGGCGCGGGCAAGCCGGTGCTCGCCACCGCCGTGGCGGCCGAGCCGGCGTCGTTCCGGCAGGTCCACCGCCGCTGACGGGCGGGAGGGCCGCCGGAGCGGTTCCGGCGGCCCTCCCGGGGTGATCAGGCGGGCAGGAAGTCCTCGACGGCCCGGCGCAGGGTCTCGCGGACCACGGTCGGGTCGTCGAGGTCCCCGCCCCCGAGGGCGCCGTCCCGCAGCAGCACGAGCACGCGCGCGGCGTGGTCCGGGTCGGGGTGCCCGAGGTCGGCGGCCAGGTCGCGCAGGACCCCGAGGAACCAGGCGCGGTGGTCGTCGATCACCGCGCGCACCGGGTGGTCCGGGTCCGGGTACTCCGCGGCGGCGTTGAGGAACTGGCAGCCCCGGAAGTCCTCGGCGCGGGTCGCGTCGCCGACCACGCCCATGGTGGCGTGCAGGGCCTCGCGCGGCGGCTTGCCCTCCCGCGCCCCGGCGACGGCCTCGCGGATGGCCGCGCCGGTCGCCCCCAGGTAGGCGGCGACGAGGTCGTCCTTGCCGGGGAAGTGCCGGTAGAACGTCGCCCTGGTCACCGCGGCCTCGGTGACCAGGCGGTCCACCCCCACGGCGTGGATGCCCTCGGCGTAGAACAGGCGCGACGCCGTGCGCAGCAGCCGTTCCCTCGGGTGCGGCTCTCGGGTGGTTCCCACGCCCGCATCTTAGAGAAAGACCAGTCGTTCTGCTTCGTGGTGCCCATCACCTTGCCTCCCGAGGGAGAACGAATATTCTCTCTACCAGAAAGACCGATCGTTCTCTCTCGTTGAAGGTGGACCCCATGAGCAAGAACCCGACCGTCGTCCTCGTCCACGGCGCCTTCGCCGACTCCTCCAGCTGGAACGACGTGGTGGCCCGCCTCCACGAGCGGGGCCACCGGACCCTCGCGGTGGCGAACCCCCTGCGCGGCCTCGACGGCGACGCGGCCTACGTCGCCTCCGCGGTCGCGGCCGTGGACGGCCCGGTCGTCCTGGTCGGCCACTCCTACGGCGGCGTGCTGATCAGCCGGGCGGCGCGGGACCTGCCGAACGTGGAGGCCCTGGTCTACATCGCCGCGTTCCAGCCCGACACCGGCGAGAGCGCGCTCGGGCTGGCGACCCGCTTCCCCGGCGCGGAGCTGGGCCCGGACACCACCACCGTGCTCGTGCACGACGGCGAGCCCGAGCTGCGGATCCGGCCCGAGGACTTCCGCCGGGTCTTCGCCGGCGACCTGCCCGCCGAGACCACCGCCACCCTGGCGGTCACCCAGCGCCCGGTCGCCGAGCGGGCCCTGACCACCGGCCTGCCCGGCGAGCCCGCGTGGCGCGGCCTGCCGTCCTGGGCGCTGGTGGCCGCGCGGGACAACGCCATCCCGGCGCGGGCGCAGGAGTTCATGGCCGAGCGCGCCGGCTCGCGGACCGTCCGCGTGGACGCCTCCCACGCCGTCGCGGTCTCCCGCCCCGACGCCGTGGCCGACCTCGTCCTGGAAGCGGTCAAGGCCGTGGAGTCCGGCGAATCCGTCGAGTCCGACGCCTGACCCGGGACCGGCGGTCCTCCCGCGGCCTCACCGGGCCGTGGGAGGGGCGGGGCAGCCGTGCGCGGCGGTCAGGCGGCCTCCAGGACGAAGAACAGGAAGCACAGGAAGGCTTCCCGGTCCACGAACTCCTCGGGGAACAGCTCGCGGGCGCGCGGCCCGGGGGGCGGCTCGCCGATCACGGCCGTGCGGAAGCCGGCGGCGGTGAAGGCGTCGGTCATCGCGTGCAGCGGCCGGTGCCAGTTCGCGAGCACAGCCTGGCGGCCGTTGAAGGTGTGCTCGTCGGACCACAGGGTGGTCGCGAAGTAGTCGGCCCCGGGGAACATCAGCTTGTAGACGCCGGGGTGGTTGACGGCGATGATCAGCCGGCCGCCTGGCTTGAGCACGCGCCGCAGCTCGGCCAGCGGCGCGGTCCAGTCCTCCAGGTAGTGCAGCACCAGCGCCGAGACGACGTCGTCGAACGCGCCGTCCGGGAACGGCAGGGGGTCGGCCAGGTCCGCGACCCGCAGGTCCGCGTCGGCGCCGAGCCGCCGCCGGGCCAGCCCCACCATCGTGGTGCTGGCGTCGAAGCCGCTGACGTCGGCGCCCCGGTCGCGCAGCGCCGCGAACAGGGGGCCGGAGCCGCACCCGGCGTCGAGCACCTTCCGGCCGGCCACGTCCCCGGCCAGGTCCAGCATGGCGGGCAGCGTGTAGTGGGCGTTGACGAGGCTGGTCTCGTTCTCGACCGCGTAAGCCTCGCCGAAGGCGTCGTAGTCGTTGGCCGCGACCTCGACCTCGTCGACGGAGGTGGTGGAACTCTCGGGGACGACAGGCATGGCCTCCACAGTGGCACAGCGGACCCGCGCCGCGCCGGCCGATCGCGCACCGCACCGGCCACTCCCGGCACGACGGCCGCCACGGCTCCGCCCCGCCCGGCGCGGCCACCGCCCGCCACCCGAGGACCACGCCGGCCAACCCCAGCAGCCCCGCGAGCAGGGCCGCGGTCCGCCCGGCGCCCACGGCGTAGGCGTCGGCGGCCGAGGGCAGGCCCGGAACCGGTTCGGCGAGCGCGGTCCCGCCGAACCGGGCGGTGGCGACGGCGACCAGGTCACATACGGACATGGGGTGCTCCTCCTGCGACTTCTCCCGCCGCCACCGGGTCGGGTTCGACGTGCCCGCGGTCGCGTACCTGTTCGCGGTGTACGCCGCGGTGCGGGCGGGGCACCGGGCCGTCGCGGTGGCGGGGTCGGTGGTCATGCTGGTCGCCCTGCCGCCGGCGATCCTGGCCTCCCCCCACGACTGGCCCGTGGGTGAGGTGCTCACGCAGTCCCGGGACGTCCTCCAGCCGGCCTGGCTGATCGCCGCCGGCGCGGCGGGCGAGGCGCTGCGGCAGGCCGAGCGCCGGGCGGACGAGGCCGAGCGCAGCCGCGAGGAGACCGCGCGCCGCCGCGCCGACGAGGAGCGGCTGCACATCGCGCGGGAGCCGCACGACTCGCTCACCCACCGGATCTCGGTCATCGAGGTGCGGTCCGAGGTCGCCGTCCACCTGGCCGCGCAAGCGGGGCGAGCAGGTGCCGGAGGCGCTGCCGGCGATCCGGGAGGCCGGTCGCGAGGCGGCCCGCGAGCTGCGGGCGACCCTGGAGGCGCTGCGCGACGACTACGCGCACCCGCCGCACGGGCTCGACCACGTCCCGGAACCGGTGCGGCGGGCCCGGAGCGCCGGCCTGGACGCGGAGCTGACGATCGACGGGGAGCGCGAGGACGTGCCGGCCTCGGTGGGGCGGACCGCCTACCGGGTCGTCCAGGAGTCGCTGACCGACATCGCCCGCCACGCCGCGGCCACCACCGCGTCGGTCCGGATCGACCACCGCCCCGACGCCCTGGCGATCCGGGTCGACGACGACGGCGGGGCCACGCCGGACGCCGCGCCGCGGGCGTGGCGCCGGCCCGGGAGCACCTGCCCGACATCGCGCTCGTCGACATCTCGATGCCGCTCGTCGACGGCATCGAGGCGACCCGGCGGATCGCCGCGGACCCGGCCCTGGCCGCCGTGCACGTGGTCGTCCTCACCAACCACCGCTTCGACGAGCACGTCTTCCACGCGCTGCGCGCCGGGGTGGCCGAGCAGGTGGTGATCAGCCCGCTGACCGCGAAGACACACGTCAACCGGGCGATGACCAAGCTCCGGGCCCGTGACCGCGCCCAGCTCGTGGTCCTCGCGCACGAGTCCGGCCTGGTGACCCCGCACGGCTCCTGACCCCGGGGTTCGGGAGGCGCGGTGCGGGCCGGCGACCCGTACTCCGGCGCCGGCCCGCACCGCGCGTCCAGACCGGTGCGGGTGCTGTGTTTTCAACACCGAGCGGTCTGGTGAGGACCCCCGGCAACGCGGTCCTACCGCACCTCGCGCGAGTGCGGCACTCCCCGGTTACCCACCAACGGGTGACCCACACGACTTCGACGTCCGTCGAAACCTGATCGGCCCGGCGGGGACACCTCCGAGCCCTTCCCCCGGGGTTCACCTACGCTTTTGCGGTGCTCGAAGAAGAGGGACCCTGGCAGGCGGTGTTCGCGCGCATCGTCAACCAGTCGCACCTCGCCACCGCCGACGACCTGATGGGCATCGTGGACGGGGCGGCCGCGCTGGTCGGGGTGGCGGTGGAGCTCTACCTGGTCGACCTCGGCGAGCGGGAGCTGCACCCGGTGCGCCGGGGCGCCGGGCCGTCGCTGTCGGTGGAGGCCACCCTGGCGGGCCGGGTGTTCGCCCGGCTGGACATCGCCGTCTCGGTGGTCGAGGGCGAGGCCCCGCACCTGTGGGTGCCGGTGCTCGACGGCACCGAACGGCTCGGCGTGGCCCGGATGACCCTGCCCCCGGACGCCGACCCGCACGACCGGGTGCTGCGCGGGTACTGCTGGGCGCTGGCCGGGCAGCTCGCGCACCTCGTGCTGAGCAAGCAGCTCTACAGCGACCTGTTCCACCGCGTGCGCCGCACCAGGCCGCTGTCGGTGGCCGCCGAGCTGCTGTGGCAGCTGCTGCCGCCGAAGGTGTTCGCCAGCGACCGGGTGGTCATCGCCGCGGCGATGGAGCCCTACGACCGGGTCGGCGGCGACGGCTTCGACTACGCCGTGGACGACGGCCACGCCTACGTGGCGATCTTCGACGCGATGGGCCACGACCTGCACGCGGGCCTGACCACCTCCATCGCCCTGGCCGCCACCCGCAACGCCCGCCGGGCGGGCGCCGACCTGATCGCCGCCGCCGAGCTGGCCGACGACACCATCGCCGCCCACCGCCCGGCCGACACCTTCACCTACGCCACCGCGTTCCTGACGCACCTGGACCTGGACACCGGCGAGCTGCACTACCTCAACGCCGGGCACCCGCCGCCCGTGGTGCTGCGGGAGGGCCGCGTGGTCCGGCTGCTCGACGGCGGCGGACGCACCGCCCTGGGCCTGGGCTCCATCGACACCGCCAAGCCCGAGGTGCAGCACGAGCAGCTGCAACCCGGCGACCGCGTGCTGTTCTACAGCGACGGCGTGGTCGAGGCCCGCAGCCCCGGTGGCGAGTTCTTCGGCCTGGACCGGCTGGTCGACCTCACCGAGCGCCACGAAGCCGCCGGCCTGCCCGCGCCCGAGACGCTGCGCCGTGTCGTGCGCGCCGTGCTCGACCACCAGCGCGACCACCTCCAGGACGACGCCACCCTCCTGATGGTGGAGTGGACGACGACCGACCAGGTCACCCTGCTGCCCACCCTGTGACACACCACCGTCCCACGGTTGGTCGTCCCCAACACGATCAGTGTGCTCGTCGGGTAAACGGGTACCTCATCGGGTGAGGAGTCGTCACCGGAGGAGAACGTGACAATCGTGGACATCGACGATCGCCCCGGACCGCTGCGGTCCCCGACCCTGGAGCTGGGCGACGACGTCACCCCGCTGGTGTCGGTGCGCCGGTGGGCGGGAGGCGAGCTGGCCGACCTGGTCGACGACGACCTGGACGACTGCGTCCTGGTGGTGACCGAACTGGTCGCCAACGCCTACGACCACGGTCACGCGCCCCGCCGCGTCCGCCTGCGGCGCTCGTCCGAGCCCTGCGTGGTCCGCATCGAGGTCGACGACGTGTCCTCCGAGCGCCCCACCCTCGGCCGCTCCCGGCTCGGTCCCCACCGCGGGCGGGGCCTGGTCCTCGTCGCCAACCTGTCCGAGGACTGGGGGGTGGACCACCACCCGCACGGCAAGACGGTCTGGGCCGAGATCCCCTGCGCCCTCGCCGCGCGGTGACGTCGCGGTCGCGCACCGCGCCGACGCCGTCCTGGTCGAGAACCGCCGCGACGTCACGACCGCTGCCCCGGGCGGTCGGCCGCCCGGCGACGGCGTGATCCGCCCGGCCGCGCGCACCGGCTCCCCGAACGACAACCGGCCCCTCCTCCGCCACCTCGCCATCACCGACCGGACCACCCGGGAGAGCCCCTGCGCGGGCGACTCCGGTTCCGCGACATCACCGCGGTCGACACCACCCGGGCGGTCCGCTGACCGGTCCGGTCACCGCGCGGACCTCCGCAGGCGGGCGAGCCGGACACGCCCATAGCGCAACGAAATCACCCGTTCGGAGGGACACCTCCCTGTTGGTGCGGGGGTCACCCACTCACCGGGTGTCTTCAACACGTCCGGGTGAGGCACATCGGGGGTCGGACAGGAGCACGGGATGAGTCCACCGGCAACACTGCGCTGCGCGCTCCCGGAACGCGGTCGTCGTCCGGGTGGGTGAGCCCCCGAACCGTGGCACAGTGACCCACCGGCCACCGGCCACCCACCCACCCGCACGATGAAGGGACCGTCCCCCATGCAGACCGAAGCCCAGGCCCGGATCGGACTCGTGTTCTCCCTGTTCGACGTCAACGGGAACGGCCGGGTCGAGGCCGACGACTTCGAGGCGATGGCCGGGCGCGTCGACGCGGTGGCCACCGCGTCCGACGACGCGGCGCGCGCGCGGATGACCGCCGCCTTCCGCGGCTACTGGGAGACGCTGGCCACCGAGCTGGACACCGACCGCGACGGCTCGGTCACCCCCGACGAGTTCGCCGCGTGCGTGCTGTCGCCGGAGCGGTTCGAGGACACCGTGGCGGAGTTCGCCGAGTCACTCGCCGCGCTGGGCGACCCGGACGGCGACGGCCGCATCGAGCGCCCGCTGTTCATCGACCTGATGACCGCGATCGGCTTCGAGACGGCGAACACCAACGCGCTGTTCGACGCGTTCGGCCCCTCCGGGGCCGACGAGGTCGAGGTGCCCACGTGGGTCGAGGCGATCAAGGACTACTACCGGCCGGACAAGGCGGGCATCTCCGGTGACCTCCTGGTCGGCGGGACGGGCTGAGGCGGGCGCGTGACGACGGGAGGGGACGTCCCCGTGTCCACCGGGCAGGACGGGATCGACGTCGGGGTCGGCCGAACCGCGTTGCTGGTCGCCGCGGCGAGGGCGATCGAGGCGCGCCGCGCCGACCGGCTCGCCGAAGACGTGTACGCCGAGCACTTCGTGCGGGCGGCGCCGGCCTCGGCCGGGTGGCCGGTGCGCCCCGAGGAGGTGCCCGACGGCGACGCCGACCCGCTGTGGGGGCGACTGGCCCGCTACTTCGGGTTGCGCACGAGGGTGTTCGACGACTTCCTGCTGCGGTCGGCGCACGCGGGCGCGCGGCAGGTCGTGCTGCTGGGCGCGGGGCTGGACACGCGGGCGCTGCGCCTGGACTGGCCGGCGGGCGTCAGCGTGTTCGAGCTCGACCGGGGACCGGTGCTGGCGTTCAAGCAGCGGGTCCTCGACGGGCTGGGGGCGCGCCCGCGGGCCGCGCGCGTGCCGGTGGCCGTCGACCTGGGGCACGACTGGGCGTCGGTGCTGACCGCGGGCGGCTTCGTCCCGGGTGAACCCACGGCCTGGCTGGTGGAGGGCCTGATCATGTACCTGACGCCCGCCGCCGAGCAGCGGCTGGTGGCCACCGCCGACCGGCTGTCGGCGGCGGGCAGCGCGCTGGCCTACGAGACCAAGTCGCGCCCGACCTCGCCGGCCATCGTCGCCCACCCCCTCTACACCGGGGCGGCGACCAGGATCGGCGTGGACCTGGTCGCGCTGTTCGACCCGGGCCCCCGGCCCGACTCGGCGGCCGACCTCGCCGGCCGCGGCTGGTCCACGACCACCCGCACGCCGTTCGAGTTCACCGCCCGGCACGGCCGCGGCCCCGAACCGGAGGCGGACGACCCGCTCGGCGACAACCGCTGGGTGTTCGCGGAGAAGCCGGCGTAGGTCCCACGACCCCCGGGACCTACCGGGCGCTCCGGCGGTGCGTCGCCAGGCCCACCACGGCGACGACGACGAGCGCCAGGCCCGCCACGAGACCGATGGCCGGGAAGACGGCGACCTCGCCGGCTCGGGCCATCCGCCAGCCGTTGAGGGCCGTGAAGAGCACCCCGACCAGCAGGTAGAGCGCCGACAGGCGGGTGCTGGAGGGGATGAAGCGTTGACGGGTGGCAGACGTCACGGTACCTCCATCGGCAGGGTTGTGATCACAGGTCCCGTACCCCGCCCCGCGGCACCGCCAAACCCCGTGGACGCGCCATGACGGCCACGTCGAGGAGCGCGGCCGGGCGCGGCGCGGGCGGCCGGCCGGGTGCAAGGGGGCAGGCGCGAATCGCCGGGCGCGGGCGGCCAGGCACGGGCGGATGGGTGGGCGCGGGCGGCCGGGCGCGAGCGTGCGGCCGGGCGCGAGCGACCCCGGTCGTGCCCCCGGCACCGGGAAACCGGCGGCCGCCGGGCCGCCGATCCCCCGCTGACGCTCAGGCCGGCCAACCACCCGCGGCGGCGGTGGACGCGGCGAACTCGGCGAAGGTCCGCGGCGGGCGGCCGAGGGCCCGCCACACGCCGTCGGAGACGTACTCGTCCGCGCCCTTCCCCAGCGGCTCCACGACATCGGCGAAGACCTCGGCGTCCGCGCGCGGCACCCCCTGCCCGCCGAGTTCCGCGATGTAGTCCTCAGTGGACAGCGGCACGTAGCGGATGTCGCGCCCGGTGGCCCCGGAGATCGTCGCGACCGCCTCGGCCAGCGTCACCGCCCGGGGTCCGGACAGCTCGTAGACCTGGCCCGCGTGCCGGTCCTCGGTCAGCGCGGCGACCACCACGGCGGCGATGTCCTCGGCGTCGACGAAGCTCGCGGCCCCGTCGCCGGCGGGCAGCCGCAGCTCCCCGGCGCGCACGGCGTCGGCGAAGAAGCCCTCGCTGAAGTTCTGCGCGAACCAGCCGGGCCGGCTGATCGTCCACTCCAGACCGCTCCCCCGCACGGCGGCCTCGCTGTCGAGGAGACCCTCCAGGACCCCGCCGCCGTCCCGGACGTAGTCCGGGTCGTCGATACCGCGCCCCGAGGCCAGCACGACCCGCCGCACCCCGTGCCGCACCGCCAGTTCGACGAACGGGCGGACGAGCTTCGTGCCGTCCAGCTGCACGACGTACGCGGACCGCACGCCCTCCAGGGCGGCGTCCCAGGTGCCGCGGTCGTGCCAGTCGAAGGGGTGCTCGCCGGTGCGGGCCGCCGCGCGGACGGGCAGCCCCGCGGCCCGCAGTCGGGCGACGACGCGGCGACCGGACTTGCCGGTCGCCCCGGTGACCAGGACGGGGTGTTCAGCCATGACCCCAGTCAACCGGCCTCGCCTGAGACGATCCATGGCTGAGCAGCTCACTTCGATGTCAGGGCGTCCACGCCGGCTACGCTGGGGACGTGGACGTCGTGTCGGAGCTGTTGGCGGACGTGCGGGCGCGCGGCGCGGTCTTCCGCCGCACGACCATGCGACCGCCCTGGGCCCTGCGGATGGCCGGCGGCGCCCCGTTGACGCTGGCCACGATGCTGCGTGGCCGGGCCTGGATCGTCCCCGACCGGCACGAGCCGGTGGCCGTCGGGACCGGCGACGTCGCCCTGGTCCGCGGCGACGTGCCCTACGCGGTGGCCGACGACCCCTCGACCACCCCGTCCCTGGTGGTGACCAGCGCCGACTACTGCCCGAGTGCCCGGGGCGTCGAGTACGCGCCGGGGCCCGCCCGGACCTGCGGCACCCCGGACGAAGGGGCCGCCGTGCTGCTCAGCGGGGCGTTCGAGCGCCGGGGGGAGCTCAGCGAACGGCTGCTGCGCGCGCTGCCCCCCGTGCTGGTGGTGCCGGCGGGTCCCTCCCCCTCGGTGGAGTCGGTGGCCGAGGAGGTCGCCGAGGAGCGGCCGGGGCAGCAGGTCGTGCTGGACCGGCTGCTGGACCTGATGCTGGTCTCCGCGCTGCGCGGCTGGTTCGACACCCCGGGCGCCGACGTCCCGGCCTGGTGCCGCGCGCCGGCCGACCCGGTGGCGGGCGCCGCGCTCCGGCTGCTGCACGACGCGCCCGCGCACCCGTGGACGGTGGCGGCCCTGGCGGGCGGGGTCGGGGTGTCGCGGGCCGCGCTCGCCCGGCGGTTCACCGCCGCGGTCGGCGAACCGCCGATGACCTACCTCACGGGTTGGCGGATCGCGCTGGCCGCGGACCTGCTGCGGCGGACCGACGACACGGTGGCCACGATCGCGAGGAAAGTGGGCTACGCCAACGCTTTCGCGCTCAGCGTGGCGTTCAAGCGGCTGCGCGGCGTGCGGCCCGGCGATCACCGGGCCTCACGGCCGGCGCAGTGGCGAGCGGGCTGACCCGCGCGCCGGGTCAGTCGTCCTCGCCGCCCTCGTCGCTCCCCCACGGGCCGACGACCGCGAGCGCCGCCTCGCCCTCCTCGAACGCCGAGAACAGGTCCGCCCCCGCCGCCGGACCCTCGCGCACCAGCAGCACCACCGGCTGCCCGCCGTCCTCGGTGCCGGGGTCGAAGCCGGTGGCGATTTCCCGGCGCAGCAGCGGCACACCGCCGTCCACCAGCGGGGCCGCGCGCAGGTGCGCGGCGGCGGCGACGAGTTCCTCCCCGTACTTCGGCACCACCTCGTCGAACACCCCGGGCGAGGTCAGCAGGAGCACGCCCAGCCGGTCGCCGGCGCGCTCGTAGCGCATCCCCAGGTCGAACGGGAGCAGGTAGAACACGCACTCCTCGGCCTCGTGGCCCCGGTCCATCAGGGCGTTGACCACCCACTGGCCCGGGTCGTCCGCGGTCGGGTCGATCCCGATCACGACCAGTTCGGCCTCGCCGCCCTCGCCGGTCCCGGCCCCGTCTCCGTCCTCGTCCTCGTCCTCGTCCTCGTCGAAGGCCGGCACGACGGCGACCCACATCTGCTCCGCATCACCCATGGTGAGGATCCAAGCACCAGCGGCGAACGGCGCACCGGTCGGCTCGACCGCCCCCGCCGCGCTCACGGTCCGAGCAGCGCGCGTATCCCGGCCGCGGTCACCGGGTCGTTCAGGTCCTCGCACAGCGCGAGGGCCTCCCGCCGGCAGTCGAGGGCCGCCGCGGTCTCACCGGTGGCGCGCAGGGCGCGACCGAGACCGGTCAGGGTGCGGACCGCGCTCCAGCGGTCGCCGACCTCCTCGTGCAGGGCCGCGGCCCGCCGGAACTCGGCCACGGCCGCCTCGGACGACCCCCGCCCGAGGTGGACGTGACCGATGCCGCCCCGGGCGAAGCCCTCGGCCTGCCGGTGCCCGATGTCGCCGAACAGGCCGAGCGCCTCGCGCAGGACCTGTTCCGCGTCGTCCCACCGACCCAGGTCCAGGTAGGTCTCGCCGAGGCTGTGCAGCGTCCACGCCTGCCCCCACCGGCTGTCGCCGCGCCGCCACAGCGCCAGCGCCTCGCCCAGGTGCGCCAACGCCTCGTCGGGACGTCCCTGGAGGCGGTGGGCGTAGCCCAGGTTGCTCAGCGCCTCCCTGATCCCCCACCCGTCCCCGACCTCGCGGAAGAGGTCCAGCGCCTGCCGCCCGTACTCGGGGGCCTCGCCCGTCCGGTGCATGCTGAAGTGGGCCTCCCGGAGCGAGTGCAGCGTCCACCCCTCGCCGCGGCGGTCGCCGATCGCCCTGGCCGACGCCAGGCCGGTGGTCAGCGCGGCGATCCAGTCCCGCCAGTGCTTGCGGAGGAAGAAGAACCCCCACAGCGCGACCGGCAGCCGCCAGGCGAGCGAGTGCTCGCCGCGGTCGGCCGCGAGCCGGATCGCGGCCATCAGGTTGACGTGCTCGCGATCGCACCACGCCGCGGCGCCCCGGTGGTCGGTGAAGGGCGCGGGCGGGACGTCGGCCCCCCGGTGGTCGAACGGCACGCAGTACGACCGGCGGGTCAGCAGGTGGTCGGCGGCGTCGGCCACCCGCAGGTACCACTCCAGCAGGCGGCGCACCGCCGCCGCGCCGTCGGCCGTCGTCTCCTCGGCCCCGGCCCGCTCGACCGCGTACAGCCGCAGCAGGTCGTGGAACCCGTAGCGCCCCCGGTCGACCTCGATGAGCAGGTTGGCGTCCACCAGCGCCTCCAGCGCCGACCGGGCCTCGGACTCCGGCACGCCCGCCAGCGCGGCGGCGGCCGGGACGCCGAACTCGGGACCGGGGTGCCGGCCGAGCCCGCGGAACACGCGCGCCACGCCGGCGGGCAGTTTCCGGTAGGACCAGGAGAACACCGCGCGCACGGCCCCGGCCCCGTCGTCGGCGGAGGCGGCAGAGGTGGAGGCGGCAGAGGTGGAGGCGGCAGAGGTGGAGGCGGCAGAGGTGGAGGCGGTGGCAGCCCCGTCGTCGGCGGAGGCAGTCGCGGTGGCGGTGGAGCCAGTGGCGGTGGAGCCGGTGGCGAGCAGGTCGAGCCGGTGCTGTTCGGCGGCGAACTCGCCGACCAGGTCGGAGACGGTCCAGTGCGCGCTCCGCGCGACCCGTTCCCCCGCGATCCCCAGCGCCAGCGGCAGGTGCCCGCACAGCCGCGCCAGCTCACCGGCGGCCTCCGGCTCGGCGGCCAGCCGCTCGGCCCCCGCGGCGGCACCCAGCAGCGCCACCGACTCGGCCGGGGGCAGCACGTCCAGCACGACCCGCCGGGCGCCCGCGCCCGCGACCAGCCCGGCCAGGCGGTTGCGGCTCGTCACGACGACCGCGCACGTGGCGGAGCCGGGCAGCAGGGGGCGGACCTGGCCGACGTCGACCGCGTTGTCCAGCACCACCAGCACCCGCCGGTCCGCCAGCAGCGAGCGGTACAGCGCGGCCGTCTCGTCCAGCGGCCCGGGAATCCGCTCGGGCGCGACGCCGAGGGCCCGGACGAACGAGTCGAGCGCCTGGTGCGCGGGCACCGGCGCGGTCGGGTCGAACCCGCGCAGGTCCACGTACAGCTGGCCGTCGGGGAAGCGCGGGCTCCCGCGGTGGGCCCAGTGGACGGCCAGGGTGGTCTTGCCCACCCCCGGCGGGCCCGTGACCACGGCGACCGCGACCGCCCGGCCCGCCGCGAGGAACCCGTCGAGCCGCCGCAGGTCGTCCGCGCGGCCGGTGAAGTCGGGGACGTCGAGCGGGAGCTGACGGGGGACCGGCAGGACCGGTTCCCCCGACCGGTGGAGGTGCAGCCCGCCGTGGATGCCACCGGCCTGCACCACCGCGCCGGCGTTGCCCGAGAAGGAGTTCCGCGTGTCGTCGGCCCGCTGCACGCCCCCATCCTGGGGCAGCGGGGGTGGCGGGGGAACGCCGCTCCCCCGCCACCCCCGTCGGATCACGCGGTTGGCCGCGGCGCGCACGGTGGTCGTCGCGGCCTCCAGGACGTTGTCCACGGGGTTGTCGTCGCCGACGTCGTCACGGCGGGGGTGCGGGAGTACCAGACCGACGGCACGGTCGCCGTCCGGCTCACCGGGGTGCGGCCGGGTGCCGCCGATCGGCCGCGCCGACGCCGGTCCCCGGGACGGGGGTCACCCGGGGGACCGGCGCCCACGGCCACGCCGGTCCCCCGGGCGTCGGCCTCGTGTCCGGCGACCCGGCTCAGGGGACGACGTGGCGCTCCTCCGCGAAGTGGCACGCGCTGGGGTGGCCGCCGCGGTCCACCAGGAGCGGCTCCTCGGTCGCGCACACGTCGCGCGCCTTCCAGCACCGGGTGCGGAACCGGCAGCCCGACGGCGGGTCGATCGGCGACGGCACGTCACCGGTCAGCCGGATCACGTCCCGCTGCCCGCGCAGCTCCGGGTCGGGCACCGGCACGGCCGACAGCAGGGCCTGCGTGTACGGGTGCGTGGGGTGCTCGTAGATCTCCCGCTCGGTGCCGATCTCCACGATCTTCCCGAGGTACATCACGGCCACCCGGTCGGACAGGTGCCGCACCACGGACAGGTCGTGCGCGATGAACACGTACGACAGCCCGAACTCGCCCTGCAACCCCGCCAGCAGGTTCATCACCTGCGCCTGGATGGACACGTCCAGCGCGGACACCGGCTCGTCGCACACGATCACCTTCGGCCGCAGCGCCAGCGCCCGCGCGATCCCGATCCGCTGCCGCTGCCCGCCGGAGAACTGGTGCGGGTAGCGGTTGAGGTGCTCCGGGTTCAGGCCGACCACGTCGAGCAGCTCCCGCACCCGCCCCGCCCGCGACCCCTTCGGCGCGACCTCCGGGTGGATGTCGAACGGCTCGCCGACGATGTCGCCGACGGTCATCCTCGGGTTGAGCGAGGTGTACGGGTCCTGGAGCACGATCTGCATGTCCCGCCGCCACGCCTTCAGCGCCGCGCCCCGGAGCGGGAACATCGGCTCGCCCTCGAACAGGGCCGTGCCGGACGTGGGCGGTTCCAGGCGCATCAGCACCTGGGCCAGCGTCGACTTCCCGCAGCCCGACTCGCCGACCACGCCCAGCGTCTCCCCCGCCGCCAGCGAGAACGACACGCCGTCCACGGCGCGCACCTGGCCGATCGTGCGCCGGAACAGCACCCCGCGCGTCACCGGGAAGTGCTTGACCAGGTCCCGGACCTCCAGCAGCTCAGCCACGGACGACCTCCTCCGCGAAGTGGCACGCACTGCCCCGCCCCGGCCCCAGCGGCACGAACGCGGGCACGTCCACCGCGCACACGGCCTCGGCGCGCGGGCACCGCGGGTGGAACGGGCACCCCGGCGGGATGCGCAGCAGGCTCGGCGGCAGCCCCTTGATGGTCTCCAGCGCCGAGTGCTTCGACGAGTCCAGGCGGGGCAGCGACCGCATCAGCGCGGCCGTGTAGGGGTGGCCGGGCGAGCGGAACAGCGACACCGCGTCGGCCTCCTCCACGATGCGCCCCGCGTACATGACCGCGATCCGGTCCGCGACCTCCGCGACCACGCCCAGGTCGTGCGTGATCAGCACCAGGCCCATGGACCGCTCGCGCTGGATCTCCCGCAGCAGGTCCATGATCTGCGCCTGCACGGTCACGTCGAGCGCGGTCGTCGGCTCGTCGGCGATGAGCACCTCGGGGTTGAGCGCGAGCGCCATCGCGATCATCGCCCGCTGCCTCATGCCGCCGGAGAACTGGTGCGGGTACTCGCGGACCCGCTGCTTGGCCGACGGGATGCGCACGAGGTCCAGCAGCTCGATCGCCCGCGTCCGCGCGTCCTTGCGGCTCAGGCCGCGCCGCAGCCGCAGCTGCTCCTCGATCTGGAACCCGACGGTGAACACCGGGTTCAGCGCGGACAGCGCGTCCTGGAAGATCATCGCCACGCCGGACGCCCGCACCGCGCGCCGCCGTTCCGGCGAGGCGGTCAGCAGCTCCTCGCCGTGGAACCGCACCGAGCCGCGGGTGACGAACGCGGGCGGCGTGTCCAGGATGCCCATGACGGCCTGGGCGGTGACGCTCTTGCCCGACCCCGACTCCCCGAGCACGGCCAGCGTCTCGCCCGCCGCCACCCGGTAGCTCACGCCGTTGAGCACCCGCGCCACGCCGTCGCGCGTGCGGAACTCGACGTGCAGGTCCTCCACTTCCAGCACAGCCCACCTCACCGCAACTTGGGGTCGAGGGCTTCGCGCACGGCGTCGCCCAGCATCACGAACGCCAGCACGGTGGCGGTCAGGAACCCGGCCGGGAACAGCAGCGCGTGCGGCGCGACGCGCAGGTAGTCCTTGGCGCTGTTGATCATCACGCCCCACGACACGACCGGTTGGCGCAACCCGATGCCCAGGTAGGACAGG
Source organism: Saccharothrix lopnurensis (assembly GCF_042658445.1). Classification (NCBI taxonomy): domain Bacteria; kingdom Bacillati; phylum Actinomycetota; class Actinomycetes; order Pseudonocardiales; family Pseudonocardiaceae; genus Saccharothrix; species Saccharothrix lopnurensis. The sequence continues at coordinate 40,786 of NZ_JBHSQO010000043.1, read as the reverse complement.
GTCGCCTCGGCGCCGATGAACGCGCCGAGCGCGATCGTCGAGTACACCAGCACGGGCGCCACGCAGTTGGGCAGCATGTGCTTGGTGATGATCCGCGACGGCGACGCGCCGAGCGCCCGCGCCGCCTTCACGTAGTCCTGCTGCTTGGCGGCGATGGCGGTGGACCGCATGATCCGCATCGCCACCGGCCAGGACAGCACCGACAGCGACAGCACGACCTGCGCGACGATCCGCACCGTGCCCGCGTCGCCGCCCGCGTTCAGCGTGGTCAGGATGACGATCGCGCCCAGCACGAACGGCACGCCCACGAACACGTCCGCGATGCGCGAGACCACCGCGTCGAGCCACCCGCCGTAGAACCCGGCGAACATGCCGATCGTCGCGCCCACCAGCACCACGCCCACCGTGGACAGCAGGCCGACCACGATGGACGCCCGCGCGCCGTGCACGACCCGCGTGTAGATGTCGTAGCCCTGGTTGTCGTAGCCGAACCACGCCTCGGCCGACGGCGCGCCGCGCGAGCGGGACAGCTGCGCCAGGTTCGGGTCGCCGGCCGCGAACAGGCCGGGGAACAGCGCCATCAGCACGACCAGGGAGATGATCGACACGGCCGCCCAGAACAGCACGCGGCGGCGCAGGGCGTGCCAGGCGTCGCCGAACAGGCCGCGGGGACGTTCGTCGACCAGCGAAGCGATCTGCTCAGTCATAGCGAATCCTCGGGTCCAGGACGGCGTAGAGGAGGTCCACCAGCAGCGTCATCAGCAGGTACACGAGCACCAGGACGGTGACCACGCCGGTGACCATCGCGCCGTCCTTGGTCAGGATCGAGCGGAACACCAGGCCGCCGACGCCGGGCACGTTGAAGATGCCCTCGGTGACGATCGCGCCGCCCAGGAACGCGCCCAGGTCCGTGCCGAGGAACGTGATCACCGGGATCAGCGAGTTCCGCAGCAGGTGCACGCCCACCACCCGGCGCGGCGGCAGGCCCTTGGCCAGCGCCGTGCGCACGTAGTCGGCCCGCCGGTTCTCGGAGATGCTCGCCCGCGACAGCCGCGCCACGTAGGCCATGGACAGCGACGCGAGCACGAAGCCGGGCACGATCAGGTTGCCGATCGTCGGGCTGGTCACGGTCGGTGAGATCCAGCCCAGCTGGAGGCCGAACACCAGCTGCACCACGTAGCCGGTGACGAACACCGGGATGGAGATGAGGAACAGCGTCGAGACCAGCACCAGGCTGTCCAGGAACCCGCGGTTGCGCAGCCCGGACACCACGCCGGCGGTGATGCCGATGACCGCCTCGACGGCCAGCGCCACCAGGGCGAGCTTGAGCGTGACGGGGAACGTCGCCGCGATCCGGTCCGCGACCTGGAGCCCCGACGAGGTCAGCCCGAAGTCGCCCCGCACCAGGTTGCCCAGGTACTTGGCGTACTGCACGAGCAGCGGGTCGTCGAGGTTGAACCGCTCCCGCATCGCCGACACGTACGACTCGGGGCAGTCCCGGTCGCCGCACTTGCCCTCGAACGGGTCGCCGGGGACCGCCCACACCATCACGTAGATCAGGAACGTGGTCCCGAGGAACACCGGGACCATCTGCAACAGCCTGCGCAGCACGTAGCGCCCCAACGGAGCCTCCCACCGCCGGGGGCCGGCCCGGGGCGCGCCCGGACCGGCCCGATCACACCGAGGGCTACGCCACTTCCACGGTTTCGAGGTCGAGGGCGCGGAACGGGTCGAGGTTCGCGACCTTGAGCCGGTCGGACCTGCCGCCGACGGTGAACTGGGTCCACAGCGGGATGGTCGGCATGTCCGGGGCCATGATCCGCTCGGCCTCCAGGTACAGCTCGATGGCCTTCTCCTCGCTGGGGGCCCGGTCGGCCTCGGCCAGCTTCGCGTCGAACGCCGGGTTCGAGTAGAGCCCGTCGTTGGAGGACGAACCGGTGCGGTACAGCGGCGTGAGCCAGTTCTCGATCGACGGGTAGTCGGCGATCCAGCCCGCCCGGTACATGCCGGTCATCTCGTGCGCGTTGACCTTCTGGCGGAACTCGCCGAAGCTCGTCGACGGCACGAACCGCGCCTCCACGCCGAGCGTGTTCTTGATGCTGTTCGCCACCGCCTCGGCCCACTCCTGGTGGCCGCCGTCCGTGTTGGACAGCAGCACGATGTCCCCGGTGTGGCCGGACTTCGCGAACGCCTCCTTGGCCTTCGCCGGGTCGTACGTGCAGTAGTCGCCGCACTGGCCGGTGGTGTAGCCCTCCATCAGCGGGTGCACCCAGCCGTCGGCCGGCTTGCGGGTGCCCTCGAAGATGCGCTGGGTGATCTCCTCGCGGTTGATGGCCATGGAGATCGCGCGGCGCAGGTCCGCGTTGTCGTAGGGCTTGAGGTAGAACGGGAACGCGATGGTCTGCATGTTCAGCGTCTCGCGCTGCACGACCCGGTCACCGAGGTCCGTCTCGTACTTCTTCCCCGCCAGGGCGTTCGGCGGCAGCTCCTCGATGAAGTCGAGGTTGTTCGCGATGAGGTCCGCGTAGGCCGACTCGCGGCTCTGGTAGACCTTCAGCGTCAGGTCCTTGAACTTCGGCTTGTCGTCGCCCTTGTAGTCGTCGTAGCGGGTCAGCTTGATCTCCGTGCCGACCGTGCGCGAGACGTACTTGAACGGGCCGTTGCCGATGGGGTTGGCCTCGAACGCCGCCCGGTCCTTGAAGAACGCCTCCGGCAGCGGGGCGAACACCTCGTAGCCGATGGTCACCGGGAACACGGAGAACGGCTCGGACAGGGTGATGGTGAACTGGTGGTCGTGGTCGACCACCAGGCCCGACATCTCCTCGACGGTCGGCGTCGGCGCCTCCTGCGGGCCGTCCGCGCCGTCGGGGTCCTTCGGGTGGACCTCGTCGTAGCCCTCGATCTGGGAGAAGAAGCTGGCGCCCTGGGTGGCGTTGGGACCGTAGGCGGTCCAGTTCCAGGCGTCCACGAAGCTCTTGGCGGTGACCGGCGTGCCGTCGTGGAACGTCCAGCCGCTCTTGATCTTCACGGTGAAGACCTTCGAGTCGGTCGTGTCGATCGACTCGGCCATCGCGTTGGCGGGCTGCGCGTCCTCCGCCCGGTACTCGACGAGGCCGGTGAACAGCGGGTCGAGGACCCGGCTGCCGCCCACCTCGGTGGTGTTGCCGGGCACGAGCGGGTTCTCCGGCTCGGTGTTGAAGATGGTGATGGCGGCGTCGGTGTTCGAACCCGACGGGGCGTTCTCGGCGGCACCGCAGCCGGCCGCCACCACGGCGACCGCGAGTGCGGCGGGAACTAAGCGTGCACGTGACATGGGTCCTCCCACCTGTTCGGGTGTGCCCGAGCGGAGTTTGACCGCTTCCGCAGCGTTGGGAGGACGCTATTGGGACGGTGGCGGGGCCACATGGGTGAGGTGGTCACAACCTCGTCACGACTGATCCCAGTTGACAGTTGCCCGGCGAGGCACCGAAGTCGATCAACGGCCACCCCGAAGGCAGTTGTCCGGGCCGGTCGACCTCCTGCGGACCAGCGGGAACGCACCCGTCCACCGTTCGGGCCGCCGATCCCGGACAACGTCCGGCAACGCCGCGGAGCACCCGGACAACGGCCCCTCACCTCCACCACCCACGCCGTCTCGACGCCGCCGAGGTCCGTGACCCGCCGATTCCCACCCCGCCGGGGTGGTTGAGGAATCAACCACCCCGGTGAAGCGTTCCCCCGGACGTGAAGAAAATCGGCTTCCTGTCCTTCGGGCACTGGTCCGACAGCCCGCACTCGCGGACCAGGACGGCATCGGACGCGGTGGCGCAGGCCGTCGACCTGGCCGTGGCCGCGGAGGAGCTCGGCGCGGACGGCGCCTACTTCCGGGTCCACCACTTCGCCCGGCAGCTGGCCTCGCCGTTCCCGCTGCTGGCCGCGATCGGCGCCAGGACCGAGCGCATCGAGATCGGCACCGGCGTGGTCGACATGCGCTACGAGAACCCGATGTACATGGCCGAGGACGCCGGCACCGCCGACCTCGTCGCGGGCGGCAGGCTCCAGCTCGGCCTCTCCCGGGGCTCGCCCGAGCAGGTCGTCGACGGGTGGCGCTACTTCGGCTACCAGCCCGGCGAGGGCGACACCGACGCCGACATGGCCCGCAAGCACACCGAGGTGCTGCTGGCGGTGCTGGAGGGCAAGGGCTTCGCCCAGCCCAACCCCCGCCCGATGTTCCCCAACCCGCCGGGGCTGCTGCGCGTCGAGCCGCACTCGCCGGGTCTGCGGGACCGGATCTGGTGGGGCGCCGGCTCCAACGCCACCGCCGCCTGGGCGGCCCGGCAGGGCATGCACCTGATGAGCTCGACGCTCAAGAACGACGAGGGCGGGGCCCCCTTCCACGTGCAGCAGGCCGAGCAGGTCCGGGCGTTCCGCAAGGCGTGGGCGGAGGCCGGGTGGCAGCACCGGCCCCGCGTCTCGGTCTCGCGCAGCATCTTCGCCCTCACCTCCGACCTCGACCGGGCCTACTTCGGCGGCGACGGCGACAGCGCCGACCACATCGGCCACATCGACGCCGACACCAGGGCGATCTTCGGCCGCACCTACGCCGCCGAGCCCGACGTCCTGGTCGGGCAGCTGGCCGAGGACGAGGCGATCGCCGAGGCCGACACGCTCCTGCTGACCGTGCCCAACCAGCTCGGCGTCGACTACAACGCCCACGTGCTCGACAACATCCTCACCCACGTCGCCCCCGCCCTCGGCTGGCGCTGAGCCGGGTCCGCGCGTCCGAGCCCCCCTCCGTTGCTCCTCCTCCGACTAGCTGCCTATAGTGCTAGGCAGCTAGTCAAATGGAGGAAGCAGTGATCGAGTTCCACCTGGACAGCGGGTCCGGCCTGTCGCCGTACCAGCAGGTCGTCCAGCAGGTCCGCCACGCGCTGAGGCTGGGCCTGCTGCGCGAGGGCGACCAGCTGCCGAAGGTCAAGGACGTCGTCGCGCGGTTGGCGATCAACCCGAACACGGTGCTCAAGGCGTACCGCGAGCTGGAGCACGCGGGCCTGGTCGCCGCGCGTCCGGGCGTCGGCACCTTCGTCTGCGCGACCCTGCCCGGCGTGGCGCCCGGCGTGCTCGGCCCGCTCACCAGGGACCTGCGGCGCTGGATCGCCAAGGCCCGCCTGTCCGGGCTGGACGACGAGGGCATCGAGGCGCTGATCACGACCACCCTCCGCACCTCGACGGTGGAGGACACGGCGTGACCGCGATGCTGCGAGCCCGGGGACTGGGCAAGAGGTACCGACAGCGCTGGGCCCTGTCGGACTGCACGCTGGAGATCCCCGCGGGCCGCGTCGTCGGCCTGGTCGGGCCCAACGGCGCGGGCAAGTCCACCCTGCTCAACCTCGCCGCCGGCATGAGCGCCCCCACCGCGGGCGAGGTCGAGGTGTGCGGCGGCCGGCCGGGCAGCGGCCCCGCCCAACTGGCCAAGGTCGGCTTCGTCGCCCAGGACGCCCCCACCTACGCGAGCCTGACCGTCGCCGAGCACCTGCGCCTGGGCGCCCGGCTCAACCCCGGCTGGGACGCCGACCTCGCCCGCGACCGGGTCGAGCGCCTCGGCCTCGACCCGGCGCAGCGGGCGGGGCGGCTCTCCGGCGGCCAGCGGGCCCAGCTCGCCCTGACCCTCGGCATCGCCAAGCGCCCCGAGGTGCTGCTGCTGGACGAACCGGTCGCCGCGCTCGACCCGCTGGCCCGGCGCGGTTTCCTCCAGGACCTGATGGAGACCGTCGCGGAGCACGGCGTCGGCGTCGTCCTCTCGTCGCACCTGATCACCGACGTCGAACGGGTCTGCGACCACCTCGTCACCCTGGTCGGCTCCCGCGTGGTGCTCGCCGGGGAGATCGACGACCTGCTGGCCACCCACCGCAGGCTCACCGGGCCGCGCCGCGACCCCGCGACGCTGCCCGCGGACCAGCACGTCGTCACCGCGAGCCACACCGACCGGCAGAGCACGCTGCTCGTGCGCACGGGGTCGCCGATCCTCGACCCGGCCTGGGCGGTGAGCGAGGTCGGCCTCGAAGACCTGGTCATCGCCTACCTGGAACCGCCCGCGCCGGCGACGTCCCGCCCCACCCTGGAGGTCCTCCGGTGACCTGGCTGACGCTGCGCCAGTTCCGCCTGTCCGCCCTCGCCGTGTCCGCCCTGCTGGCCGCCGTCGCCGCCGTGCTGCTGGGCGTCGGCAGGCCGGTCGTCACCGCGGCGGGCCCCGGGCTGACCTCCGACGACAGCACCTACTACTACCTGGGCATCGCCGCCCTCCACGTGTTCCCCGCCGTCATCGGGGCGTTCTGGGGCGCGCCGCTGATCAGCCGCGAGGTGGAGCACGGCACCCACCGGCTGGTGTGGAGCCAGGGCGTGACCCGCACCCGCTGGCTGGTCGCCAAGACGGGGCTGCTCGCCCTGGCCGCGGTGGTCGCCACCGGGCTGTTCAGCCTGCTCGTGTGGTGGTGGTCGAGCCCCGTCGACGCCATCGCCACCGAGAACGGCCCGGCCGCCCTGCGGATCGAACCCCTGGTCTTCGGCGCCCGGGGCGTCGTTCCCATCGCCCACGCCGTCTTCGCCTTCGCCCTGGGCGTGGCCGTCAGCGCCCTGCTGCGCCGCACGGTCCCGGCCATGGCGGTCACGCTCGTGCTCTTCACCGTCTTCCAGGTCTCCGCCCTCGACCTGGTCCGCCCCCACCTGCTCCCGCCGGAGCAGCAGGTCAGCGCCCCCTCCGCGGAGGGCACGACCCTGTACTTCCTCGGCGCCGGCTCGGAGCTGGAGCTCCACGCGCCGGTCCCCGAGCACTCCTGGGTGCTGGAGCAGCGGACCGTGGACCGGGAGGGCAACGCCGTCGCCGCCCCCGCCTGGCTCTTCGGGTGCCTGTTCCCGAACGGCCTGGGCAGCGGCGCGGGCACGGCGGTGGCGAACGACCCCGTGGACCGGGAGGCGTGCTTCGACCGCCTGGCCGCCGAGGGGTACCGGCAGCACGTCACCCACCAGCCGAACAGCCGGTTCTGGTCCCTCCAGTGGGCCGAGACCGCCCTCTACCTGGCGCTGGCGGCCCTGCTGGCGTGGTTCGCCCTGCACCGGACCCGCCGCGTCGACTGAGCCCCGCCGGAACGGGACGGGCCCGGCCGATCACGCGTGATCGGCCGGGCCCGCGGGTGGAGCCGGATCAGGCGAGGTCGAACCGGTCGAGTTCCATGACCTTGGTCCAGGCCGCGACGAAGTCCGCCACGAACTTCTCGCCGGCGTCCTGGCTCGCGTAGACCTCCGAGAGGGCCCGCAGCTGGGAGTTCGAGCCGAAGACGAGGTCGACCGAGGTGGCGGTCCACCTCGGCTCGTCGGTGGCCGAGTCGCGGATCTCGTAGACGTGCTCCCCGGACCCCGCCGCCCGCCACCGGGTGCCCGGCGAGAGCAGGTTGACGAAGAAGTCGTTGGTGAGCAGGCCGGGCCGGTCGGTGAGGACGCCGTGCCGGGTGTCCCCGTGGTTGGCGCCGAGGGAGCGCAGGCCGCCGACGAGGACGGTCATCTCGGGCGCGGTCAGGTCGAGCATGTAGGCGCGGTCGACGAGCAGCACCTCCGGCTGGAGCTTCTCGCCGGGGCGCACGTAGTTGCGGAACCCGTCGGCGCGCGGTTCGAGGAACCCGAACGACTCGACGTCGGTCTGCTCCTGCGTGGCGTCGGTGCGGCCCGGTCGGAACGGCACGGTCACCGGGAAGCCGGCGTCGTGCGCCGCCTTCTCGACGGCCGCCGAGCCGGCCAGCACGATCAGGTCCGCGAGCGAGATCTTCGCGCCGCCCGCGTCGTTGAAGTCGCGCCGGACGCCCTCCAGCACCTCCAGCACCTTCCCGAGCTGCTCGGGCTGGTTGACCTCCCAGCCGCGCTGCGGCTCCAGGCGGATGCGGGCGCCGTTGGCGCCGCCGCGCTTGTCGGTGGCGCGGAAGCTCGCGGCCGAGGCCCAGGCGGTGGTGACCAGCTGGGCGGTGGTGAGGCCGGACTCCAGGACCTTCGCCTTGAGGGCGGCGATGTCGGCGTCACCCACGAGCTCGTGGTCGACGGCCGGCACCGGGTCCTGCCACAGCTGGACCTCGGGCACCCACGGCCCGAGGAAGCGGCTGACCGGGCCCATGTCGCGGTGCAGCAGCTTGTACCACGCCTTGGCGAAGGCCAGCGCGAACTCGTCGGGGTGCTCCAGGAAGCGGCGGGAGATCTTCTCGTACGCCGGGTCGACGCGCAGCGACAGGTCGGTCGTGAGCATCGTCGGCCTGTGCTTCTTCGCCGGGTCGTGGGCGTCCGGGATGATCTCCTCGGCGTCCTTGGCGACCCACTGCTTGGCGCCGCCGGGGCTCGTGGTGAGCTCCCACTCGTAGCCGAAGAGGATCTCGAAGAACCGGTTGCTCCACTGCGTCGGCACGTCGGTCCACGTCACCTCCAGACCGCTGGTGATCGTGTCCGCGCCCTTGCCGCTGCCGTGGGTGCTCAGCCAGCCCAGGCCCTGCGCCTCCAGCGGGGCGCCCTCGGGCTCCGCGCCCACGTGGCCGTCGGCCACGCCGGCGCCGTGGGTCTTGCCGAAGGTGTGGCCCCCGGCGATGAGGGCGACGGTCTCCTCGTCGTTCATCGCCATCCGGCCGAAGGTCTCCCGGATGAAGTGCGCCGCCGCCAGCGGGTCCGCGTTGCCGCGCGGCCCCTCGGGGTTGACGTAGATCAGGCCCATCTCGGTCGCCCCGACCTCGGGCGCCATCTCGGCCTCGCTGACGTAGCGCTCGTCGCCCAGCCAGGCGTCCTCGGGGCCCCAGAAGATCTCCTCGGGCTCCCAGACGTCCTCGCGGCCGAAGCCGAAGCCGAAGGTCTTGAAGCCCATGGACTCCAGGGCGACGTTGCCGGCGAGCACGAGCAGGTCGGCCCACGAGAGCTGCCGGCCGTACTTCTGCTTGACCGGCCACAGCAGCCGGCGCGCCTTGTCCAGGTTGGCGTTGTCGGGCCAGCTGTTGAGCGGGGCGAAGCGCTGGCCGCCGTCACCGGCCCCGCCGCGCCCGTCGTGGGTGCGGTAGGTGCCGGCGGCGTGCCAGCTCATGCGGATCATGAGGCCGCCGTAGTGGCCGAAGTCGGCGGGCCACCAGTCCTGCGAGGTGGTCAGCACCTCGGTGATGTCGCGCTTGAGGGCCTCGACGTCGAGCCTGGCGAACTCGTCGGCGTAGCTGAAGGCCGCACCCAGCGGGTTGCTCTTCGACGAGTGGGCGTGCAGCACCGACAGGTCGAGCTGGTTCGGCCACCAGTCGCGGTTGGTGCGCGGGCGGCCGCCCGTCTTCGGGGTCGGCGAGTCGATCGCCGGGTTCTCGCTCTCGCTGCCGTGCGAGGTCGCGGAGTCGTGCGCGACCGGGCAGCCTGCCGCGGCCTTCTGGTCCACGCCCTGCGCACTGGAGGTGGGCGTTGGCCTGGGGTCGCTCATCTACGTCCTTCCGGCTGGCTGATCTTCGGCGGTGTGGTCGGCCGAGCAGTCGGGGCAGGTGCCCCAAAAGACGACCTCTGCCTCGTCGACCGCGTAACCGCGGTCGTCCGAGGCGGTGAGACAGGGGCTGTGACCGACGGCGCAGTCGACGTCCGCGATCGTGCCGCAGGAGCGGCACACGACGTGGTGGTGGTTGTCCCCCACCCGGGACTCGTAGCGGGCGGTCACGCCGGCGGGCTGGATGCGGCGCACCAGCCCGGTGTCGGTCAACGCCCGCAACACGTCGTAAACCGCCTGGTGGGACACGGTGGGGTGCTCGACCCGCACGAGCGAGATCACCGTCTCGGTGTCGACGTGCGGGTGGTCGTGCAGCGCCTTGAGCACCGCCAACCGCGGACGGGTCACGCGCAACGAGACCGACCGCAGCTGCGCCTCGAAGTCGGGTGTCACGCCCCGACCTTACGTCTCTTGACTGGATCGAATCCAAATCAGTTGCGTCACATCCCGTATCACCCACGGTGCGTAGCCGGTCCGTCACAAATGTTGTGTGTTCGAGGAATCACGCACAGTGACAAGATCGGCACCGAGGTTTCGTCAACCCGATACGTCCTGTGTGGACGACGTGCCGCGCGACGCCGCCGGCCCCGCGGCACCGGGCGGCCCCGCGATCCGCATACGTCGGCGATATGCCGTGCCCCCTAGCCTGCGGGGATGCGGGTGCTGATCGTGGAGGACGAGCCCTACCTGGCCGAAGCCGTCCGCGACGGGCTGCGGCTGGAGGCGATCGCCGCCGACATCGCCGGTGACGGCGACACCGCGCTGGCGCTGCTCTGCGTCAACGCCTACGACATCGCCGTCCTCGACCGCGACGTCCCCGGCCCCTCCGGCGACGAGGTCGCCCGGCACATCGTCGCCTCCGGCAGCGGCACCCCGATCCTGATGCTCACCGCCGCCGACCGCATCGACGACAAGGCGTCCGGGTTCGAACTCGGCGCCGACGACTACCTCACCAAGCCCTTCGACCTCCGCGAGCTCGTCCTGCGCCTGCGCGCGCTCGACCGCAGGCGCGCCCACCCCCGCCCCCCGGTCCGCGAGCTCGCGGGCCTGCGGGTGGACCCCTTCCGCCGCGAGGTCTTCCGCGACGGCCGCTACGTCCCGCTCACCCGCAAGCAGTTCGCCGTGCTCGAAGTCCTCGTCACCGCCGAAGGCGGCGTCGTCAGCGCCGAGCAACTGCTGGAACGGGCCTGGGACGACAACGCCGACCCCTTCACCAACGCCGTCCGCATCACCGTCTCCGCCCTGCGCAAACGACTCGGCCAACCCTGGCTCATCGCCACCGTGCCCGGCGTCGGCTACCGCATCGACACCGGCGAGGGCCCCGGCCCCGGCGGTGCCCGCGACCAGGGCCGCCGAGGTGCCGCCGGTTCTCCGACCCCCGGCGCCCGGTTGCTAGCGTGACGCGGTGTCTGAGCGAGAGCACACCGGGCGGATCCTCGACGGCCGGTTCGAGCTGCTGGAGAGGCTGGGCAGCGGCGGCATGGGGACGGTCTGGCGCGCCCTCGACCTGGGGCTGCACCGCGAGGTGGCCATCAAGGAGGTCCGCCCGGCCGACGCCGACCAGGTCGAGAGCAACCCCGCGATGGCCGCCCAGCTGCGGGAGCGCGTGCTGCGCGAGTCCCGCGCGCTCGCCCGGTTGCAGCACCCGAACGTCGTGTCGATCTACCAGATCATCGAGTCGCCCGACTCGCCGTACCCGTGGATCGTCATGGAGCTGGTCCGCGGCACGTCGCTGGACGCGCGGCTGGACGACGGCGTGCTTCCCCCGACCGAGGCGGCGCGGGTCGGGCGGGACGTGCTCGCGGCGCTGCGCTCGGCCCACTCCGCGGGCGTGATGCACCGCGACGTCAAGCCGGGCAACGTGCTGCTGCGCACGGACGGCAGCGCCGTGCTCACCGACTTCGGCATCGCCGCCCTCCAGGGCTCGACCCAGCTCACCGCGACCGGCGACGTCATCGGGTCCCCGGAGTACATCGCCCCGGAGCGGCTGCGCGGCGACGAGACGCACCCCGCGTCGGACTTCTGGTCGCTGGCGATGCTGCTGTACGTGGCCGTCGAGGGCAACCACCCGATGCGCCGCGCGAGCACGATGGCGACCCTCGCCGCGGTGATGACCGAGCCGGTCCCGCCGCCGCGGCGCGCGGGCGCCCTCGCACCCGCGCTCAACGCGGCCCTGCGCAACGACCCGGCCGAGCGGCCGTCCGGCGAGGTGCTGGACCAGATGTTCGCCGCGGCCGAGCGCAACCCGCTCCCGACGCCGGGACCCCCCACCCCTGCGGGGTTCCCCGTCCCGGGACCGCCGAGCGGCCCCCAGCCGCACCTGCGGCACCCCCACTGGCAGTCCGGCCCCACGCCGGCGCCGGTGGGCGGACCGCACCTCCACGGCTACCCGCAGTCCTACCCGACCCCGCGGCCGACGACGCGCGGGCGGACCGGCGCCGTGGTGTCCTCGCTGCTCGGGGTGGCGCTGGTCGTCGTGGTCACGCTGCTGGCGGTCCACCTGACCCGCGGGAAGGACTCGACGAACGCCGACACCGGCTCGTCGGGCACGCCGATGACCACCGGGCAGGGCGTCGACCTGCCCACCGACCCGACGACCGCGGTGGCCGACCCGGTGGAGGAGAGCCTGCTCACGCCCGCCGGCGCACGCAAGGCGGCCAGCGCGCTCGGCGAGGTGATGGGCGGCACCAAGGTGTCCGAGCTGACGCTGTGGCCGGACCGCGCGACGACGACCGCCCCGACCGCGGCGGTCGCGCACGGCTTCGACAACTTCGAGTACCGGGGCGGCAAGGCGACCAGGCAGGGCCCGGACGGGGTCGACGCCGACCGCGCCGTGCTCGACCTGAACGAGATCAACTGGGACGCGCTGCCCGCGCTGTTCGAGCGGGCGGACAAGGACCTGGGCGTCCCGAAGCCGACCATGCGGTACGTGATCGTGGACACCGACATCATCGACGGGACCGCGTCGCTGAGGGTGTACCTGATCGACGACTACGGCGCCGCGTTCCTGGAGGCGAACCTCAAGGGCGAGGTGCTGAAGGCGTACGCGCGCGAGAAGTGACCGGGGGCGTGCCGAACCGCGTGCCCCGGCCGCCTCGTCCCCTCCCGCGACAGCCACCCCGCCCCGACCCGTCGGACGAGGTCCTAGGGTGGTGCCCGTGATCACCGAGGAAGAACGCGCCGCCCGCTCGCAACGCGCCCGTGACGCCGCCGTCGCCGCCGCGACGGAGCTGGGGCTGGACGCGTCCGGGGCGACGGTCCTGTACGACGTCTTCTCGGTGGTGGTGGACCTCGCACCGTCGCCGGTCGTCGCGCGCGTGCCGGTGGTGACCCCGCGCGGCACCACCTCGGCGGGCTTCCAGCGCACGGAGCTGGACGTGTCGAGGTGGATGGCGTCGCGCGGCGAGCCGACCGTCGTGCCGAGCGGGCTCGTCCCGGCGGAGCCCGTGGAGCGCGACGGTTTCGCGATGACCTTCTGGGAGAAGGTCGAGGGCGTGGTCCCCACCGCCTACGACGCGGTGAAGCGGATGCCCGCCGTCGCCCGCCTGCACTCGATCCTGGCCGGGTACCCGGGCGAGACCGGCTTCTTCCCGGGGATGCAGGGGTACGTCGACCTCGCCTTCGACGACCTCGACGGTCGCGAGGACCTGCTGCCCGCCGCCGACCTGGCCCGCGCCCGCGCCGAGTGGGCCGTCCTCTCCCCCCTCGTCACGTCGCCCTCGGCCTTCGCGCGGGCGTTCCCCGGCGTTCCCGTCCAGGTGGTCCACGGCGACGCCCCCTCCTACAACCTGATCGAGACCGCCGACGCCGTGCTGTACTCCGACTACGAGCACGTCGGCGTCGCCCCGGTCGAGTGGGACCTCGCGCACACCGGGGAGGAGGCGATCTCCGCCTACGACGCCGCCGCGGCAGACCTGGGCCTGCGCACGGTCGACACCGAGGTGCTGCGCGTCGTGGAGCGGTTGCGCGACCTCCAGGCGGTCGCCTGCCTGGCGATGGTCCCGCAGCTCCCCCTGCTGGTCGACGGCTTGGCGTCGACGCTGGAGACCTGGCGGGCCACCGAACCCCTGACCGGGCTCACGGGCGGCGACCCGCGGCCCACCACTCCGGCGGAACGGTGACGCGCCAGTACTCCCGGGCTTCCCGGGGCCCGCGCGAAACCCGGTGGCGGACCGCGGCGACCGCTGCTACTTTCCCGGTGGCCGTGCGGAGGATCGAGGAGGTGGTACCCGTGAACGCAGTACCGACATGGGTGCTCCCCTCCGGGGTCGCGGTCGGGCGGTAGGTCGTCCGAGGAGCGCCGTTCACGAGCACTCCGAAAGGCACCACCGTGCGATTCACCTCCGAACAACGCCTCGACGACGGCGTCCTGGAACGCGGGTTCGCCCTCGGCGACATCCCCGGCATCCTGTGGACGCCCGCGGCCGCACCGGCCCCGCTCATCCTGCTCGGCCACCCCGGCGGCCTGCGCGGGATGTACCCCCGCCTGGCGGCCCGCGCCCGGCACGCCGCGGCGGAGGGCTTCGCCGCCGCCACCCTCGAACTGCCCGGCGCCGGTGACCGCCCCCGCTCCGCCGATGCCGAGCAGGCCCGCGCCGACCTGCGCCGGGCCCTGGAGGCCGGCGGGCGGGTCGACGACGGGATCGTGGACCGGCTCGTCCTCCCGCTGGTCGAGCAGGCGGTCCCGGAGTGGCGGGCCGCCCTGGACGCCCTGCTGCCGCTGCCCGGGATCGGCGGCCCGGTCGGGTACGCGGGCGGGGTGATGGGCATCGGCATCCGGCTGGCGGTGGTCGAGCCGCGCATCGCGGCCGCCCTCCTGTTCGCCGGGAGCTTCGTGCCCCGCGCCCTGGTCGAGGAGGCCCGGCGGATCACCGTCCCGCTCCTGGTCCTGCTCCAGTGGGACGACGAGGGCAACGACCGGCAGCAGGCGCTGGACCTGTTCGACGCCTTCGGCTCCACCGAGAAGACGTTGCACGCCAACACGGGCGGGCACACCGGCGTCCCGCACTTCGAGGGCGACGACGGCAACCGGTTCTTCGCCCGGCACCTGAGGTGAGCCCGGACCGGGCTTGACCGCACCGGGCCCGCTCCTGACCTGGTCAGGAGCGGGCCCGGCGGGCGGAGGTGGTGCTGGCTGTACCGGAGGTGTGCAGCACGGGGGATCGTGAGGCGGCGGGATGCCCGAAACACTGTGCGGGTCGGCGTGAACAGTCCATTGTGGGGAGTGCGTCTTGTTGAGAGGTCTCAGTGGTTCGCCCGGGTCCCGCGCGCCGGCGTCGGGGCGTGGTCGCCGCGGCGGTGGCGGCGGTCGGTCTCGCGGTGACGGGGGTGGCGTCGGCGGGTCCGCCGGAGGGGAGGTCGCGGCCGGCTCACGGCGACGCCGACGGCTTCCAGACCCGCGCCGCCATCACCGCGGACGGCCGGGCGGTCACCGTGGCCGTGACGAACGACGAGGCCCACCAGTACGAGGTCCTCGCCTTCTTCGACAAGGCCCTGTGCGCCACGAAGTAAAGCCCCACGGGCCGGTGCGGTGGTGTGCCCACCGCACCGGCCCGTGGGGCTTCGCCGAACCACTCGACCGTGCGCCCCCAACCCTCCTCCGGCAACGGCATGGCCGATGGTTCACGAGAGGGCGACCGGGTCCTGAGCCCTCCTGACGAGGCCGTCCAGCCAAGCGCCTCCACCTCGCCGATCGAGCGGAAGGCGAGAAGGCGGCCGAACTCCAGGCAGGTTCCGCGCCACCCGGAAGCTCTCCTCGACGCGTCCGACCTCAGCGTCCGGGCCACGACTCCGCGAGCCCGAACAGGCCGTTCCTCCCGTCCCCCGACCAGCGTCATCCACCCGCGCGGCGATCAACAACTCACGACCGGAGAGCCTGCACAGCGGCGAAGCGGTTCTTGACGTTGTCGGTGAGCCGCTTCAACCCGAGCAGCTCCAGCACGGCGCGCTGCAACGCCTCCTGACCGGTGTTCCCACCCCGTTCGGCGACGTGGTCGAGCAGGGCCGCCAACTCGCCCGGGGGCACCTCCTCGAACGCCCGCGGTCCCAGGTGGCGCATCCGCACCTCCGGCTGGTCGGGCAGCCGGTAGGTGCGCGGCTTGACACCGCTCTCACCGAGCGGGTTGTCCTCGATGAGCCGTCCCTCGCGCACCGCCTGCGAGATCGCCTTGTTCAACTCGCCCGCCGCCGGCTTCGTGACCCTGCTGGAGCCCGACGTCCGGATGTAGGCGGTGTGCAGCCGGCCACCCAGAACAGGTCCCTCGGCCTCGACGAGGCGCACCACGCCGTCGAGCAGGTCCTGCCGCGACGCCTCGGCCACCTGAACCACGGTTCCGCTGAACCGGTCGTACGCGGCGAGGACGGAACTCCCCACAAGCGGTACGCGCTCCACGACCACCGGCGGGGACGGTTCCGCGACCTCCGCGACCTCCGGCGCCACGACGGACTCGGCCACCACCGGCTCAGCCGCCACCAACTCGGGCACCACCGGCTCGGCCGCCACCGGCTCGGCCGCCACCGGCTCGGCCGCCACCGGCTCGGCCGCCACCGGCTCGACGACCACCACCGACCGGCTCCGCTCCACCACCGGCAGGTCGCCGTCCTCCGCCGTCCACCCGGAGGGGTGAACGTCCAACTCGTGCAGCGCTTCCCACAACCGGGCCAGCACCGCGGGTCGGTCGGCGTAGAACTCCGACTCGCGGATGCGGAAGAACCGCCAGCCGCAACGCTCCAGGTCGCGCTGCCGGGCCAGGTCGCGCTCGTACGCGTCGGGCCCGTGCCACGCGTCACCGTCGCACTCGACCGCCAGCCTGGCCTTGGCCCCCACGACCACCAGGTCGATCCGGTAACCCTCCGCCGGGAACTGCGGGACGACGCTGTAGCCGCGGTCGACGAGGCGGTTGAACACCCGCTGCTCGAACAGCGAGTCGAAGGGCGCCACCTTCCGGTCCTCGGGCACGGCCGTGTGCCTGGCGTCGTCCACACCGTCCACGCGCCCGGACAACGCGTAGCAGTAGTCGAGCAACTGGAACCGCATGTCCTCGGGGTTGCCGAGGTCGGACAGGCGCAGGGAGTGGAACACCCACATCTGGTCCTTGGCGCGGGACGCGGCGACGTTGAAGCGCTGGACGTAGAGGTCCTGGGTCAGCGCGCCGATGCGCTTGCCCGGCTCCGCGGCCTTGACCATGGACAGGAACATCACGTCGCGCTCGGAGCCCTGGAAGTCGGCCGAGTCGCCGCACCGCAGGTCGCGAGCCTTCCACTCCTCCGGGGGAATGCGCTCCAGCAGGCGCTTCTCGATCCTCTTCGCCTGGGCGCGGCCGAGCAGCGACACGACGCCGAACGTGAGGCCGTCGTACCGCGGGTCGGCGATGCACTTCTCGACCTGCTCGACGATGGCGTCCGCCTCGACCGGGTTGACCTTGTCGGTCACGCCGCGCTCGTAGCCGTCGTCGAGGAAGACCGGCTTGATCGGCTCCAGGCGGTCGGCGCCGTACTGGCGCACGGGCACCAGCCGGATGCCGTCGGGCTCGTAGGCGATCCGGTTCGAGAAACCGATGATCTCCGGCACGCAGCGCCGGTGCTCGACGAGGGTGGTCATGCCCTCGAAGCGCATCTTCGCCTCGTCGAACAGGCTGCGCTTGGGGTCCTGCCACGACGCGCGGTAGGGGTCGTCCCACAGGTACTGCTCGGCGAGGTCGCGCAGCTGCTGCTGGTCGGTGCCGACGGCGGTGGGCGAGACCTGCTTGTCGTCGCCGATGACCACGATCTTGGGCGCGAGGTACTGGAGGAACGTCGCCTCCAACCCAGCCTGCGACGCCTCGTCGACGATCACGACGTCGAACATGTCCGGCTGGACGCGGAACTGCTCGGCGATCCGGTAGACGGGCATGATCCACACCGGCACCGCAGGGCGACAGCGGTCCATGGCCGCCTTGATGTCGGCCCTGCGCTGGTTCGCGTAGACGCCGGTGCCCTTGCCGAGGAGCTTGACCAGCTGGGCGTACTGGAGCAGGTCGGCGCGGGCCTTGCCGGACAGCCGCTCCGGCGACACGGCGTGCCCCCACGCCCGCTCGGCGGCCAGCCGCTCGACCCTGCCGCGCAGCTGCTCCTCGACGCGCAGCACCTCGGCTTGGAGTGCGTTGACGTCCTCGTCGCCGCGCCCGAGCACCCACACCCGTGCCACGGCCCACGCCCACGCGGCGTCCCAGTCGCCCAGCTTCTCCACCCACGCGGGGTCGCGCGGGTCCGCCGACACGGCCTCGCGCACTCGCGGGAGCAGGCCGACCAGCGTCGCCGCCACCTCGTCGCGACGACGCGCCAGCCCGGCGACCTCGGTCAGGCGCGCCAGCCTGTGGTGCGCGACCGCGTACGACTCGTGGTCGCGCTCCTCGACGGCCAGCGCCAGGTGCTTCACGCACGGCGCGGCGTCCGCCCACTGCGCCACCTCGGCGATGGTCCCCACGACCTCCAGCAGCGGCACGGTGGCCGCGGTGCGGGCGTCGGAGGCGGCAGCGGCGTCGACGAGCCGGGCGTACGTCTGCACGGCGTCGAGGTCGGTCCAGTTCGGACGGGGCAGGCCGAGCCCGGACAGGCCGCGCTCCTCCGCTTCGAGGGATTGACCCAGCGCCAGCACCCGGCGCAGCTGCTCCAGCTCGGTCACGTGCCACTGGAGCCGCTCGCTCAGCGTGTCCTCGGCGGGGATGTGCACGGAGTCGGGCCACGCCCGGTCCAGCGCGTCCAGCGCCCTGCCGGCCTCGGCCCACATCAGGAACACGTCGAGCTGGTCGGCCGTGGTGGGCGGAACGCCGTTCACCCGCACCGCCTGGAACAGCGGTTGGGCCTGCTTGACCGCCTTGGGCGCGAAGGCCCCCGTCCTGGGCGAGCCGTCCGGGTTGGTCTTGAGCTTGCCGCCGTCGCCGACGTGCGCGCGGAGCGCCCCGGCCAGGGCGACGAGCACGCCCGTGTCGGCGGGACCGACCCGCACCTCGGTGAGCGGGCCGAGGCGGTCGACCAGGGGACCAACGCGCCCGATGAGCTGGGCGACCTGGTTCCCGCGCGACCGCCAGTGGTTCGCCCGGCCGGCGAGGACGTCGGACAGCGCGTCGTTCATCCACTGCTCGCGCCGCCGCGACAGGTCCTCGGCCTCCCGCGCGAGCCCGTTGAGCCGCTGCCGCAGCACGGTACGGGTGGACCGGTCCACCCGGCGGACGGCGTCGAAAGCGGTGTGCCGGGTGAGGCTGCCGTGCCCCTCCTCGGCGGCGATGGCCTGGCGCTCCGCGGTCACCAGGGCGAAGAACGCCTCGGGGGTGGGCACGTCCGCGAGGGGCAGCAGCTTGAGCCGCGCTTCGGGCTCATCGGTGTTCAACGCGTCGTCCACGAGGTTCCGGCGCCACTCGGCGAGGTCACCCGCCGGCACCGGGGACGGGGCGACACCGGTCACGGTGACCAGGTCCGCCACCCAGCCGAACCGCTCCCGCTCCGCCTCCACGCGCCGTGCGAGGGCGGCGAGCGTGCCCCGGTAGTCACCGACCTCGTGCTCGACCACCTCTTCGCCGCGCGCGTCGAGCAGGCGACGGTACAACCCGGCCCGGCGCCGGCGGAGTTCCCCGATCGCCGTGACGTGGTCCTCGACGGCTCGGCGCGCGACCTCGGCGTCGTACTCGCCGGCCACGTGGCTGATCCGCTCCACGGCGACCTTGAGGTCGGCCAGGTCCGAGCGCGAGGAGCCGACGACCGAGACGGCCAGCGGCGCGATGGCCTCGGGCAGCTTCGCCCGCACCTCCTTCAGGGCGCGGTCCGTGTGCGCGGTGACGAGCACCCGCTTGCCCTGCGCGAGCAGGTGCGACAGCAGGGCTGCGACCGTGTGGGTCTTCCCCGTCCCGGGCGGCCCCTGAACGAGGGTCTGGGCCTTCGCGTCGACCTGCGTGAGCACGCGCAGCTGGCGGTCGTTGACCGGGAGCGGCAGGAAGAGGTCCGAGTCGACCTCGACCAGGGCGCCGGTCTCGGGCGAGCGCTCCGCGGTCGGCCGGTGGTCCGGGTCGACGAGCGGGAGCAGCCCGTCCGGGACGACACCGGACCCGCCGAGCTGCGCGGCGACCGAGTCCAGGATGTCGACGATCCCCTGCCGTGAACGCCTGCGCAGGAGGACGGCCGGGGCGAACGCGGCCACCGCGTGGGCGCCGGGCTTCTGCACGTCGTCCTCGTCGAGGTAGGCGGCGTCGCCGGCGAGGGCGTGCGCCAGCCGACGAAGCACACCGCCCACGACCTCGCGGTGCAGGACGGTCGCGATGACCTCGCGGGCTTCGTTCCTGATCTGCACGACGTGCTGCGGGTTGGCCACGCGACCGGGGTCGAGCATGTCCAGCTCGACGTTCAGCCCGTCCGCCACCTCGGCCTGGTGGAGGGCCAGCCGTCCGGTGGCGTCGTCGAAGTGGATCACAGCGGGCACGGTGGCGAGGTGCCGGCGCACGACGTGGTGACCCGGAGGGGACCACGACAGGCAGCCGACGCCGACGACGAGTTCGAGTTCCTCGGCGTGCCCGGCCGCGGTGACGTAGGCGGAGAACAACTCGTTGTAGACGTCCCGCGCCGGTCGATCACCCCGCTCGCGCTCGGCCCACCCCGACCAGCGCGCCTCCCACTCGGCGTGGACGCCACGGATCTCGGGCGCGTCGTCGAGCGCGGTGCGCTGCTCCCCCTCGCCGATCGACTCGCGCAACAGCGGCGGGGTGTCGGGGTCGTCCCACTCCCCGACCAGCCAGGACCGCAGTTCCCCTGCCGGCTCAGGCGGCTCCTGGTGCGGGATCCTCTCGACCGTGAGCAGGGGGGTGCCGGGCTCGGGGGCTTCCTCGCGGTGCGCGGACCGGATGGCGGGGTGCTCGGGCAGCCGACCGAACCACAGCACCGATTCGTAGCTGTCCGTGGTGCGGGGCGGGTTCGACTTGAGCTGCTGACTCCGCGCGAGGAACTCGAAAAGCCGCACCGCTCGATCAACCGCCGCACCCCGCGAATCCGGAGCAGCGCCGTTGTTCACCACAACCGTCCCCCTACCTCACCACCGAACTGATCACGCTGCTCATCGCCGGCGGGGGCTGGAGCGATACAGCCGATACCACACCGTTATCCAGTCAGTCCGCAATTGTGCGGACAGCTCTACCGGCGGCCACCAGGTCGTCGAACCCCGTCACTAGGTCGATCGACCTACCGGAAGCACCCTTCGGCGTAGTGCGGGCCTGACCGAACGCAGCACAGGACATTTCCACGTGAATTCCGAAAAAGCAGAACGTCAAGCGCACGGCGAGTTCCACACGCCGCGTCGGCACGTGACGAGAGGAAACAGGAACGGCGGTCACGAACAGGCCCGGAAATCTCACCACAGCAGAGAACCGCTCGAAGCGGGAGTTCTCCCGATCGACGCGGAGATCGGGCACGGACCACCGTGCCGGCCCGTGGGGCTTCGCCACGCCACGGGGCCGGTCGCGCCCGGGTGCGGTGCGGGGGTCGGCGTTCCCGCAGGCTAGTTTGCCCGGATGAGCCTCCTCGATGACGTGGCCGAGCGCGACGGCTGGCGGTGCTGGGTGTGCGACGAGCCGGTCGACCCCGACATGTCGGTGAACGACCCGCGGGGGCCCAGCGTCGACAGCCGGACCGCCGACCGGAAGGCCAAGGTCGCCGAGCGGCTCGCGCACCGCGGGTGCAACACCCGCAAGGGCGCGGTCAAGGTGGTCATCCCCTGGCCGGACCACCTGCACGTGGCCGAGCCCGCGCCGCTGATCACCGTCGCCGGGCGGCTGGAGCGCAAGGGGGGCCGCGAGATGGTGGCCCGCTGCCCGACCGGGCAGGACGCCCGAGAGGCGGCGGAGTGGCTGGTGGACCGGTTCACCCGGCTGGTGCCGGGGCTGCCGGTGACCGCCGACGTCGAGGCGGGCGGCGGCCAGTTCCTCGTCGTCCTGGCCACCGGCCGCCGCTGACCGGCGCCGGAGGGGCCCGACCACGACGCCGCGAGGTCGGGGCGGAGATCCGGAACCGCCACCCGGCGCAGGGCCGCGCGGGCATAATTCCCGATCATGGTCGCCTACCTCAGCTTCGGATCACAACGCGCGCCCGTGGCGATGCGGGAGGCGTACCTCCGGCCCGGTCCCGACGACCCGATCGCGGCGGCCGCGGCGCGGACCCGCTCCGGCTGGGCCGTCGTCGACCAGCTCTTCCCCGGCCGGGTGTACGACCACATGTGCGCGTGTCCGCTGGTCGAGAGGTCCCACCCGGAGTCGGCGGAGGTGTGGCTGGGCGAGTTCGGCGACACGGTGGTGTGCATGGTGCCGTCGAACGTCGAGCACCAGCGGGTGAACCGGCACGTCGGCGCGGATCGGCCGGTGCGGGCCGAGCTGGTCGACGACGAGCGGGCGACGCTCGCCTTCGTCGATCGCGTCGCCGGGGTCGAGCGGTTCGTCGAGATCGGTCCCGGGGACACGCGCGGGGCCGTGCGCGGGGCCGCCCGCGGTGAACCCCTGCCGTTCGAGCAGCCGTTCCTGGACGGTCCCGACGACGAGGTGTTCCCCCGGTTCGCGTACCTGAAGGAGGCGCGGTCGTGGCTGTTCGCGGTCAGCATCCCCCAGCGCCCGGTGCCGCCGGCCGCCATGGTGGTCCGCGGCTACCTGCTGGCGCCGGTCGACGAGCCGCTGCCGCTGGTGGACGGGCGTCCGGTGGTGGAGCTGCCGCCCCCGGACGAGCTGGCCGACCTGCTCGCCGGCGCGGAACTGCTGGACGAGCGCGACGGGCGGTACGTCGCGGGCGGCGGTGACTGGTTCCGGCTGCACCGCGTCGACGCGGACCACGCGCTGCTGGTCGGCTTCGACGCCGAGGACACCGAGACCTTCTTCGCCGCCTCGGTGCCCTGGTTCGGCGCGAACGGCGAGACCGACCTGCTCGCCGCGGTCCCCGGGTGGTGGAGCGACCTCGTGCGCACGCGGCACCCCGGCGCGTTCTCGACCGGCACCGGGTTCGACCCGATCAACATCGTGTGCGGGTGGGACGGCCGGCAGTGGACCAAGGCCGTCGGCGCGCCCGACCCGGTGCTGCTGTACTACTTCGTCGAACCCGACGAGGACGCCTGACCCCCCGGCGGGCACGCCCTCTGCCGTGGCGAAGGCCCGCCGGGTACAGGCTCAGCGCGCCTTCGCCTCGGCAGCGGCTTCGGCGGCGCTCCGCGCGATCATCGCCAGGTCGTCGACCGCGGCGATCATCGTGAAGCCCGCCGCCCGGAGGTGGGCGACGCGCTCCACCGATCCCGCGTACGCGCCCGCCACGAGCCCGTTGGCCCGGCAGGCGCGAACCACCCGTCGGAGCGGGGCGTCCTCGCCGCCGTCGGTCAGCAACCCGGTCACCTCCACGCCGAGGGCCAGCGACAGGTCGAACGGGCCGACGAAGACGCCGTCCACGCCGTCCACGGCCGCGATGTCGTCGACCGCGTCCAGGCCACGGGTCGTTTCGACCATCACCAGGCACAGGACGTCCGCGTTCGCCCGTGCCGGCACCGGGGCCGTCACCGCGTCGGTGGACCGGATCGGCCCGAAGCTGCGGGTGCCCCGTGGCGGGAACCGCGCCGCCGCGGCGGCCGCCCGCGCCTGCTCGACGCTGTCGACCATCGGCACGATGATCCCGTCGGCGCCGCTGTCGAGGGCCCTGCCGATGAGCTCGGGCCGGTTCCAGGCGACGCGCACGAAGGCCGGGATGCCCGCCGCACGCACAGCGGCGACCAGGTCGGTGTTCTCCCGCCCACAGGCCGCCCCGCCGTGCTGCTCGTCGACGCACGCCCAGTCGAACCCGCCGGCGGACACCGCCCGGACCACCCGCCCATCGGTGCTCCCGACCCACAGCCCCGTGCCGAGAACGCGCGGCGCGCCCGTGTCCTGGCCGGTTCGGGTCATCGCGTCTCCCCTGGTCATCGTCGAAGCGCGGACACGAAGATCCGGGCCGGCCTCCCAGCCTGCCACTGCGGGCCGAGTCGGTGCCCGTCGAGGTCGAGGTACGGCGGGAGCGCTCGGACGCGCCCGGGACGGCGTACATCGTCGCGATGACGCCGGTCAACGACGTCCCGGGGACGGGGTGCCGGGAACGGGGGTGAGGCCGGTCGGGGAAGCCCCGGTCTTCCGGGGTGCCGGCCGCGGGTCCCGACCACCGAAGTCGGCCACCCGGTCCCAGACCCAGTCGGCCATCGACTCGGCTACGGGCTCGTCGGGGTGCCCGGGTCGACGCTTGACGATCGCCCCGAACGCGACCATGACCAGGTACGCCCCGGCGTCGTCGGTCATCACCTGTTCCCAGACCTCGTTCTCGGGCCAGTCCGGGTGCGCTGCCTGGTCGGCCTCGATCTCGGCGCTCATGGCGATGATCTCGGCCGCCGACATCAGGCGGAACGGCTCGGCCGACCCCCAGGCGGCGCCGGAGCCGGGCTGCTGGCCGTCGTGCCAGGCCACCAGGTCCTCCGCCACCCCGGAGCCGAGCTCGTCGCCCCGGGGCACGTCGGAGATCGGAACCCCCGGTCGCAGCACGGCGCGCAGGTCGGCGGGCACCACGTCGTCCAACGCCGCCAGCGCGGAAGCCAGGTCGGTGCCGAGCACCTGGTCGCGGAGTTGGCGCCACCCCAGCTCGATCACCCCGGTGCGGCGGATGTCCTCCAGGGTGATGTCCTGGGCGTGGGCGTTCTCGACGATCCGCAGCATCGTCCGGGCCATCTCCACCAGGCCCTGCGACAGACCTTCGGTCGGGTTCTCGCGCAGCAGTCGCAGACCGAGTTGTTCGGCGTCGGTGAACCGGTACTGCACCAGGTAGGACCAGCCGAGCATCAGGGCGACCCAGGAGTTCGCCGCATCGGCCCGGACGGCCTCCTCGGCCGCGGGGACGAACCGGTCGGGTGGTGCGAAGCTCGCCAACAGGTACGCCGCGCGTTTCCCGAGCGCGGTGGGGAGTTCGTCCGGTGTCGTCCGGGCGCACAGCGCCACCGCCTCGTCGAGTTGGCGCCACCCGTCCTCGTGCTCCCCGCAGAGCGCCCGGGCGGACCCCAGCTCCACCCAGTCGTCCCAGTTCTCGTGCTCCTCGGCCAGCACGGTGTGCGCCCACCGCAGCGCCCCGGGGTGGTCGCGCTCGGCGAACGCCAGGTGTCGGAGGGCACGAGCCGCGTTGACGAACTGCCGGTCGCGGCGGCCGGCCACCCGGAGGTAGAGGCGCCGCGCTTCCCCGGCCTCGCCGCAGACCTCGCGGTGGTTGGCGAGCAGCAGCGTCACGCTGCTCCGCTCCGGCTGGGCCGCGAGCACCCGCAACGCCAGCTCGGCGACCTTCGGGTGCGCCGGTTGCGCGGCGAAGAGCTCCCAGGCCAGGTCCAGGTCCCGCTCCACGTCGTCGGCGGCGGCGCGGCCGAAGTCGCTCACCCCATGCCTCGCCCGACCCGGTACGCCCGGAGCTGGTCGAAGGTGCCGTCGTCGACGCCGTACTCCAGCACCGGCGCCACCTGGTCGAACCAGGACGCCGTGGACGGGGTGATGCCGCCGACCGCGGCCAGCACCGCGTCGGTGGTGACCGGCACCAGCTCGCCGCTGCTCATCGACTCGACCATGGCCTGCTGGAGCACGGTGGTCGTCAGGTGGCCGAGGTCGGCACCGGAGAACCCCTCCGTGGCCGCCGCGACGGCGACGACGTCCACACCGCCGGCGGGCTTGCCCGCCAGCGCGCCCCGGACGATCGCCGCCCTGGCGACCGCGTCCGGCGGCAGCACCAGCACCGTCTTGTCGATCCGGCCCGGTCGGCGCAGCGCGGAGTCGATGTCCCACGGTCGGTTCGTGGCGGCCAGGAAGTAGACGCCGTCGTTCGCGCCGGCCACGCCGTCGAGCTCCTCCAGCAGCTGGGTGACGAGCATCCGCATCGCCTGCGACCCGCCGCCACCGGAGGTCCGCCGTCCGCCGAGCGCGTCGAACTCGTCGAAGAAGACCACGCACGGCGATGCCGCGCGGGCGTTGCGGAACACGCTCCGGATCGCCTTCTCGCTCTCCCCGATCCACTTGCCGAGCAGGTCCGCGAGGGTCACGTGGATGAAGGACGCCCCGAGATCGCCGGCGATGGCCCTGGCGATGAACGTCTTGCCGCACCCGGGTGGGCCGTACATCAGCAGCGACCCGCCCGGCTTCTGCCCGAACGCCGCCGCCAGCTCGGGGTTGCGCAGCGGGGCCAGGAACGCGGTGTCCAGGTGCCGCTTGACCTCGGCGAGGCCCGCGACGTCGGCCAGCGTCACCGCCGGGCGTTCGGCGTCCCACAGCGACGCCGACCCGGCGGCGCCGCTGTCCCGGCGGTCGTCGTGGGCGGGGACCGGGACCGGCGTCGGCTCGTCCGCACCGGGCCTGACCACGGGTGCGGCCGGGCGCGTGGCCTCGGCGGGCGGCGGCGGGTTCGAGGTCCGCAACCGCGCCGCCACCAGCCGGGCGCGCAGCACGCGGACCCGCGCCGGATCCCCGCCGAGCGCCTCGAACGCCTTCAGCTCGCCGGCGGCGCGGTCCGGGTCCTGCTCCAGCAGCAGCGTGATGAAGTCCTCGCGCAACGCCGGGTTGCCGGGGTCGGCCTCCACCTCGCGCGCGATCACCTCGACGAAGCTGTCACCCGGGTCGGCGCCGGTCACCGCCCGGCTCCTTCGACCCAGCCCTTGAGCAGACCCAGGTTCGCCAGCGGAATGTAGTGGCCGAGCCGCGGGTGGTCCAGGGTCACGCCGAAGACGCCGCCCCCGCCGAACGAGGCGACGTAGTCGATCGCGGCCGGCACCGGCACGCTGAACAACGGCGCCGTGCCGGTACCCGGGTCGACCAGCCCGAGGGCGCGGGTGGCCTCGTCCGCCCGCGCGGCGCTGCTGTAGAGGCAGATCATCGGCCCCTGCCCGGCCGCCACGGCGTAGGGGCGGGGTTGGTCGGCCAAGCCCCGCGCGATGAAGAACCAGTGCTCCAACGCGGTCACCCGCCGCCACAGCGCGATCTGCGCCGTCGTGTCCCCCGCGGGCGCCGCTCTGACCGCCGCGTCGAGGCGGTCCAGCTCGGCGGCCACCCCGGGGTCGTCGTCCCTCGTCATCCGGTTCTCCCTCGTCTGCCCGTCTGCCCGCGGTGGCGGTCGGGGTACCGGTCGCGACGTCCACGACCACCACCCGGAGCGGGCGCGAACGGGAAGTGGACCGGTTCCCCGGCGACCGGCGGGGCGCTCGACCGCCGGCCGCGATGACGTCACCGACGCCCGTGACGGCGGAGGTCGTCGGTGCGAAGCCGGACGGGGTCGTTCGTCGACGGTCGACCCCGATCTCGCGACCGCGAGGGTATCCGGGGGACGACCGGGCCGCACCGGTCGTTCGCACCACACCCGCCGGCCGGGGTCCACGCCGATCCGCACCCGGTACCCGCCGGACCCGGACGAGCCCACCGCCCGGGTGAAATACGCCGGAGCCCACCCCAAAGCCACCGGCGCGGGAGCACGAGCGTTACCCGAGACGTGGAATACGCTGCGCCGAACGGGGTTCACCAGTCGATTCCCCCGAAAGGGGCACGCCAATTCGGGGTGGGGTGGTTAGATTCTGCCCCGGGGTCTAGTGTCCGCGGGGACCCGCGGAATCGGCGGCAATGCGATTACCGCGGATATGGGGTGTTCGGTTCGACAGGGGGAGCTCGATGTCGAGGAATTCTCGCGTGCTGGTCGCGGCCGCGCTGGCGCTGGGCCTGGTGGCCGGTTCCTGCGGCACCTCCACCCCCGCGGACGCGCCGACAACGTCCCCCGGGACGGCCGGGTTCCCGGCCACCGCCGGCTCGCTGACCCTGGACGAGCGGCCCACCCGGATCGTCGCGCTGTCGCCCTCGGCGACCGAGGTGCTGTTCGCGATCGGCGCGGGCGAGCAGGTCGAGGCGGTGGACGACAACTCCACCCACCCCGCCGAGGCGCCCCGGTCGGACCTGTCGGGCTTCCAGCCCAACGCCGAGGCCATCGCGCGGTACGAGCCGGACCTGGTCGTGATCTCCGACGACCTCAACCAGATCGTGGACCAGCTCGGCAAGCTGAAGATCCCGGTGTACCTGGCGGGTCCGGCCCGCACCCTGGACGACACCTACACCCAGATCGGCGACCTCGGCAGGCTCACCGGCCACGTCGACGAGGCGACGGACCTCGTGACGCGGATGAAGGACGACATCGCCGGGATCATCGCGGACGTGCCGCGGCGGCAGGACAAGCCGACCTACTACTACGAGCTGGACCAGACGCTGTACTCGGTGACCGGCCAGACGTTCGTCGGCAAGCTCTTCGAGCAGGTCGGGCTCGTCAACGTGGCCGACGCGGTGGACTCCGGCCAGGCAGGCACGGGTTATCCGCAGCTGTCCGCCGAGTTCGTGATCAAGGCCGATCCGGACCTGATCTTCCTGGCCGACACCAAGTGCTGCCAGCAGTCCGCCGACACGGTCAAGGCCCGTCCGGGGTGGGGCGACATCACGGCGGTGCGCACGAACCGCATCGTGGCCCTGGACGACGACATCGCCTCGCGGTGGGGCCCACGCGTGGTGGAGCTGGTCCGGGCGGTCGCGGACGCGGCGGGCGAGGTCGGATGAGGGGCCGCTCGTGGTGAAGCCGGTCGACGGCGGCGGACCCGCGGGGCAGGCGTCCGACCCGGTGGCGCTGAGGCCCCCGCGGTTGCGGCCGGTGTGGCTGGTGATCGGCCTGCTGGCCGTGCTCGCCGCGCTGGTGCTGGGGGTGAGCACCGGGCCGGTCGCCCTTCCCCTGCCCGGCGTGGCCATGGAACTGCTCTCCCTGCTGCCGGGCGTCGACCTGGACAGCGGGCTGTCGGAGCGGGAGCGGGCGCTGCTGGTCGAACTGCGGCTCCCCCGGGTCGTGCTGGGCCTGCTGGTCGGCGGCCTGCTGGCCCTGGCCGGCGCCTGCTACCAGGGCGTGTTCCGCAACCCCCTGGCCGATCCGCACCTCCTCGGCGTGGCGGCGGGCGCGGGCCTCGGGGTCACCGCGGTGATCACGCTGCGGCGCGGCGCGGGCGGCAGCGCCACGGCGGCGCTGCCGCTGGCCACCCCGCTGGCCGCGTTCGTCGGCGCGGTCGCCGCCGTGGCCCTGACCTACGCGCTCGCGACGGGCGGTGGCGACCGCTCGCCCGCCACCCTGATCCTGGCGGGCGTCGCGGTGTCCGCCTTCCTGTCCGCCGGCCAGACGTTCCTGATGCAGCGCGACGCCGACGCCATCCGCGAGATCTACTCGTGGCTGCTGGGCAGGCTCGGCACCGCGGGCTGGCGCGACGTCCTGCTGGTGCTGCCCTACGCGGTCGTGACCGCGGTGGTCGTGCTGGCGCACCGGCGGGACCTGGACGTGCTGGCGGTGGGCGACGCGGAAGCGGCGGGGCTGGGACTGGACCCGCAGCGCACGCGGTACGTGCTCACGGCCGCGGCGTCGCTGGGCACGGCGGCGGCGGTGTCGGTCTCCGGGCTGATCGGGTTCGTCGGCATCATCGTGCCGCACACGGTGCGGCTGCTCGCGGGCGCCAGCCACCGCACCATCCTGCCGGTCTCGATGCTGGTGGGCGGCGCGTTCCTGGTGCTGGCCGACCTGGTGGCGCGCACCGCCGCCGCGCCCGCGGAGATCCCGATCGGCGTCGTCACCGCGTTCCTGGGCGCGCCGTTCTTCGTGCTGGTGCTGCGCACCGGGGCCAGGACGCGGCTGTGACCACCCCCGAGCCCGTGGTCACCGCCCGCGACCTCCGGGTGGAGCTGGGCGGCAACCGCATCCTGCACGGGGTGGACCTGACCGTCGCCGCCGGCGAGTGGGTGGCGGTCATCGGGCCCAACGGCGCGGGCAAGTCGACCCTGCTCAACGCGGTCAGCGGCCTGGTGCCCGCGACCGGCGCCGTGCGGCTGTTCGGCCGGGACGTGCGGCGGATGCGGCACCGCGAACGGGCACGCGTCCTGGCCTCGGTCGCCCAGTCGCCGGTCGTGCCGGCGGGCATCACGGTCTCGGACTACGTGCTGCTCGGCCGCACGCCGTACCTGCCCCGGCTGGGCCGCGAGTCGGCCGCGGACCTCGACGTGGTGCGGGAGGTCCTGGTGCGGCTGGAGCTGCTGGACTTCGCCGACCGCACCCTGCGGACGTTGTCCGGGGGCGAGCTGCAACGGGTGTTCCTGGGCCGGGCCCTCGCCCAGGAGACCCGGCTCCTGCTGCTGGACGAGCCGACCAGCGCGCTGGACATCGGCCACCAGCAGGACGTGCTCGACCTCGTGGACGCGCTGCGCCGCGACCGCGCGCTGACCGTGCTGACGACCATGCACGACCTGTCGATCACCGGCGCGTACGCCGACCGGGTCGTCCTGCTGGCCGGTGGCCGGGTGGTCGCCAGCGGCACCCCGCGCGAGGTGATCACCGAGGACGTGCTCGCCACCCACTACGAGGCGCGGGTCCGGGTGGTCGACGTCGACGACCGACCGGTGGTCGTGCCGATCCGGAAGCGCTGAGGTGGAGGAGGTCGCCGTGGCACACCGGACCCGTGACGGCCCGCCGCCGCGGCGCTCCCCCACGACGACCACCGGCCGCGCCTCGACGGCCGCCCGCACGACGACGACAGACACCGGCAACGACAGACACCGGCAACGAACCCAGGAGGACATGATGGCGTTGACCCCGCAAGCGGAACTCGTCTGGCAGGGCCGTATCCACCTCGGCGACGAGCCGGGCATCCACGGTGACGCCAACTACAGCGGCCTCTCCGTCGAGCTGCCCCTCACCCTGGAGAAGACCGACCCGGCCGCCCCGGACGCGACGACGATCGTCGTGCGCACCAGGGACGTGCAGACGTTCCAGGGCTACCCGGGGCACCTCATCACCGTCGCCGCCTACGTGCCCGACCCCGCCCAGCCGAACCACGCCGACCGCGTCGTGCTGGCCAGTGAGCGGCTCACCAGCGCCGACGACAACCTCAAGGAGGTGGAGGTCGACCTCTCCGGCCTGGCGTTCCCCGCCTACCTCGGGGTCCGCGTCCAGGTCGACACGGACGTGCCGCCCGGTCTGTACGACGACTTCCTGCTGGTGCGGCTGGGCAACTCGTCCGACAACTTCGCCTTCGTCGCGTCCTTCGGCTTCCGCCTGTGACCGCGACCCGCTCGGCGGCGGGTCCCGGCGCCGGCACGTGCGCCCGGTCGGCTGCCCGCCCGGCCGCCTGAGCGCCCGCCCGCGGTCGCCGTGCGCCGCGGCGAGGCCGACGCGGCCCTCTCACGGGGAGGACGCCGGTGGCGGGTCGGCCGTCCGCGCGGTGGTCGCGCGGACGGCCATGGCCCGGCGCAGCAGCCCGGCCGCGAGGCAGGCGCCAACGCCCTCGCCGGCTCGGATGCGCAGGTCCAGCAGGCGGCGGCCACGGTGGTGTTGTCGACGCCGACCTCGCCGAGCACGACCAGGCCCGGCCGCCGACGCGCGCCCCGACGGTCCGGCCGGCGTCGAGCAGCAGCCCCGTGTCCCGGTCGGACACGGCGTTCGCCGCGACGAGGTCACCCCCTGGCGTCGCGGCAGGTCACCCGGTCGACGCCGGCGACCGGCCGACCGGTCACGCCCGCGTCGACGATGTCCACGTCGAGCCCCGCCGTCCTGGCGGCCGCCACCCCATCGCCGCTCCCGCCCGCAGCACCTCCCTCGTCACGCTGCCCGGGTGGGCGGACACCCCGTGCGCGCCGGCCGCGTGATCGGCCGCCACCGGGACCAGCGTGCCCCCGTCGAGGTCGGTGCGCCCGAGCGCGACCGCGCGGTCCAGCGCGCCGGGTGAACCCGGGGTGGTCAGCAGCACGTCCGCCCGGTCCCGGGAACCGACCGGGACTCGACGGGCAGCGTCCGCAACAGCGCTTTCGCCCGGCTCGTGATCGCGTGGTCGACGCCGTACACGGCGATCATCCGGAGGGCCCGTCGGGCATCGGGGTTGCCGGCCTCGGCCGCGGCGATGACCTCGTGGTCGCGGGCCGCGTCCGGGCTGGAGTCGTAATCGGCGGGGGTGAGCGGGAGTCGGCGCCAGTAGTACGAGAGCGGATCGCCCCGCCCACCGTTCGGCCAGGTGCGGTAGACGTCGTCCCAGGTTTTCCCGTCGTCGAACTCAAGGCTGCCGGGGCAGACCGGGTCGCCCACAGGCTGGTAGCGGCAGTCCACCGAGAGCCTCAACCGGGGACCCTCGTTGGCGCTGCCGCTGTGCACCGTGAAGACGGTGAAGATGATCACGTCCCCGGGGTCCAGGTGCCCGGTGTGGACGGTGGAGGTGTCGGTGTCGGCCTCCCAGCCGACCATCGCGTCGTTGCTGAGCCGCATCGGGAGCAGCCCCGCGCGGTGCGAACCGGGCAGCACGGTCAACGCCCCGGTCCCGGGCTCGACCGGCGCCAGCGGGGTCCAGACGGCGAGCGCCCGCTTCGAGCCCTGGATGCCGGGGTAGTCCTGGTGCCAGCCCGTCTCGGGGGGCGTCGTGCCGCACCGCGGGTGCACCACCCGCAGCACCTTGCGGGGGTGGACCAGGACCGGCTCGCCGAACAGCGCGCCCAGCAGGGTGAGCAGCGCCGGGGTGTGCATCAGGGCGTGGAGGTCGCGGTTGCGCCACATCCGGTCGTGCAGGGCGACGTAGTCGGGGTCCGGCCACCAGGTGGTCGCGCGCGGGTTCGCCAGGGGCGGTTCCGCGCCGTCCGGGGGCAGGAGCCAGCCGGCCTCCCGCGCCAGCGCGAGGACGTGGTCGCGGACCGCGGCGACGTCCGGTTCCGGCAGCAGGCCGCGCACGTGGAGATAACCGTCCTCCGCGAGCCGGTCGGCCAGCGCGCGCGCGTCGTCGCGCAACGCGGTGGAATCCGTGAACGGGAGCACTCCCACCGCAGCCTCCCCTGCGCGCGACGCAACTCGTGGAGCCCGGACGGAGCAGCGTGGTTTTTATCGCACGTGGAATATCTGCCCGCCCCCCTCAGAACGGTACTACTCATCCCGGGCGGAGTGGTAGAGATAATCGGGTTCCCTCGAACACCCGCGAGTCGGCATTTGATCATTGGGGGGTGCGCCGCATGTCGGACACAGGACCGGGAACCGTCGACGGGTTACCGGGGAAAGCGGTCCACGAATTCGCGGTGACGCCCCCGGTGGTGCACGGCCACGCGAGCACGTGGCACGACGGCGGGATCGCGCTGTTGACCCCGGAGGGCGAGATCGTCGCCCTGGCCTCGGAACGGGTGGGCGAGCGCTACAAACACCACTGGAACTCGGGGCTGGCTTATCACCACCTCCGCGGCATCGACCGGTACAGCCGATCTTTCGGCGGCGACGACGACCACTACATCGACAACTCGGTGGGGTTGGTGCCCTGCGACCACCACCTGTACCACGCCGCCAGCACGTTCTTCGGGTCCGGCTACGACGAGGCCGCGGTGCTGGTGCTGGACGGTCAGGGCGAGTCGGGCGGGCACCTGGCGACCACGTCCATCTGGCACGGCGTCGGACCGGACCTGCGCCTGGTCGAAGAGCTCAACCCGTCCTCGGGCCCGTTCGCCGCGGAGTCGATCGGCCACTTCTACACCGCCGTCGGGGCGCTCGCGGGCATGCGGGAGCTCTACGCCGAGGGCAAGACGATGGCACTGGCGGCCTACGGTCGGCCGTCCCCGCTGCTGGACCTCCTGCGGGAGCACGCCGGGACGCTGCCGGACGGCACGTACCGCGTGGCCCCGGGTTTCGTCCGGGCCGTGCTGGCCAACACCCTCGGCCGGGAGTTCTTCGGGTGGGGGTCCGCGACGCCGGAGGACCAGGCGCTGTGGGACGGGTTCGTGGCCGCGCGCGGCGCTCCGCCGGGGAATGCCCGGCACGCGGTGACGCGGGCGGACATGGACACCGCCTACGCCGGCCAGGTGATCCTGGAGGAGATCGTGCTGGGCCTGGCGGAGCGGGCGCGCCGCCTGACCGGGTCCACCCGGCTCTGCCTGGCGGGCGGGGTGGCGCTGAACTGCGTGGTGAACGGACGGGTCGCCCGGCAGTCGGCGTTCGACCAGGTCTTCGTGGTACCCGCGCCGGGGGACGACGGCCAGGCGATCGGCAAGGTGCTGCTGGAGGTCAAGCGGCGTAGGCTGCCGGTGGACACGACCATGCGCACGGCGTACTACGGGCCGCGGTACCCGACGTCGATGGTCGACCGGGCGTTGGACGCGGTGCGGTCGCGGGTGCGGTCCGCCCGCCTCGACCAGGACGACCTGCTCGCCGAGGTCGTCGACCGGCTCGAACGCGGGGAGGTCGTCGGCTGGTACCGGGGGCGCTCGGAACTCGGCCCGCGGGCGCTGGGGCACCGCAGCATCCTGGCGGACCCGCGGCAGCCCGAGGTGCGCGACCACGTCAACTCGGTCATCAAGGAGCGCGAGTGGTTCCGTCCGTTGGCCCCGGTGGTGGTCGAGGAACGCGCGCACGAGTTCTTCGAACTGGACCGACCCAGCCCGCTGATGACGTTCGCGGTCCCGGTCCGCCCCGCCGCGCGCGCCGTGATCCCGGCCGTGACCCACGTCGACGGCACCGCCCGCGTCCAGACCGTGAGCGCGGAGCAGGACGAGGTCTGCCACCGGCTGCTGTGCCGCTTCGCGGACCGGACGGGCGTTCCGGTGCTGCTCAACACGTCCTTCAACCGGCGCGACGAACCGCTGGTCGAGACCCCGGCCGACGCGGTGGCGGCGTTCCTCGCGATGCCGCTGGACGCGCTCGTCCTGGAGGACCACCTGGTGACGAAACAGCATCCCCCGGTCCGGTGACGTGGTCGCGGCCCGCCGATCGCGGACCGTGGCCGCGGTGAGCGGACGACCCGACCTACCGGCGTGGCGGGTGCTGCTCGACCACGTCCGTCCCTTCCGGACGAACCTGCTGCTCGGCGGGCTGCTCAGCGCGGGCACCGCGGCGACCGGCCTGGCGCTGCCCCTGGTCGTGCGGGACCTGATCACCGGGCTGGCGGAGGGGGGCGTCGTCACCGGCCTGCTGGTGCTCATGAGCGTGCTGGTGCTCGCGCACGCGGCGATCGGCGCGGTCGGCGCGTACCTGCTGGAGCGCACCGCCGAGTCGGTGGTGCTGGCCGCCCGGCAGCGGTTGGTGTCGCGGCTGCTGTGGCTGCGGATCCCCACCCTGGACGACACCGAACCGGGTGACCTGATGTCGCGGGTCAGCACCGACACCACGCTGCTGCGCGAGGTGAGCACCCGATCGGTGGTCTACGGGGTCACGGGGGTGCTGACGCTCCTGGCCACGATGACCATGATGGCGTTGTTGGACCCGGTGCTGCTCGTCGTGGTCCTGGCCGTGCTCTGCGTGGCGCAGGTGGTCCTCGGCGTGGTCGTGCCGCGCATCGCGCGCGCCGCGGAGCACACGCAGGAATCGGTCGGCGCGATGAGCGCGGCGATGGAGCGCGCGCTGGGGAACCTGCGCACCATCAAGGCGTCCGGCGCCGAGGAGCGCGAACGCGATCGGCTGCACGACTCGGCGGTGCGGGCGTGGCGGGGTGGGGTGCGGGCCGCCACGTGGCACGCGGTGGCGGGCAGCACAGGCGGGCTGGCGCTGCAACTGTCGTTCATCATGGTGCTCGCCTTCGGGGGCGCCCGCGTCGTCTCCGGCGACATCGACGTCGGCACGCTGATCGCGTTCCTGCTCTACCTGTACTACCTGATGCCGCCGCTGAGGGAACTGACGCACGTGGCCGGTCAGTACCAGGTTGCCGCCGCGGCGATCGCCCGCATCCAGGAGGTCGAGGCCCTCCCCACCGAACCGCACGCCCCACCCGCCGCGTCACCACGCGTCGCGTCACCGCCCGTCGCAACCGCACCGCCCGCCGCATCACCACGCGTCGCGACCTCACCGGCCGCGGTCGCCTTCGAGCAGGTGCGGTTCAGGTACCGCCCGGACCTCCCCGAGGTGCACCACGCCGTGACCTTCGAAGTGCCGGCAGGCGGCATGACCGCCTTCGTCGGCCCGTCCGGGGCGGGCAAGACCACCGTGTTCTCCCTGCTCGAACGGTTCTACGAACCCGACTCCGGACGAATCCTGCTCGACGGGGAGGACCTGGCGGACCAGCCGCTCGCCGACCTGCGCGCCGCGATCGGCTACGTCGAGCAGGACGCCCCGGTCCTGTCGGGCACCCTGCGCGAGAACCTGCTCGTCGGCGCGCCGCACACCGGCCGGGCAGAGCTCACGGAGGTGCTGACCACCACCCGGCTCGACGCCGTGGTGGCCCGCCTGCCCGACGGGCTGGACACGGCGGTCGGACACCGCGGCGTCAAGCTCTCCGGCGGCGAGCGCCAACGCGTGGCCATCGCCCGCGCCCTGCTGCGCCGACCGCGGCTGCTGCTGCTCGACGAGGTCACCTCCCAGCTCGACGCGGTCAACGAGGCCGCGCTGCGGGACACCATCGCCGACGTCGCCGGCACCACCACCGTGCTCGTCGTGGCCCACCGGCTGTCCACGGTCACCACGGCCGACCGGATCATCGTGATGGACACCGGCCGCGTCCGCGCCGTCGGCACCCACCCGCACCTCGTCGCCACGGACCGCGTCTACGCCGAACTGGCCGCCACCCAGCTCATCGGCACCGGGTAGGCGCCTCGACCGCGCGCCGCGCGAGCACTCCCGCCGCGGGCCGGCGACCGAGCAGCCGGCACCGGGGCCGACCGCACCGCGCCGTTCACCCCCTAGGGGTCGGGGGGCCGCCGGTCTCAGGGGTGCGGCCGGATGTGGCGGGTGGGCGGTCGGCCCTAGGGTCCTCGTGTGCCACTCATAGAGACCACCGCGCTGGGAATGCGCTACGACGGCAAGGTGACCGCCCTGACGGACCTGACGTTGGACGTCGAGGCGGGCGTCGTCGGCCTGGTCGGGGTCAACGGGGCGGGGAAGACCACGCTGATCAAGCTCGCGCTGGGGCTGCTCACGCCGACCAGCGGGCGGATCCGCGTGCTCGGCCTCGACCCGATCGCGGACGGGGAGCAGGTCCGGGCGAAGGTCG
Organism: Saccharothrix lopnurensis; assembly: GCF_042658445.1. Taxonomy (NCBI): domain Bacteria; kingdom Bacillati; phylum Actinomycetota; class Actinomycetes; order Pseudonocardiales; family Pseudonocardiaceae; genus Saccharothrix; species Saccharothrix lopnurensis. Next base: position 4,247 of record NZ_JBHSQO010000043.1, on the reverse strand, counting down.
GCTACATGCCCGAGCACGACTGCCTGCCGCCCGACATGATCGCCGCGGAGTTCGTCACGCACATGGCGCGGGTCAGCGGCCTGCCCGCCGCGGCGGCGCGGGAGCGGGCGTCGGAGACGTTGCGGCACGTGGGGCTCTACGAGGAGCGCTACCGCCGGATCGGGGGGTACTCCACCGGCATGAAGCAGCGGGTCAAGCTCGCCCAAGCGCTGGTCCACGACCCCGAGCTGCTGCTCCTCGACGAACCCACCAACGGGCTCGACCCGGCGGGCAGGCGGGCGATGCTCGACCTGGTGCACCGCATCGGCACCGAGTTCGGCATCTCGGTGGTGGTCTGCTCCCACCTGCTCGGCGAGATCGAGCGGATCTGCACGTCGCTGGTCGCCATCGACGCGGGCACCCTCCTGCGCTCGGCCACGCTGTCGTCGATGACCGAGCACAACGACCTGCTCGTCGTCGAGATCGACGAGGGCGCCGAGCGGCTGGCCACCGCGCTCACCGCCGGAGGACTGGACGTGCGCCGCGCGAACCGCGTGCTGACCGTCCGCCTCGGCCAGGACGACGGCGCGGTGTACGACCTCATCCGGGACGCCGTCGCGGACCTCGACCTCGGTCTGCACCGGCTCGAACGCCAGCGGTACCAGGTCGCCGACCTGTTCCGCGACCGCCCGGCCGAGGAGGTGTCCCGTGCCTGAGCCCGGCGTCATCCACGACATCGGCTACCAGCGCTACACCGGCCCGAGGCTCGGTTCCGGCTACTCGGCCCGCGCGCTCTACGTCCACGGTGTCCGCAGCGCTTACGGCCTCGGCCGCAGCCCGTGGGCGAAGGTGCTGCCGATCGGGCTGATCGGCCTGGCCGGCCTCGCCTCGCTGATCATCGTGATCATCAACAGCCAGCTGCCCGAGCCGGTCCTCGACTACGTCGGCATCGCCTCCACCTTCACCTTCGCCGCGGCGGTGTTCGTCGCCGTGGTCGCGCCCGAACTGGTGTCCGTGGACCTGCGCACGAACCTGCTCCAGCTGTACCTGTCCCGCCCGCTGGGCCGGGCGAGCTACGCGCTGGCCAAGCTCGCCGCGCTGGCCACCGCGACGTTCCTGCTGTTCGCGGCACCCATGCTGATCATGTTCATCGGCATGGCCTTCAACACCGACGACGGCCTCGCGGGGGTGCTCGACGAGTTCGGCGGGCTGCTCGTCGGCCTCGTCGCCGCGGTCGTCCACGCCTCGCTGCTGGCGGCGCTGGGACTGCCGATCGCGTCGCTGTCGGGACGCCGGGTGTTCGCCACCGGCATGATCATCGCGGTCTTCCTGCTCACCGCCCCGATCTCGGCCGTCCTGGGCGAGCTGAACCCCGGGGCGATCGGCGGGCTCGCCGGGCTGCTCGACCCGAACAGCCTGCTCAACGGCGTGGACCAGTGGCTGTTCGGAGCCGATGTCAGGCTCGTCCCGATCGACTCGTTCGGACCGGTGTACGGCCTGGTCACGGTCGCGCTGGTCGCGCTCGGCACGGCGGCCGCGGTGTGGCGGTACAAGGGGGTGGAGTCGTGAACACCATCGAACTCGCGGGTGTCTCCCGCTGGTACGGCAACGTGGTCGCGGTCAACGACGTGACGTTGTCGATCGACCCCGGCCTGACCGGCCTGCTCGGCCCCAACGGCGCGGGCAAGACCACCGTCCTGCACCTGATGGCGGGCCTGCTGGCCCCGTCGCAGGGCGAGGTCGTGATCGGCGGTGAGCCCGCGTGGGCCAACCCCGCCGTGTACCGCAAGCTCGGCCTGGTGACCGAGCGCGAGAGCGTGCCGGGGTTCCTCACCGCGTGGGAGTTCGTCCTGGCCGGTGCCGAGCTGCACAAGCTCCCCGACCCGGAGGCGGCCGCCCGCGCCGCGCTGGACGTCGTGGACCTGCGCGACGCGCAGGACCGCCGGATCTCCACCTACTCCAAGGGGATGCGCCAGCGGAGCCGGGTCGCCGCGGCGCTGGTGCACGACCCGGACGTGCTGCTGCTGGACGAGCCGTTCAACGGCATGGACCCCCGGCAGCGGATGCACATGATGGAACTGCTCGACGGCATGGCCGGGCAGGGGCGGACCATCGTGTTCAGCTCCCACATCCTGGAGGAGGTCGAGCAGCTCTCCGGCACCGTGCAGGTGATCGTGGCGGGCAGGCTCGCCGCCTCCGGCGACTACCGGCACATCCGGCGGTTGATGACCACCCGCCCGCACGTGTTCACCATCGCCTCCTCCGACGACCGCCTCCTCGCGACGGCGCTGATGGGCGAATCGTCGGTCTCCGGGGTGAGCCTCGCCGAGGCGGGGTTGCAGGTGCACACCAGCGACTACGGCACCTTCACCCGCGTCCTGGCCAAGCTGGCCAGGGAGCGGGGCATCCGGCTGACCACGATCCTGCCTTCGGACGAGTCCCTCGAGAAGGTCTTCTCCTACCTGGTGACCACATGAACCCGACGATCATCGGCCTCACGGCGAGGGCGCTCCTCGGCCGCAGGCGCGTGCTGCTGCTGCTCCCCATGCCGATCGTCCTGATCGGGCTGACCCTGCTGGGCGTCGCCGGCGAGGACGAGTACGTCACCCCGTCCGACTGGGGCCCGCTGGTCTTCTCCAACCTCGGGCTCGCGGTCGTCCTGCCGCTCACCGCGTTGATCGTCGGCAGCAGCGTGCTCGGCCTGGAGATCGACGACGGCACCATCACCCACCTGATCACCAAGCCGCTGCCGCGCTCGGAGATCGTCCTGTCCAAGCTCCTGGTGGCCTGGCTGGTGACCACGGCGGCCACCGCCGTGCCGCTGGCCGTCGCGGCCGTGATCGCGGGCTCCGGCACGCTGGCGGTCGGCCTGGTCGTCGGCACCGCCCTCGGCGCGCTGGCCTACGGCGCCCTGTTCCTCTGCCTGAGCGTGATGACCAAGCGCCCGGTCGCGGTCGGCCTCGTCTACATCGTGCTGTGGGAGAACCTGCTGGTGTCGTTCGTCGACGGCGCGCGCGTGTTCAGCATCCGCCAGCACGCGACGGCCGTCGCGGACGCGATCGGCAACACCCCGCTGATCTCGTCGACGATGTCGGTGCCGACCGCGTTGATCACGGCGTCGGTGTTCGTGGTGGCGGGCGTGGTCGGCGCCACCCGACGGCTGCGGTCGTTCGCGTTGACGGGCGAGGCGAACTAGGGGTTTTCGCCCGCCGCACCGGCCCGACCTGACCGCGGTTCCCCAGCACCCGAACCGAGGCGTCATCGCGGCGGACTTCCTCCACCTCGACACCCGACTGGTTCGGCCACGAGGCACCAGCTCATGCCGCACCCCACCGCTTTGTCGAGCCCGCACACCGGGTCCGCGGTTCTGATCACCTGATCAGGGCATCGACCATCCATGATCATCGGTTTACGTTCATGTCACCGCCAACGGCCGAGGGGCGCCACCAGGCGTTCGACACCAGGCATCCCCAGGGGAGGGGGGCCGTGGGCCCATCGCATCGGCCGGCGGGAAGGGGGACGATCATCATGACCCGTACCACCCGCACCCTGAGCGCCTGGGCTGCGGCCGCCGCGCTCGCCGTCACCGGAGCGATTCCGGCTGGCGCGACATCCGATCCCGATGGTTCGGCGGCTTCGGCGGCAGTCCGGGGAAGCGACACCCACTCGGTGCTGAGCATTCCGGCGGACTGCACCGTGAAGCGCTACCCGTACGCGAGCTGGGCCGTGCAGTCCCGGTGCACCCAACGGGCGCACCGGGCGGCCGCACAGTGCCGTGTCGCGCCGAACCACACCGTCAACTGGTACTACGGTTCCTGGGAGAACAAGAACGAGACTTCCATCGCCTACTGCCCCGGAGCGACCGAGGGAATCGTCGCCATGAGCGTGGACGTACCCGACTGACGGGTCGCGCATCTCCGGGGAGACCTGTCGCGGAGCGCGTGACTTCGTTTGCCACCTCGGTGGCGATGCGGTTCCGTTGGGTTCGTCAGCCGCGCATGTGTACCCACCTGTTAGCGGGGATACACGCGCGGTTCCGTGTCGAGCAAAGTCGCGCGGGCACAACGCGACTGAAACGTCCCAGCTTTGGTTGTGGGTGCCCTGAACGCTGTGCTGCCCATTTCATCGCGGGTGGAGACCTCGACGAAGCGCTTGTCGTGGTCGGTTCGGATCGAACAGGCAACCTGACGCCCCCGTTACCTTCTTCGTGGTTCCTGATCAAGGAGCTGTGGTCGCCGGGTCCGGCATGACTTACGCCCCCAGTCGAA
>NZ_JBHSQO010000042.1:0-71760 GCF_042658445.1 Saccharothrix lopnurensis | reverse complement strand
GATGCAGGCGCTGCCCAGCGGTGGCGCGATGCTCGCGATCGAGGCCACCGAGGAGGAGGTCCTGCCGCTGCTGGACGGCCCGGTCGACCTGGCGGCGGTCAACGGGCCCACCGCGGTGGTCGTGTCCGGTGCCGCCGACGCCGTGGACGAGCTGGCGGTGAAGTTCGAGGGTCGTCGGATGAAGCGGCTGGCGGTGTCGCACGCGTTCCACTCGCCGCTGATGGAGCCGATGCTGGCGGAGTTCCGCGAGGTCGTCTCGGGGGTGGTGTTCCACCCGCCGGCGATCCCCGTGGTGCCCACCGCGCCCGGCGACCCGGCCACCGCCGACTACTGGGTCCGGCACGTGCGCGAGGCCGTCCGGTTCCACGACGGCGTGACCGCGCTGGCGGCGCAGGGCGTGACCCGCTTCCTGGAGGTCGGCCCGGACGGCGTGCTCACCGGCATGGCGCGGGTGGACGGCGCGCTGGTGGCCACCCAGCGCCGCGACCGCGCCGAGGTGGTGGCGCTGACCACGGCCGTCGGCCAGGCGTTCGCGCACGGCGTGCCGGTCGACTGGGCGGCGTTCTTCGCCGGGCGCGGCGCCCGGCGGGTCGACCTGCCGACCTACGCGTTCCAGCACGAGCGGTACTGGATCGACGCGCCGGAGGCCGCGGTGCCCGCCGCGACCGGCGCCAACGCCGCGGACACCGCGTTCTGGGCCGCGGTCGAGCAGGGCGGCCTGGAGTCGCTGGCGACCGACCTCGCGGTGGACGTGGCCGCGCTGGGCGAGGTGCTGCCGGCGCTGTCGTCCTGGCGCAACCGCCTGCACGACGAGTCCACCGTGGACTCCTGGCGCTACCGGGTCGAGTGGCGGTCGGTGCCCGAGGAGCCGGGCCTGCTGTCCGGCACCTGGCTCGTGGTGGCGCCGGTGCTGGCCTCCGGGGACGACCGGGTGGGCGCGATCGCCGACGGCCTGGCCGCGCGCGGCGCGGACGTGGTGCCCGTGGCGGTGACCGCGCCCGACCGGGCCGGGATCGCGGCGGCGGTACGCGCCGCCCTGGGCGACGCCGCCCTGGGCGACGCCACCCCGGTCGGCGTGCTGTCCCTGCTGGCCGTGGACGAGCGGCCGCACCCGCTGTCGGTGTCGCTGTCGAGCGGCGTGGCCGCGTCCGTGGCGCTCGTGCAGGGCCTGGACGACGCGGGCGTGACCGCGCCGGTGTGGTTCGCCACCGTGGGCGCGGTGGCCGTGGACCGGTTCGACCAGCCCGGCGGCCTGCTCCAGACCTCCCTGTGGGGCATCGGCACGGTGCTCGGCCTGGACCGGCCGCGCACCTGGGGCGGGGTCGTGGACCTGCCCGCCGAACCCGCCCGCACCACCGACCCGCGGGTGCTCGACCGGCTCGCCGGCGTGCTGACCGGCGGCGTCGAGGACCAGGTGGCCGTCCGGCTGTCCGGCGTCTTCGGCCGCCGGCTCGTGCGGGCCCCGGGCGTGCCGGCAGGCGGCGAGTGGCGGCCGCGCGGCACGGTCCTGGTGACCGGCGGCACGGGCGGCGTCGGCGCGCACCTGGCCCGCTGGCTCGTCGACCGGGGCGCCGAGCACGTGGTGCTGACCTCGCGGCGCGGCCCGGCGGCCCCCGGCGCGGCCGAGCTGTGCGCGGAGCTGGGCGGCAAGGCCGAGGTCGTGGCCTGCGACGTGGCCGACCGCGACGCCCTGGCGGCGCTGCTGGGCTCGCTGCCCGACCTGCGGTCGGTGTTCCACGCGGCCGGGGTCATGCACCGCGAGTCCGGCATCGACGACGTCTCCCTGGCCGAGTTCGCCGAGGTCGGCCACGCCAAGGTGGCGGGCGCGCTGTACCTGGACGAGCTGCTGGCGGACCGGGAGCTGGACGCGTTCGTGGTGTTCTCCTCCGGTGCGGCGGTGTGGGGCTCGGGCGGCCAGCTCGGCTACGCCGGCGGGAACACCGTGGTGGACTCCCTGGTCCGGCACCGCCGGTCCCGCGGCCTGGCGGGCACCTCGGTGGCCTGGGGCTCGTGGGGCGGCGGCGGCATGGCCTCCGGCGACGCCACCGCCCAGCTGGCCCGACTGGGCCTCGGCCTGATGGACCCCGCGCTCGCGGTCTCCGCGCTCCAGGGCGTGCTGGACCGGGACGAGGCGCACACCGTGGTCGCCGACGTCGACTGGGCGAAGTTCGCCCCGGCCTACGCGCTGTCGCGGCCCCGGCCGCTGCTGGACACCGTGCCCGAGGCGCGGGCCGCGCTGCGCGAGGACACCGGGCCGGCCGAGGCCGTCGACCCGACCGACCTGACCGCGCGGCTGTCGAACCTGACCGAGGTCGACCAGCGCGCCCTGCTGCTGGACCTGGTGCGGGCGCAGGTCGCGGTCGTGCTCGGGCACGCGAGCGCCGACGCCGTGGACCCGGAGCGGGCGTTCAGCGAGTCCGGCTTCGACTCGCTGACGGCCGTGGAGCTGCGCAACGCGCTGGCCGCGGAGACCGGGCTGCGGTTGCCCGCGACCCTGGTCTTCGACCACCCCAACCCGACCGTGCTGGCCGAGCAGCTGCGGCTGGAGCTCGCGCCCGCGACCGGCGCCCCGGTGCTCGACGACCTCGACCGGCTGGAGGCGGCGGTCGCCGGCGGCCTGGCCGAGGACGTGCGCACCGAAGTGGCCGATCGGCTCAAGACCCTGCTGGCGCTGGCCACCGGCGGTGCGCGCCCCGAGGGCGAGGTGAGCGTCGCCGACCTGCTGGAGGCGGGCAGCGACGACGACCTCTTCCGGTTCATCGACGACAGGCTCGGCAACTCGTGAACGGTGGTTCGATGTCCAACGAAGCTAAGCTCCGCGAGTACCTGCGCCGGGTGACGACCGACCTGCACGAGACCAGCCGGGAGCTGCGCGAACTGCGGGACCGGGCGTCCGAGCCCATCGCCGTGGTCGGCCTGGGCTGCCGCTACCCGGGCGGGGTGGCCTCTCCCGACGACCTGTGGGAGCTGCTGCGCTCCGGCGCCGACGCGACCTCGGACATGCCGGCCGACCGGGGCTGGGACGTGGACGGGCTCTACCACCCGGACCCGGAGCACCCCGGCACGACCTACGTCCGGCGCGGCGGCTTCCTGCACGACGCGCCCGAGTTCGACCCCGGCTTCTTCGGCATCAGCCCCCGCGAGGCCACCGAGATGGACCCCCAGCAGCGCGTGCTGCTGGAGACCGCGTGGGAGGCGCTGGAGCACGCGGGCATCGACCCGGCCGCGCTCAAGGGCACCCCGACCGCCGTGTACGCGGGCGTGGTCTACCACGACTACCCCAACAGCTACGGCTCCGGCAGCCTGGTCTCCGGCCGGGTGGCCTACCACCTGGGCCTGGAGGGGCCCGCGCTGACCGTCGACACGGGCTGCTCGTCGTCGCTGGTGGCGCTGCACCTGGCGTGCCAGGCGCTGCGCTCGGGCCAGGCGTCGCTGGCGCTGGCCGGCGGGGCCACGGTGATCTCCACGCCCGCCACGTTCCTGGAGTTCTCCCGGCAGCGGGCGCTGGCCGGCGATGGCCGGTGCAAGTCCTTCGCCGCCGCCGCCGACGGCGCTGGCTGGTCCGAGGGCGCCGGCGTGGTGGTGCTGGAGCGGCTGTCCGACGCGCTGCGCCACGGGCACGAGGTGCTGGCCGTGGTGCGCGGCTCGGCGGTGAACCAGGACGGCGCGTCCAACGGCATCACCGCGCCCAACGGTCCGTCGCAGCGCCGCGTCATCCGCGCCGCCCTGGCCGACGCGGGCCTGGCCCCGGCCGAGGTGGACGCGGTCGAGGCGCACGGCACCGGCACCCGCCTGGGCGACCCGATCGAGGCCCAGGCCGTGCTGGCGACCTACGGGCAGGACCGCGAGCAGCCGCTGTGGCTGGGCTCGCTGAAGTCCAACATCGGTCACTCGCAGGCCGCCGCGGGCGTCGCGGGCGTGATCAAGATGGTGCTGGCGATGCGCCACGGCGTGCTGCCGCGCACCCTGCACGTCGACGCGCCGACGCCCGAGGTCGACTGGAGCAAGGGCGAGGTGGCCCTGCTGACCGAGTCCGTGCCGTGGCCCGAGACCGGCCGTCCGCGCCGGGCCGGGATCTCGTCGTTCGGCATCAGCGGCACCAACGCGCACGTCGTGCTGGAGCAGGCCCCGCCGGTGGACCCCGCCGGGCGGGAGGCCGCCGAACAGGGGACCGGGCTGCCGGGCGTGGTGCCGTGGGTGCTGTCCGGCCGTACCGGCGACGCGCTCGAGGCGCAGGCCGCGCGGCTGGCCGACCACCTGGTCCGGCGCCCCGAGCTGTCGGCGCGCGACCTGGGCTGGTCCCTGGCCACCACGCGCTCGGCGTTCGAGCACCGCGCCGTGGTGCTGGGGGAGGACCGGGACGCGCTGGTCGCCGGCGTCTCCGCGCTCGCGCTGGGCCGGCCCGCCGGCCAGGTCGTCACGGGCGTGGCCGACGTGGCGGGCAAGACCGTGTTCGTCTACCCCGGCCAGGGCGCGCAGTGGGTGGGCATGGCCGCCGGGCTGCTGGACGCCTCGCCGGTGTTCGCCGCCCGCATGGCCGAGTGCGCCGAGGCGCTGTCGGCCTTCGTCGACTGGGACCTGGTCGCGGTGGCCCGGGGCGCGGCGGGCGCGCCGTCGCTGGAGCGCGTGGACGTGGTCCAGCCGGTGCTGTGGGCGGTCATGGTGTCGCTCACCGCGCTGTGGCGCCACCACGGCATCACCCCGGACGCGGTCGTGGGCCACTCGCAGGGCGAGATCGCCGCCGCCGTCGTGGGCGGCCACCTGTCGCTGCTCGACGGCGCGCGGGTGGTGGCGCTGCGCAGCCGCGCCATCCGCGAGCACCTGGCCGGGCACGGCGGCATGGTGTCGGTGGGCCTGTCGGTCGACGCGGTCCGGCCGCACCTGGAGCCGTGGGGCGAGCGCATCTCGGTCGCCGCGGTCAACGGCGCCGCCTCCGTCGTCGTCTCCGGCGAGCCCGGGGCGCTGGACGAGCTGGTCGAGACCCTGACCGCGCTGGACGTCCGCGCCAAGCGCGTGAACGTCGACTACGCCTCGCACTCCGCGCAGGTCGGCTCGATCGAGCAGCGGCTGCTGGCCGACCTCGCGCCGGTCGGGCCCCGCGCGGGCGAGGTGCCGATGCTGTCCACGGTCACCGGCGAGTGGGTGGCGGACGCCGCCCTGGACGCCCGCTACTGGTACACCAACCTGCGCACCACGGTCGCGTTCGAGCCGGCCATCCGCACCCTCGCCGAGCGCGGGCACGCGGCGTTCGTCGAGGTCAGCCCGCACCCGGTGCTGGCCATGAGCATCCAGGAGACGCTGGACGACCGCGAGCAGCCGACCGCCGTGGTCGGCACGCTGCGCCGCGAGGAGGGCGGCCCGGCCCGGTTCGCCCGCTCCCTGGCGGAGCTGCACGTGCGCGGCGTCAGCCCGGACTTCACCACGCTGCTGCCCGCCGGCGCGCGGGTCCCGCTGCCCACCTACGCGTTCCGCCGGCAGCACTTCTGGCTCACCGAGCAGCCAGCCACCGGGCCCGCCGACCCCGCCGACGCGGCGTTCTGGGCCGCGGTGGAGGACGGCGGCCTGGAGTCGCTGGCGACCGACCTGGCGGTGGACGAGCAGGCGCTGCGGCAGGTGCTGCCCGCGCTGGGCACGTGGCGCTCGCGGCTGCGCGAGGACTCCACCGTGGACTCCTGGCGCTACCGGGTCGAGTGGCGGCCGGTCGAGGCGGACGTGCCGGTGGTCTTCCCCGGCTCGTGGCTGCTGGTGGTGCCGGAGTCCCTGCGCGACGACAAGCGCGTCACGGTCGTCGCGGACGGGTTCGCCTCGCGCGGCGCGGACGTGCTGCGGGTCGAGGTGGAGGACCTGGACCGCGAGGTCGTGGCCGGGCGGGTGCGCGCGGCGCTGGGCGACACCACCCCCGACGGCGTGCTGTCCCTGCTGGGCCTGGACGCCCGGCCGCACCCGCTGTTCCCGTCGCTCTCGCGCGGGGTGGCGGCCTCGGTCGTGCTGGTGCAGGGGCTGGACGACGCCGGCGTTGCCGCGCCGCTGTGGTTCGGCACCTGCGCGGGCGTGGCGGTGGACGACTTCGAGGAGGTCGCCGACCCGCACCAGGCCGCGCTGTGGGGTATGGGCACGGTGCTCGGCCTGGACCGGCCCGGCTCCTGGGGCGGCCTGGTGGACCTGCCGGTCGACGTGGACGACCTCGTGGTGGAACGGCTCGTCGGCGTGCTGGACGCCGGGGACGAGGACCAGGTGGCGCTGCGGCCGGCGGGCGTGCTGGCGCGGCGCCTGGTCCGCGCCCCCGCGGGCCCGGCGAACAGCCGGTGGCGACCGCGCGGCACGGTCCTGGTGACCGGCGGCACGGGCGGCGTCGGCGCGCACCTGGCCCGCTGGCTCGTCGCGGGCGGCGCGGAGCGGGTCGTGCTGACCTCGCGGCGCGGCCCGGACGCGCCCGGCGCGGCGGAGCTGTGCGCGGAGCTGGGCGGCAAGGTCGAGGTCGTGGCCTGCGACGTGACCGACCGGGAGGCCCTGCGGGGGCTGCTGGGGTCGCTGCCGGACCTGACGGCGGTCTTCCACGCCGCCGGCACCATGCACCGCGAGTCCGGGCTGGACGACGTGTCGCTGGCCGACTTCGCCGGGATCGGGCACGCCAAGGTCGTGGGCGCGCTGCACCTGGACGAGCTGCTGGCGGGCCGGGAGCTGGACGCGTTCGTGGTGTTCTCCTCCGGCGCGGCGGTGTGGGGCTCGGGCGGGCAGACCGGGTACGCGGCGGCCAACGCCGTGGTCGACGGGGTCGTGCGCGGCCGCCGCGCCCGCGGCCTGGCGGGCACCTCGGTGGCCTGGGGCTCCTGGGGCGGTGACGGCATGGCCTCCGGCGAGGCGGGCGAGCACCTGGCCCGGCTCGGCGTGGGCGTGATGGAGCCGCGGCTCGCGGTCTCCGCGCTCCAGGGCGTGCTGGACCGCGGCGAGGGCCACGTGGTCGTCGCCGACCTGGACTGGGCGCGGTTCGCGCCCACCTACGCGCTGTCCCGCGCCCGCCCGCTCATCGGCACCGTGCCGGAGGCGCGGGCGGCGCTGGAACCCGCCGCCGCCGACGACGACTCCGCGGCGGACGGCGACCTGGCCGCGAAGCTCGCGGGCCTGCCCGACGGCGAACGCCGCGCGCTGCTGCTCGACCTCGTGCGCACGCACGTGGCCTCGGTGCTCGGCTACACCGGCGCGGACGCGGTGGAGCCCAACCGGGCGTTCAAGGACCTGGGCTTCGACTCGGTAACCGCGGTGGAGCTGCGCAACGCGCTGACCGGCGCGACCGGCGTGCGGCTGCCCGCGACCCTGGTGTTCGACCACCCGACGCCGAGCGCCCTGGTCACCCTCCTGCACACCGAACTCGTCGGCGAGGGCGAGGCGCCCGTGGGCTCCGTGCTGGCCGAGCTGGACCGGCTGGAGGTCGCCGCGGCGAACCTCGGGCCGGCGGAGATCGAGGCCGGCCACCTCACCACCCGGTTGCAGAACCTGCTGAACCGGCTCGCGCAGACCGTGGCGGGCGACGCGCCCGCGGCGGTGGCCGACCGGCTGGAAAGCGCGTCCGCGGACGACGTCTTCGACTTCATCGACCGCGAACTGGGCATGGCCTGAAGTTCACCCAGCCTGGGTCCCCTGGGCGTCACTCCCCTCCGGCACGGCAGACTTGGTGAGGCACAACGATGGCGAACGAAGAGAAGCTCCTCGACTACCTCAAGAAGGTGACGGCCGACCTCCACCAGACGCGCCAGCGCCTGCGCGAGGCCGAGTCCGACGAGCAGGAGCCGATCGCGATCGTCGCGATGGGGTGCCGCTACCCCGGCGGGGTGCGGTCGCCGGAGGACCTGTGGCGGCTGGTCGCGGAGGGCGGTGACGCCATCGGCGACTTCCCGACCGACCGGGGCTGGGACACCGACGCGCTGTTCGACCCGGACCCCGACCGCTCCGGGTCGAGCTACGTGCACCAGGGCGGCTTCGTGCACGACGTGGCCGACTTCGACGCCGGGTTCTTCGGCATCAGCCCGCGCGAGGCGCTGGCCATGGACCCGCAGCAGCGGATCGTGCTGGAGACCGCCTGGGAGACCGTGGAGCGCGCCGGCATCAACCCCGACGCGCTGCGCGGCAAGCCCGTGGGCGTCTACGTCGGCTGCGGCGGCCAGGACTACTGGGACCGGCTGACCGACCTGCCCGAGGCCGTCGAGGCGTACATGAGCACCGGCAGCACCTCGGCGGTGATCTCCGGCCGGGTGTCCTACGCCCTCGGGCTGGAGGGCCCCTCGCTCACCATCAACACCGCGTGCTCCTCGGCGCTGGTCGCGATCCACCTGGCCGCCCAGGCGCTGCGCCAGCGCGAGTGCTCGCTCGCGCTCGCGGGCGGCGTGACGGTCATGTCCACGCCCGGCGCGTTCGTCGCGTTCTCCCGGCAGCGCGGCCTGGCCCCGGACGGCCGGTGCAAGCCGTTCTCCGAGGACGCCGACGGCACCGGCTGGGGCGAGGGCGTCGGCATGGTCCTGCTGGAGCGGCTGTCCGACGCCCGCCGCAACGGGCACGAGGTGCTGGCCGTGGTGCGCGGCTCCGCGCTCAACCAGGACGGCGCGTCCAACGGGCTGACCGCGCCCAACGGGCCGTCGCAGCAGCGGGTCATCCTCCAGGCGCTGGCCAACGCCGGCCTGTCGTCCACCGAGGTGGACCTCGTCGAGGCGCACGGCACGGGCACCACGCTGGGCGACCCGATCGAGGCGCAGGCGCTGCTGGCCACCTACGGCCGCGAGCGCTCGGCCGACCGCCCGTTGTGGCTGGGGTCGATCAAGTCCAACATCGGCCACGCCCAGGCGTCGGCGGCGGTCAGCGGCGTGATCAAGGCCGTGATGGCGATCCGGCACGGCGTGATGCCCCGGTCGCTGCACGTGGGGACGCCGTCCACGCACGTGGACTGGTCGTCCGGGCACATCGAGCTGCTGACCGGGACGCGCCCCTGGCCGGAGGTGGACCGGCCCCGGCGGGCGGCGGTCTCGGCGTTCGGCGTGAGCGGCACCAACGGGCACATCATCCTGGAGCAGGCCGAGCCCGACGCCGAGCCGGCGGCGGGCGCCGGGTGGCCCGAGGGCGCGCCCGTGCCGTGGCTGGTGTCCGGCCGCACGGCGGCCGGTCTCGCGGCGCAGGAGGAGCGGCTCGCCGGGGTGTTGGGCGCCGAGGTGTCGGGCGCCGGGGTGTTGGATGTCGGGGTGTCGGGCGCCGGGACCTCGGTCGTGGACGTGGCCGCCGCACTGGCGACCACGCGTGCTCCGATGGAGCACCGGGCCGTGGTGCTGGCCACCGACACCGCCGACGCGCTCGCGCAGCTGCGCGAGCACGGGGCGGCCGTGGTGCGCGGCGTGGCAGGCGGTGGTCGGTCGGCTTTCCTGTTCACCGGCCAGGGTTCGCAGCGGGTCGGCATGGGCCGCCGCCTGCACGCCGGGTTCCCGGTGTTCGGTGAGACGTTCGACCAGGTCTGCGCCCTGATGGACGTCGAGCTGGGACGATCGCTCAAGGACATCGTGTTCGGCGATGACCAGGAGTTGTTGAACCAGACGGGGTTCAGTCAGCCGGCGTTGTTCGCGTTCGAGGTGTCGCTGTTCCGGTTGTTGGAGTCCTGGGGTGTGAGGCCGGACTTCCTGGCTGGTCACTCGATCGGTGAGATCGCGGCGGCTCATGTGGCGGGGGTGTTCTCGCTGGAGGACGCCTGCAAGCTGGTTGCCGCGCGTGGCCGGTTGATGCAGGCGCTGCCCTCGGGTGGCGCGATGCTGGCCGTTCAGGCGACCGAGGACGAGGTTCGGCCGTTCCTGACCGACCAGGTGGGCCTGGCGGCGGTGAACGGACCGACGTCGGTGGTGCTCTCCGGTGCCGCCGAGCCCGTGGAGGAGGTGGCGGCGCGGCTCGAAGGTCGCCGCATGAAGCGGCTGGCCGTCTCGCACGCGTTCCACTCGCCGCTCATGGAGCCGATGCTGGAGGAGTTCCGCGCGGTGGCGGCGGGTATCTCGTTCCACCAGCCCGAGTTGGCCGTGGTGTCGACCGTGACCGGGGCGCTCGCGTCCGCCGCGGAGCTGGGCTCGGCCGACTACTGGGTGCGCCACGTCCGGCAGGCCGTGCGGTTCCACGACGGCGTGGAGTTCCTCGCCGCCCAGGGCGTCTCGCGGTTCGTGGAGGTCGGCCCGGACGGCGTGCTGACCGGCATGGCGCAGGAGTCGGTCGACTCGGCCGTGCTCGTGGCCACCCAGCGCCGCGACCGCGACGAGGTGACCGCGCTGGTCACCGCGCTGGCGCAGGCGCACGTCGCCGGTGAGCCGATCGACTGGGCGGCGGTGTTCGCCGGGCGCGCCACGCACCGCGTGGAGCTGCCGACCTACGCGTTCCAGCGCGAGCGGTACTGGATCGAGTCGTCCTCGGCGGTGGGCGACGTGTCCTCCGCCGGCCTGGACGCCACCGACCACCCGCTGCTCGGCGCGGCGATGACGCTGGCGAACTCCGACGGGGTGGTCTTCACCGGCCGGCTGTCGCTGCGGTCGCACCCGTGGCTGGGCGACCACCGCGTGGGCGGCTCGGTGTTCTTCCCCGGCACGGGCTTCGTCGAGCTGGCCGCCCGGGTCGGCGAGGACGTCGGCTGCGGCGTGGTCGACGAGCTGACCCTGGCCACCCCGCTGGTGCTGCCCGAGCAGGGCGCGGTGCAGCTCCAGCTCGTGGTCGGCACGCCCGACGCGACCGGCGTGCGCCCGTTCGAGGTGTACTCGCGCGACGAGGACGGCGGCGTCGACGCGCCGTGGACCACGCACGCCACCGGCCGGCTCGCCGCGGGCCGCCCGCGCGCCGGGTTCGACCTGGCGCAGTGGCCGCCCGCCGGGGCCGAGGCCCTGCCGCTGGACGGCCTGTACGACCGCCTGACCGAGGGCGGCCTGGACTACGGTCCCGCGTTCCGCGGCCTGCGCGCCGCGTGGCGGCGTGGCGACGAGCTGTTCGCCGAGGTGGCGCTGCCCGACGCGGCCGACGCGGAGCGCTTCGGCCTGCACCCCGCCGCGCTGGACGCCGCGCTGCACGCGCTGGGCCTGAGCGGCCTGGACGAGCACCGCGGCCTGCCGTTCTCCTGGACCGGGGTGACCGTGCACGCCGCGGGCGCCGCCGCCCTGCGCGTCCGGCTGTCCCCGGCGGGCGCGGGCGGGGTGGCCGTCGAGGTGGCCGACCCGACCGGCGCGCCGGTGGCCTCGGTCGAGTCGCTGGTGCTGCGGCCGACCGCCGACCAGCGCCCCGCCGCCGCCGGTCGCAGCCCGCTGCGCGTGCTGGGCTGGAAGCCCGTCGACACCGCCGGGCTCGACCTGCCCGAGGTGGACTGGACCGAGTGGGACTCCCTGGGTGGGGACTCCCTGGCCGCCGGCGGTGACGTGCCCGCCGTGGTGGTGCTGCCCGTGGAGGGCGGCGAGGACCCGGGGTCCGTGCGCACCGAGGTGCACCGCGTGCTGGGCGTGCTCCAGGCGTGGGTGTCCGAGTCGAGGTTCGCCGCCTCGCGCCTGGTCGTCGTGACCGGGGGAGCGGTCGGCGACGACCTCACCGACCTGGCGGGCGCGGCGGTGTGGGGCCTGGTGCGGTCCGCGCAGGCCGAGAACCCCGACCTGGTCACCCTGCTCGACGTCGAGGGCACCGACCTGGCGCGGGCGCTGTCGATCGCGGTGGCCTCCGGCGAACCGCAGCTGGCCTGCCGCGGCGACTCGGTGACCGCCGCCCGCCTGGCCACCGCCGCCGACGGCGCGGAGCCCGTGGGCTTCGGTGACGGCACCGTGGTGGTGACCGGCGCGACCGGCTCCATCGGCCGGGTCCTGTCCCGGCACCTGGTGGTCGAGCGCGGGGTGCGGGACCTGCTGCTGCTCAGCCGTCGTGGCACGGCGGCCGAGGGCGGTGCCGAGCTGGTGGCGGAGCTGGAGGCCGCGGGTGCCTCCGTGCGGCTGGTGGCGTGCGACGCGGCCGACCGTGACGCGTTGGCCCCGGTGTTGGCCGGGGTGGACGTGTCCGCGGTCGTGCACGTGGCCGGCGTGGTGGACGACGGCGTGATCACCGCGCTGGACCCCGCCCGCGTGGACGCGGTGCTGCGGCCCAAGGTCGACGCCGCCTGGAACCTGCACGAGCTGACCTCCGGCCTGTCCGCGTTCGTGGTGTTCTCCTCGATGTCCGGGGTGCTGGGCGCGCCGGGCCAGGCCAACTACGCCGCCGCGAACGCCTACCTGGACGCGCTCGCCGCGCGCCGCCGGACCGCCGGTCTCCCGGCGACCTCGATCGCCTGGGGCCTCTGGGACGTCGAGAGCGCCATGACCGGCACGCTCGACGCCGGCGACAAGGCCCGCATGTCCCGCAACGGCGTGCTGCCGCTGACCGTCGAGGAGGGCATGGCGCTGTTCGACGCGGCCGTGTCCGCCGACGCGGCGGCCGTGGTCGCGGCCCGGCTGGACCTGCGCGCGCTGCGGGCGCTGGGCGACCACGCGCCGCTGGCGTTCGACGGCCTCGTGCGCCGCCCCGCCAAGCGCGCCGCCGCCGCGACCGCCGCCGCCGACACCTCCGAGCTGGCGGGCCGGCTCGCCGGGCTGTCCGAGGAGGAGCGGCACACCGAGGTGCTGTCCCTCGTGCGCGCCCGGGTCGCGGCCGTCCTCGGCCACGGCTCGCCCGACGACGTGGACCCCGCGCGGGCGTTCCAGGACCTCGGGTTCGACTCGCTGACCGCCGTGGAGCTGCGCAACGGCCTCAACGCCGCGACCGGCCTGCGGCTGCCCGCCACGCTGGTGTTCGACTACCCGACGCCGCTGGTGCTGGTCGAGCACCTGCTCACCGAACTGTCCGGGTCGGCGGCCACGGCCAAGGCGGTCGTGGCGGCCAAGCGCGCCGACGACGACCCCATCGCCATCGTGGCCATGTCCTGCCGCTACCCCGGTGGCGTGCGGTCGCCGGAGGACCTGTGGCAGCTGCTGACCGAGGGCCGCGACGCCATCGGCGCGTTCCCGGTCGACCGCGGCTGGAACGTGGCCAGGCTGCACGACCCCGAGTCCCGGCGACCCGACACCACCTACGTGGCCGAGGGCGGCTTCCTCGACGACGCCGCGCTGTTCGACCCCGGTTTCTTCGGCATCTCGCCGCGCGAGGCCGTGATCATGGACCCGCAGCAGCGGCTGCTGCTGGAGGCGTCCTGGGAGGCGTTCGAGCGCGGCGGCATCGACCCGGCCGCCCTCAAGGGCAGCCCGACCGGTGTGTTCGCCGGCGTCATGTACCACGACTACGTGACCGGTCACAGCTCCGGCGGCGTGGTGTCCGGCCGCGTGTCCTACACCTTCGGCTTCGAGGGCCCGGCGGTGTCGGTGGACACCGCGTGCTCGTCGTCGCTGGTGGCGATCCACCTCGCCGCGCAGGCCCTGCGGTCGGGCGAGTGCTCGCTCGCCCTGGCCGGCGGCGTGACCGTGATGGCCACGCCCGAGACGTTCGTGGAGTTCTCGCGCCAGCGCGGCCTGGCCCCGGACGGCCGGTGCAAGCCGTTCGCGGACGCCGCCGATGGCACGGGCTGGTCCGAGGGCGTCGGTGTGCTGGTGCTGGAGCGGCTGTCGGACGCGCGGCGCAACGGGCACCCGGTGCTGGCCCTGGTCAAGGGTTCGGCGGTGAACCAGGACGGTGCGTCGAACGGGTTGACGGCGCCGAATGGTCCGTCGCAGCAGCGGGTGATCCGTCAGGCGTTGGCGAATGCGGGTCTTGCTCCGTCTGATGTTGATGCGGTGGAGGCGCACGGTACGGGTACGACGTTGGGTGACCCGATCGAGGCGCAGGCGCTGCTGGCGACCTACGGCCAGGACCGCGAGGAGCCCCTGTGGCTGGGCTCGGTGAAGTCCAACCTGGGCCACACCCAGGCGGCCGCCGGCGTGGCCGGCGTGATCAAGATGGTGCTGGCGATGCGCAACGGCGTCGTCCCCAAGACCCTGCACGTCGACCAGCCGTCCTCGCACGTGGACTGGGAGGCGGGCAACGTCTCCCTGCTGACCGAGGCCGTGCCGTGGCCCGAGGTCGGGCGTCCGCGCCGGGCCGGGGTGTCGTCGTTCGGCATCAGCGGCACCAACTCGCACGTGGTCCTGGAGCAGGCGCCCGAGCACGTCGAGCGCGTCGAGCCGGTCACCGTGACCGCCACCGCGCCGTGGGTGCTGTCCGCCCGCACCGAGGGCGCGCTGCCCGCCCAGGCGGCGAGGCTGCTGCCCCTGGTGGAGAACGGTGTCGATCCGACCGACCTGGCCTGGTCGCTGGCCACCCGGCGGACCGCGCTGGAGCACCGCGCCGTGGTGGTCGGCGACGACCGCGACAGCCTGCTGGCCGGACTGCGGGCGCTCGCCGCGGGCGCGGCGTCACCGGCCGTGGCGCGCGGTGTGGCCGGCAACGGCAAGCTGGCGTTCCTGTTCACGGGTCAGGGTTCGCAGCGGGTCGGCATGGGTCGTGAGCTGTCGGATGCCTTCCCGGTGTTCGGTGAAACGTTCGACCAGGTCTGCGCCCTGATGGATGTTGAGCTGGGGCGGTCGCTGAAGGACATCGTGTTCGGTGACGACCAGGAGTTGTTGAACCAGACGGGGTTCAGCCAGCCGGCGTTGTTCGCCTTCGAGGTGGCCTTGTTCCGGTTGTTGGAGTCCTGGGGTGTGAGGCCGGACTTCCTGGCTGGTCATTCGATCGGTGAGATCGCGGCGGCTCATGTGGCGGGGGTGTTCTCGCTGGAGGACGCCTGCAAGCTGGTCGCTGCCCGAGGTCGCTTGATGCAGGCGCTGCCCAGCGGTGGCGCGATGCTCGCGGTGGAGGCGACCGAAGAGGAGATCGTTCCCCTGCTGGATGACCGGGTGGGTTTGGCGGCCGTCAACGGGCCGACCGCCGTGGTGGTCTCGGGTGCCGAGGACGCGGTGGACGGGCTCGCGGCGAAGCTGGAGGGCCGGCGCACCAAGCGGCTCGCGGTGTCGCACGCGTTCCACTCGCCGTTGATGGAGCCGATGCTGGAGGAGTTCCGGGCGGTGGTGGCGGGTATATCGTTCTACCAGCCGCGGGTGGCGATCGTGTCCACGCTGACCGGGGTCCTGGCCGAGGGTGATGACCTGGTGTCGGCGGACTACTGGGTGCGTCACGTGCGGCAGGCCGTGCGGTTCCACGACGGTGTGCGTGACCTGGCCGGTCGCGGGGTGTCCCGGTTCGTGGAGGTCGGCCCGGACGGCGTGCTCACCGGCATGGCGCAGGAATCGGTGGACTCGGCCGTGCTGGTGGCCGCGCAGCGGCGTGACCGCGCCGAGGTCGTCGCGGTGACGACGGCGGTCGGGCAGGCGTTCGCGCACGGCGTGCCGGTCGACTGGACGGCGTTCTTCGCCGGGCGCGGCGGGCGGCGGGTCGACCTGCCGACCTACGCGTTCCAGCACGAGCGCTTCTGGATGGACGACCCGGCCGTCGTCGGTGAGCCGGTCGGCGCGGGCATGGACGCCACCGACCACCCGCTGCTGGGCGCGGCGATGACGCTGGCGGACTCCGAGGGCGTGGTGTTCACCGGCAGGTTGTCGCTGCGCACGCACCCGTGGCTGGCCGACCACCGCGTGGGCGACGTGGTCCTGTTCCCCGGCACGGGGTTCGTGGAGCTGGCCGCCCGCGCCGGTGCGGGCGTCGGCTGCGGCGTCGTGGAGGAGCTGACGCTGTCCGCCCCGCTGGTGCTGCCCGAGCACGGCTCGGTGCAGGTCCAGGTGACCGTGGCCACGCCGGACGCGAGCGGGCGCCGCTCGGTGGCCGTGCACTCCCGCGACGACGCGGCCGGCGGTGAGCCGTGGACCGGTCACGCCACCGGCGTGCTGGCGGCAGGCCCGGTCGAGGGCTCGGCCCTGACCGAGTGGCCGCCCGCCGGGGCCGAGCCGATCGCGCTCGACGGCGTCTACGAGGGCTTCGCCGCCGCCGGCCTGGGCTACGGCCCGGTGTTCCAGGGCCTCCAGGCGGCCTGGCAGCGCGGGGACGAGGTGTTCGCCGAGGTCGTGCTGCCCGAGCACGTCGAGGTCGACGGGTTCGAGGTGCACCCGGCGCTGTTCGACGCCGCCCTGCACGCCATCGCGCTGGCCGGTGACGCCGGCCGGGAGGCCGCGCTGCCCTTCGCGTGGAGCGGGGTCGCGGTGCACGCCACGGGCGCTTCGGCGGTCCGGGTGCGGGTCGCGCCGACCGGCGCGGGCGTGCGGCTCGACGTCGCGGACCCGGCCGGCACCCCGGTGCTGACCGTGGGCTCGCTGGCGCTGCGCCCGGTCGGCACGGGGCAGCGGGCGGCGGTGCGCCGGGACCCGCTGTACCGGGTGGACTGGTCCCCGCTCGACCTCCCGGCGGCCGACCCGGTCACCTGGGTCGAGTGGGACACCGTGAACGGCGGCGTCGTGCCCGCGGTGGTGGTGCTGCCCGTGGAGGCGGGCACGGACCCGGCCGCGGTGCACGGCGAGGCGCACCGGGTGCTGGCGGTGCTCCAGAGCTGGCTGGCCGAGGACCGCTTCGCCGCCTCGCACCTGGTCGTGGTGACGCGCGGCGCGGTGCCGGTCGGCGGCGGGGGAGTGCCCGACCTGGTCGGCGCGGCGGTGTGGGGCCTGGTGCGGTCCGCGCAGGCGGAGAACCCGGACCTGTTCCTGCTGGTCGACCTGGACGAGGGCACCGCGCTGGACGCGGCGCTGCCGGTGGCCCTGGCCTCCGGTGAGCCGCAGGTGGCCTTCCGGGGCGGGGTCGCGCACGCCGCGCGCCTGGCCCGGACCACCGGCACCGACGAGACCGACCCCGGGTTCGGTGACGGCACCGTGGTGGTGACCGGTGCGACCGGCGCGCTGGGCCGGGTCCTGTCCCGGCACCTGGTGGTCGAGCGCGGGGTGCGGGACCTGCTGCTGCTCAGCCGTCGTGGCACGGCGGCCGAGGGTGGTCCCGAGCTGGTGGCGGAGCTGGAGGCCGCGGGTGCCTCCGTGCGGCTGGTGGCCTGTGACGCGGCCGACCGCGATGCGTTGGCCCCGGTGTTGGCCGGGGTGGACGTGTCCGCGGTGGTGCACGTGGCCGGTGTGCTGGACGACGGCGTGGTCACCGCCCTCACCCCCGAGCGGGTGGACGCGGTGCTGCGGCCCAAGGTCGACGCCGCGTGGAACCTGCACCGGTTGACCTCCGACCTGTCGGCGTTCGTGGTGTTCTCGTCCCTGTCGGGTGTGCTGGGCGCGCCGGGCCAGGCCAACTACGCCGCGGCCAACGCCTACCTGGACGCGCTCGCCGCGCACCGCCGGGCCGCCGGCCTGCCCGCCACCTCGATGGCGTGGGGCCTGTGGGGCCTGGACGACAGCGCGATGACCGGCACGCTCGACGCCGACGACCTGGCCCGGCTCTCCCGGGGCGGCGTGCTGCCGCTGACCGAGCGGGAGGGCCTGGCGCTGTTCGACGCGGCGCTGGCCGCCGGTGAGGCTCTGGTGGTGCCCGCCAAGCTCGACCCGGCGGGCCTGCGCGAGCAGGGCGACGCCCTGTCCCCGCTGCTGCGCGGCCTGGCCGGTCCGGTCCGCCGCACCGCCGCCAAGGCGCCCGTCGCGGGCGGCCTGGGCGACCGGCTGGCCGCCCTGCCCGAGGCCGAGGCCCGCGAAGCGGTGCTGGACCTGGTGACCGGGCACATCGCCGCAGTCCTGGGCCACGCCACCTCCGCCGCCGTCGACCCGGGCCGGGCCTTCCAGGACCTGGGCTTCGACTCGCTGACCGCGGTCGAGTTCCGCAACGCCCTGTCCGCCGCGGCCGGCCTGCGGCTGCCCGCGACCCTGGTGTTCGACCACCCGACGCCGGTCGCGCTGGCCGAGCACGTGCACCGCGAGCTGACCGGCTCCCGGGGCGAGGTCGTGGTGGCGAAGGCCAAGGCCGTGGACGACGACCCCGTGGTCATCGTCGGCATGGCCTGCCGCTACCCCGGTGGCGTGCGGTCGCCGGAGGACCTGTGGCGACTGGTGGCCGAGGGCAACGACGCGATCGGCGGGTTCCCGGTCGACCGCGGCTGGGACGTGCGCCGGCTCTACGACCCCACGCGCACCCGGCCCGACACGTCCTACGTCGACCAGGGCGGCTTCCTGCACGACGCCGCCGAGTTCGACGCCGAGTTCTTCGGCATCTCCCCGCGCGAGGCGGTCCTGCTCGACCCGCAGCAGCGCGTGCTGCTGGAGACCTCGTGGGAGGCGTTCGAGCGGGCGGGCATCGACCCGGCGTCGCTGCGCGGCAGCCAGACCGGCGTGTTCGCCGGCACGATGTACCACGACTACATCACCAGCCACAACGCCGGCAGCGTGGTGTCCGGCCGCGTCGCCTACACCTTCGGGCTGGAGGGCCCGGCGGTCACCGTGGACACCGCGTGCTCCTCGTCCCTGGTGGCGCTGCACCTCGCGGCGCAGGCCCTGCGGTCCGGCGAGTGCGGTCTCGCGCTCGTCGGCGGGGTCACGGTCATGGCCACGCCCGAGACGTTCGTGGAGTTCAGCCGCCAGGGCGGGCTGTCCGAGGACGGCCGCTGCAAGTCGTTCTCCGACTCGGCCAACGGCACGGGCTGGGGCGAGGGCGTCGGCGTGCTGGTGCTGGAGCGGCTGTCCGACGCGCGGCGCAACGGGCACGACGTGCTCGCGGTCGTGCGCGGTTCGGCGGTGAACCAGGACGGTGCGTCGAACGGGTTGACGGCGCCGAATGGTCCGTCGCAGCAGCGGGTGATCCGTCAGGCGTTGGCGAATGCGGGTCTTGCTCCGTCTGATGTTGATGCGGTGGAGGCGCACGGTACGGGTACGACGTTGGGTGACCCGATCGAGGCGCAGGCGCTGTTGGCGACCTACGGCCAGGACCGCGAGACCCCGCTCTGGCTCGGCTCTATCAAGTCGAACATGGGCCACACGCAGGCGGCGGCCGGTGTCGCCGGGATCATCAAGATGGTCATGTCCATGCGGCACGGCGTCATCCCCAAGACCCTGCACGTCGACGAGCCGTCCTCGCACGTGGACTGGGCCGAGGGCAACGTCTCGCTGCTGACGGAGTCGGTGCCGTGGCCGGAGAGGGGGCGCCCGCGCCGGGCAGGCGTGTCGTCGTTCGGCATCAGCGGCACCAACGCCCACACGATCATCGAGCAGGCGCCCGTGGCGCCGGCCGTGGCGGGGCGCGAGTCGGACGAGCCGGTCGCCCTGCTGGTGTCCGCGCGGTCCGCCGAGGGCCTGCGGGCCCAGGCCGAGCGGATGGCGTCCTTCCTGCTCGACGGGACGCACGACGTGGTGGACGTGGCACGGGCCACCGCGCTGCACCGGTCCGCGCTGGAGCACCGCGCGGCGGTGGTCGGCCGCGACCGCGAGGAGCTGGTGGCCGGGCTGCGCGCCCTCGTGGACGACGCGACCGGGTCGGTCCGGGGTCGGGTGACGCCGGGCAAGCTGGCGTTCCTGTTCACGGGTCAGGGTTCGCAGCGGGTCGGCATGGGTCGGGACCTCTCGACCACCTACCCGGTCTTCGGTGAAACGTTCGACCAGGTCTGCGCCCTGATGGATGTTGAGCTGGGGCGGTCGCTGAAGGACATCGTGTTCGGTGATGATCAGGAGTTGTTGAACCAGACGGGGTTCAGCCAGCCGGCGTTGTTCGCCTTCGAGGTGGCCTTGTTCCGGTTGTTGGAGTCCTGGGGTGTGAGGCCGGACTTCCTGGCTGGTCATTCGATCGGTGAGATCGCGGCGGCTCATGTGGCGGGGGTGTTCTCGCTGGAGGACGCCTGCAAGTTGGTGGCGGCTCGGGGCCGTTTGATGCAGGCGCTGCCTTCGGGTGGGGCGATGCTCGCGGTGGAGGCGACCGAAGAGGAAATCGTTCTACTGCTGAACGATCGGGTGGGTTTGGCGGCGGTCAACGGGCCGACCGCGGTGGTCGTTTCGGGCGCCGAGGACGCGGTGGCGGAGCTGTCGGCGCGGCTCAAGGGTCGTCGGGTGAAGCGGTTGGCGGTGTCGCACGCGTTCCACTCGCCGTTGATGGAGCCGATGCTGGAGGAGTTCCGGGCGGTGGTGGCGGGTATATCGTTCTACCAGCCGCGGGTGGCGATCGTGTCCACGCTGACCGGGGTCCTGGCCGAGGGTGATGACCTGGTGTCGGCGGACTACTGGGTGCGTCACGTGCGGCAGGCCGTGCGGTTCCACGACGGTGTGCGTGACCTGGCCGGTCGCGGGGTGTCCCGGTTCGTGGAGGTCGGCCCGGACGGCGTGCTCACCGGCATGGCGCAGGACGCCACGGCGGCCACGCTGGTCGCCGCGCAGCGCAAGGACCGGGACGAGGCGTCGACCGCCGCGCTCGCGGTGGCGCGGCTGCACGTGACCGGCGCGGACGTGGACTGGGCGGCGTTCTTCGCCGGGCGTGGCGCCGGTCGGGTGGACCTGCCGACCTACGCGTTCCAGCGGCGTCGGTACTGGATGGACGGCTCCACCGAGGCGGGCGACGTGGCCTCCACGGGCCTGCGCGCGGCCGAGCACCCGCTGCTGGTCGCCACCACCACGCTGCCCGACACCGACGGCCTGATCGTCACCGGTCTCCTCTCCCGGCACACCCACCCCTGGCTGGTCGACCACGACCTGGGCGGCGTGGTGGTGTTCCCCGGCGCGGGCCTGGTGGAGCTGGCGCTCCAGGCGGGCGCCCGCGCCGGGTGCGGCGAGCTGGAGGAGCTGACCATCCACACGCCGCTGCTGCTGCCCGAGGACGGCGGGGTGAGCGTGCAGGTGTCGGTGTCCGGGCCGTCCTCCGGGAACACCCGCACGGTCGCCGTCTACGCCCGCGAGCAGGACGCGGACGACGACGCGCCGTGGACCAGGCACGCCGCCGGCGTGGTCGTCCCGGGCGACGGCGGGAGCGGGGTCGAGCTGACCCAGTGGCCGCCCGCCGGCGCGGAGGAGCTGGAGTTCGACGACCTGTACGAGCAGATGGCGGACGCGGGCCTGAACTACGGGCCGGTGTTCCAGGGCCTGCGCCGGGCCTGGCGGCGCGACGGCGAGCTGTTCGCCGAGATCGTGCTGCCCGAGGACGCGGCGGCCGACGCCCTCCGGTTCGGCGTGCACCCGGCCGCGCTGGACGCCGCCGTGCAGGCCATCGGCCTGGACCGGGGCGCGGACGAGCCGCCCGCCGTGCCGTTCGGCTGGAACGGGGTCACCCTGCACGCCGCCGGCGCGCCCGGCCTGCGGGTGCGGATCACCCGTGCCGGCCGGGACGAGGCGTCGCTCGACCTCGCCGACCCGACCGGTCGTCCGGTGGCCACGGTGCGCTCGCTGACCCTGCGCCCGTTCGCCGGGCAGCCGGCGCGGCGCGCGGACTCGCTGTTCCGGCCGGAGTGGGTGCCGGTCGCGGCGCCCACCGCGCCGGTCACCGGCCGCTGGGCCCTGGTGGGCGACGACGACCTGGGCGTGGGCACCGTGCTCAAGGCCGCCGGGTACGCGGTCGAGGCGCACGCCGACCTCACCGCGCTCGGCGAGACCCTGGTGGACGGCGCGCCCGAGGTGGTGCTGGTGCAGGTCGCGCCGACCGGCTCGCTCGACGCGGCGACCGTGCGCACGGCCGCGCACCGGGTGCTGGCGGCGCTCCAGTCGTGGTTGGCCGAGGAGCGCTACGGCGCGGCCAGGCTGGTCGTGCTGACGCGCGGCGCGCAGGACGGTGACGACCCGGCCTCGGCGGCGGTGTGGGGCCTGGTGCGGTCCGCGCAGTCGGAGAACCCGGACCGGGTCGTGCTGGTGGACCTGGACGGGCAGGACGAGTCGGCGCAGGTGCTCGCGGCGGTCGTCGCGGGCGGTGAACCGCAGGTCGTGGTGCGCGGCGGGCAGGTGCGCGCGGCGCGGCTGGCCCGCGTGGTCGCGGGTGACGAGCGGCCCGGCAGCGCGTTCGGCCCCGAGGGGCGCGTGCTGGTGACCGGCGCGACGGGCGCGCTCGGCGGGCTGGTGGCCCGGCACCTGGTGACCGGGCACGGCGTGCGGGACCTGCTGCTGGTCAGCAGGCGCGGCGCGGCGGCCGCGGGTGGCGCCGAGCTGGTGGCGGAGCTGACCGGGCTGGGCGCGCGCGTCGAGCTGGCCGCGTGCGACGTGGCCGACCGGGACGCGCTGGCCGCGCTGCTGGCCGAGCACCCGGTGACCGCGGTCGTCCACACGGCGGGCGTGCTCGACGACGGCGTGCTGGCCTCGCTGACGCCCGAGCGCGTGGACGCCGTGCTGCGGCCCAAGGTCGACGCGGTGCTCAACCTGCACGAGCTGACCGCCGGGGACCCCGACCTGACCGCGTTCGTGGTGTTCTCCTCCGCGGCCGGCCTGCTGGGCGGCGCGGGGCAGGCGAACTACGCGGCGGCCAACGCGTTCCTCGACGCGCTGGCGGCGCACCGGCAGGCCCGCGGCCTGCCCGCGCAGTCGCTGGCCTGGGGCCTGTGGGCGGCCGAGGACAGCGCGATGACCGGCGGGCTCGGCGAGTCCGGCCGGGGCCGCATGGCGCGCGGCGGCGTGCGACCGCTGCCGGCGGCGGAGGGCCTGGCCCTGTTCGACGCGGCGTGCGCGCTGCCCGACGCCGTGCTGGCGCCGGTCAAGCTGGACCTGAAGGGCGCGGTCGTCGGCCAGGTGCCGCCGATCCTCAACGGCCTGGTGCCCGCCGCGCGGGTGAGCACCGCGGCGACGGCCACCGACGACCCGGCCGCGCTGCGCCGCCGCCTGGCCGGGCTGGACGACGCCGGGCAGGACGAGGAGCTGCGGCAGCTCGTGCGCGCCACGGCCGCCGGGGTGCTCGGCTACGACGGCGCCGGCGCGGTGGAGGCCGACCGGGCGTTCGTGGAGCTGGGCCTCGACTCGCTGACCGCCGTGGAGCTGCGCAACGCGCTCAACGGGGTCACGGGCCTGAGGTTGGCCACCACCGCGGTGTTCGACCACGACACGTCCGAGCGGTTGGCCGCGCACCTGCGGGCCGAACTGGCCGCGGTCCCGGCCGAGGGCGCGCCGGCGCCGCGCGCCGAGGCCGAGCGGGACACGATCGGCGCGCTGTTCCGCCAGGCCGTGCGCAGCGGCCGACCGGCTCAGGGCCTGGCCCTGATCACCGCCGCGGCGGACGTGCTGGAGTCGTTCACCACGGCGGCCGAGGCGGGGGAGATCCCGCCCGCGGTCACGCTGAGCCGGGGCCCCGGCGCGCCGACCCTGGTGTGCTTCGCCTCGCCGATGGCGCTGGGCGGGCCGCAGCAGTACGCCCGCCTGGCCGCGCGGTTCCGCGACGAGCTGGACGTGGTGGTGCTGCCGACGCCCGGCTTCGACCGGGCGGGGAGCCTGCCCGCCACGGCGGCGGCCGCGGTGGACTACTTCGCCGAGGCCATCCGCCCGATCGCGGAGCAGGGGCCCTACGCGGTGGCCGGGTACTCCTCGGGCGGTCTGTTCGCGCACGCCGCGGCCGGGCTGTTGGAGCGCCGGGGCCTCGGGCCGGTCGGTGTCGCGCTGCTGGACACCTACCCCACCACGGGGGCGACCACGACGCGGTTCTTCACCCACATGCTCGACGCGCTGCTGGCCCGCGAGTCGGAGTTCGGCGAGTTCAGCGGCGCCCGGCTGGCCGCCATGGGCCGCTACTCCAAGCTGCTCACCGAGTGCCCGGTCGAGGACCTGGCCGCGCCCGTGCTGTTCGTGCGGCCGCAGGAGTCGATCGAGGGCGAGGAGGGTGACGGCACGTGGCGCGCGGTCTGGTCGGGCGCGCACGAGCTGGTGGAGGTGCCCGGTGACCACTTCACGATGATGGAGAGCACGGCCGAGAGCACGGCGGCCGCCGTGCGCGCGTGGCTGACCGGACTGTGACGAGCCTGCTGTGACGAGCCTGCTGTGACGAGCGCCTGCTGTGACGACCGCGGGGCCCCGGCCCCGCACGGAGGATGGGAAGTGGTGCGGATGGCCGCGACGCCGGCGCCGAGCCGCAAGGGGACGGTGCCCTTCGGGCCGTACAAGACGTGGTACCGGGTGACCGGCGAGCTCGGCGGCGACCGGCCGCCGGTGGTGGTCCTGCACGGCGGGCCCGGCAGCACGCACGACTACCTGCTGAGGTTGGCGTCCCTGGTCGAGGAGGGCTGGCCGGTCGTGCACTACGACCAGCTGGGCAACGGCGGCTCGACCCACCTGCGCGACCGGGGCGCGGACTTCTGGACGCCCGAGCTGTTCCTCGACGAGCTGGACAACCTGCTGGAGGCGCTGGACATCGCCGACCGGTACGTGCTGTTCGGCCAGTCCTGGGGCGGTGTCCTGGCCGCCGCGCACGCCGCGCGGCGGCCCGCCGGGCTGGTGGGGCTCGTGGTGGCCAACTCGCCGGCCTCCTACCCGCTGTGGCTGGCGGAGCTGGACGAGCTGCGCGAGGCGCTGCCCGCCGGCGTGGACGAGGTGCTGCGCCGGCACGAGGCGGCGGGCACCACGGGCAGCCGCGAGTACCAGGAGGCCAGCGCGGTGTTCTACCAGCGGCACGTGTGCCGGATGACGTCGCTGCCCAGCGACCTGACCGCGACGTTCATGGAGATCACCACCAACCCGACGGTGTACGGCGCCATGAACGGGCCCAACGAGTTCCACATCACCGGCACGCTGAAGGACTACTCGCTGATCCCGGAGCTGCCGTCGATCACCGCGCCCACGCTGGTGGTGCGCGGCGAGCACGACGAGGTGACCGCGGCGGCGACCGCCCCGTTCCACGAGCTGGTGCCGGGGGCGCGGCTGGAGGTCGTGCCGGACGCGA
The DNA here is from genome assembly GCF_042658445.1 of Saccharothrix lopnurensis. Classification (NCBI taxonomy): domain Bacteria; kingdom Bacillati; phylum Actinomycetota; class Actinomycetes; order Pseudonocardiales; family Pseudonocardiaceae; genus Saccharothrix; species Saccharothrix lopnurensis. The sequence continues at coordinate 46,995 of NZ_JBHSQO010000042.1, read as the reverse complement.
GCCACCTGCCGCACCTGGAGAACCCCGACCGGTTCGACCCGGTGCTGCTGGAGTTCCTCAAGGGGCTGTAAGGGGTCGTGGGCACGAAGAAGGGGGGCGGACCGGTTGGTCCGCCCCCCTTCTCCCGCGCTCGGTCAGGCCGTCGGTTCGAGCATCCCGGACAGCGTGGTCCACAGCGTCTCGGGCGTGCGGAAGGTCTCGGGGTTGAGCGCGTCGTCGCGGAACCGCACGCCGTAGCCCTTCTCCAGCTCGGCGAGCAGGTCGACCATGGCCAGCGAGTCCAGGCCGACGTCGCGCAGCTCGATGTCCGCGCTCAGCTCCTCGCCCGCGTCGAGGAACGGCAGGTGCTTGCGCAGGATCTCCTCGAACCGCTCTTCCCACATGATGACCGTGCCCCTTCCGGGTCAATTTGACAATGTGCCGCTGCGATGTCGCAACGGTAGCACGGCAAAACCGTGCAACAATGATCTCGCACGGAGTCCGAAAAACCCCGAAGGGGTTTGCGGGGCGGATTGCGGAGCGGATTAGGGGTCCGTTAGGGGTATGTTCCGGGTTGGCCCTCTGAGCTGCACTGCTAGCCTTTGGATGGCTGTGCGTTCGGTCGGCTTCGACAAGTGGGGTGCACCAGAGCATGGGTCGAGAAGTATTCGCGCGAGCGCACGACCAGGTCGCGACTTTGCACGAATTCCTGCTCGTCGGCGCGCGGTTGGTGCCGGAGCGGCCGGCGGTGGTCGAATACGCCGACGGCGAGTTCGGCGCCATTTCCTTCCGGCAGCTGGAGCGCCGGGTCTCGGCGCTGGCGGCGCAGTTGGACGAGCTGGGCCTGGACATCGGCGACCGGGTGGTGCTGGAGTCCGACACCACGTCGTGGTCGATCACCGCGTTCCTGGCGTGCTCGTCGCTGGGCCTGACCTACATCCCGGTCAGCCCGGAGACGCCCGCGCAGCGGTTGCAGGCGATCGTCGAGGCGGTCGAGCCCGCGCTGCACCTCCAGGCCGCGAACGGTCGGCGCGAGGGTGTCGCGGAGGGCGTCGGCCTGGCGCGGTTCGGTCCGGACGGCCTGGTGGTGGAGCGCGCTCCCGCGCCGCGGGTCCGGCACCGCCGCGAGGTCACCCCGACCGACGCGGCGTACATGATCTTCACCTCGGGCACCACCGGGCGCCCCAAGGGCGTGGTGATGAGCCACCGGGCGATCCTGGGTTTCTTCCGGGGGATGCTCGCGCACGGCATCGTCTCCGCCGAGGACCGGGTGGCGACCACCTCGCCGCTCCAGTTCGACTTCTCGCTGCTGGACATCGGCCTGGCGCTGGGCAGCGGCGCGGCCGTGGTCCCGGTGCCGCGCGACCTGCTGCGGTGGCCGCGCAAGCTGGTCAGGTTCCTGCACGACGCGCAGGCCACGCAGGTCAACGGCGTGCCGTCGATCTGGCGGCCGGTGCTGCGGCACGAGTCGGAGATGCTGGGCGAGCTGGGTGGCGCGATCCGCGGCATCCTCTACTCGGGCGAGAAGTTCCCGATGCCGGAGCTGCGGTCGCTCCAGTCGCTGCTGCCGGGCGTGCGGATCGTCAACTGCTTCGGCAGCACCGAGTCCGTGGCGTCGTCGTTCACCGACGTGCCCAACCCGCTGCCGGAGGACGTGGAGGAGCTGTCGATCGGCTTCGCCCACCCCGGCGCCGAGATGGTGCTGATCGACGAGGACGGGCAGCCGGTCGACGAGGTCGGCGGCGTGGGCGAGGTGCACCTCCGCAGCGCGGCCCTGTTCACCTGCTACTGGAACGACCCGGAGGCCACCGGTCGGGCACTGGTCCTGGACCCGCTGAACCCGCGGGCCGGCCAGGTGGTGTTCCGGACCGGTGACCTGGCGCGGCGCGGCGAGAGCGGCGAGCTGTACTTCAGCGGCCGGGCGGACTCGCTGGTCAAGATCCGCGGCAACCGGGTGGAGCTGGGCGAGGTCGAGCGCCGGGTGGCCGAGTTCCCGGGCGTCGCGGCGGCCACCGCGCTGCTGGTGCCCGTGCCCGACCGGGAGCCGGCGCTGGCCGCGTTCGTCGTGCTGGCGGGTGGGGCCGAGGGGCTGGACGAGCTGGAGCTGAAGGCATTCTGCATGGAGGCGCTGCCGGACTACATGGTGCCGCAGGACGTCCGGGTGCTCGACGAGCTGCCGACCACGCCGAACGGGAAGGTGGACCGCGCGGCGCTGCTGGCCGGGATCGGCCGGCGCTGAGTCGGGCAAGTCGGTGGGGCGTCCCGGGACGGGGGCGCCCCATTGGCGTGTTCGGCGGAAGCCGCTACGAGGTCTGGGTGAACCGCGGATCGGCACCCACCTCACGCGCCGACGAGCTGAAGACCGGGCTGATCCGCCGGAATCGTCCCGTCGCACGTCAGGTAGGCGGAGAGCACGGCGCGCACCACCGACAGGGACACCTCCTGGTTGGCGGGCACCTCCAGCTCGTGCCCCTGCAAGTCGTAGATCACCACACCGGTCGCCTCGCGATCTCCTGCCGTGGCCCTCGCCTGCCCACCAGGGGGCAGCTCGTGGACATAGCCCCGGTCCTCCCCGATCCCGGCGTACAACCGCGGGAAGCCCCGGGGGTCGTCCATGACGGTGATGTCGACGACGGCCGGGCACGGGTAGCCGGTCGAGCAGGCGCGCACGCGCTCGATCAACGCCTCCAGCTCGCCTTGCGTCCTGACCTGGACGGGCGCCTGACCCGACTCGTGGTCGTAGATGGCCTTCAGCGTCGCCACGGTGGTTGCTCCCCTCCGGTGAAGGTTCGTATCCCGCCGGACTTCTCCCGTCGAACGAGCCCGGCACCGTTCACCCTGGATCACCGGGTGTTCTCGTTGAACGGGGCCTCGGTGCCACCGATCGGTCACACGCCCGCTTCGACCTCCACGACCGCGCAGTCGAGGAGTTCGCGCACCAACTTGGAAGCCAGGGCCCAGGCGATGGCGGGGTCGGCGAAGGAGACGAGTTCGCGCTCAACGGGAACCGGCCGCCGCCGTGGTCCCGCGCGGTACCGGAAGCCCTCGACCCCGTAGGTCGGGCACGAGCCCGCCCGGATCACGAGGTGCCCCTCCTTGCGCAAGGCGGGGCAGACGCGAGTCGCCAGGGCGAGGCAGGGCGCGCAGACCGGGGGCTCGCTGACGAGCATTTCCTCGGGCCACCCGGCCCAGCGCCCCGTGCGGTCGGGGAGGAGCCAGAGGACGCCGTCCTCGTCCTCGTCGGCGGGTTGGCCGCAGACCTGGCACAGCAGCTTCCGCATGGCGCGGCGCTGGCGGTGGACGTGGATCTTGGCGAACTGCGGCTTGCCGTGTCCGGGCGCGATCGCCGCCCGGTCCCAGAGAACGCCCCGGCTGTCCCGATCGCCGAGGATCTCGTCCGCGTACGCGATCCCCGCCCCGCTGGGGTGCTCCACGAGCCGCGGTTCCTCCACCACCTCCTCGCTCCACATGGCCACGTAGGGGACGACGGGCTTCACCCTGTCGCCATCCGTGCTGCCGGAGTCAGGCACGACGTTCTGCGGGATCGGCTGCTCATCGACCAAAGCGATAAAGGTCCTGTCCAGCCCTTTCACGGCTTGGTCTGACGTGACAACCAGCTTGGTCATGCGCTCTTCCTCTCGTAGCTCTGGATCAGGTCGACCAGGGCATCGGCGGGCATCAGGTGGTGGCCTGCCTGTGCGGGTGTGACCAGCCAGAGCACGGGCGTGGTCTCCAGGCCACTGGGCGGCAGGGGCAGGGGCACCCTGGCCTCCACGCCCCGAGCCTCGTGGCTCATGAGCATCGAGGGCACCGGCGGCCGGACGAGGAAGTAGGCGAGGGGCATGTTCGGGAAGGCCAACACCGGCGTCGGCAGCTTCGAGAACCAGGGGTCGTCGGCGAGGGCCATGACCAACGGTTCGGCCACCGCGAACGCGCCCAGCTCCGGACCGGTTACAGTGAAGACGTCGGGTGCGTGCAGACCCGGCGCCGACCACCATGCGCGCACCAGTTCGGCGTCGGTGGTCGCTGCCTCGATGGGGTGGAGGCACGGACTGGTGACGGGTAGCTCATCAGCCGGGTTGGCGAAGTGCCCGTCCTTCCAGATCGCTCCGGGTAGCACGGGCCAACCCGGTTCGGCGTAGTGCAGGGCGGCTTGCAGGGTCGTGGACGCTTCGGTGTCCAGCGTGCTGGTCGGCACGGTCTTGCCTTTCGGTCGAGGAATCCCCGGAGGGGGCGGAGGCGGGAACGACCTCGAACAGGTCGTCACACCGCATCGGGGCGAGGGTGACAAGCGCACCGCCGATGAACGCCGGACGGGGCTGAAGCTCGCCACTCGTCACCCGTGCCACCGTGGAGCGGTTGACGCCCGTCGCCTTGGCCGGCCCGTAGCCCGAGTGGAAACCGGCGAGCTGTGCGGCACGAGCGAACATGGTGGTGCGCAGGCGGACAGTGTTCGGAATCCTCTACGCCCGGTCCTATGTGGACGGTTGGGTATTGCGGGGTGACATGGGCGCTGCTCCCTATGTGGCGTCGGTGTCGTCATCGGGTGACACCCAGCACCAGGCGGCGCGGAAGCCACCGGGACTCGGGGAGGCAGATTCGCCCGGAGGGCTTGCCTGGCGCTGGGTTCGAGATCAAGAGTGGAATCCCGGTGGGGCGAACGACAGCGCAGCTCTGAAGCGGATCTATCGCCCGAATGAGGCCAGTTCGGTGCAGCGCTACGCTCGACCAGCGGGAATGTTCACCCCGGCGATACGGCAGGCACGGGCCAGGAGGTCATCCGATGGCAGTACGGCGATCAGGCTTTGTACGCGCTCGGAAGGCTGCCGGCTTCACCCAGGAGTCATTCGCTCATGCCCTGGACGTCGACCGCTCCACGGTGGCCCGCTGGGAGCAAGGGGCACGTGAGCCACTGCCCTACGTGCGGGCGAAGCTGGCGAGGCTGCTGAAGATCGACATGGACGAGCTGGACGCCTTGCTGAATCCTGCCGCTGAAGCCGTGCCCCACCCACGGGTTACCGTGGAGACAAGCCCCGGCTCTGCCGAAGGAGGGGATGACGTGGAGCGAAAGACGTTTTTGCGCGTGCTGGCTGGTTCAGTGGCTGGCCTGGCGTTCTCTGACCCGATGCAGGAGTTCGGTGCCCGAACGGCGAGCGTCGCCGGCCGCGCCAAGATCGGCCAGGCTGACGTGGATCACGTGCGGCAGCTCTCCCGGCTGTTCGCCGGCCAAGACCACCAGTACGGCGGAAAGCTCTCGTCTCGTGCCGTCATGACCCAGCTATCTGCCTCGGCTGAGCTGACCGAAGGCTCGTTCGCCAGCGCTCGTGTGCGGAGCACGCTGTTCTCGGCTGTGGCCGAGCTGGCCGATACAGCTGCTGGAGTCTGCTTCGACGCAGGCTTGCACACCCACGCTGAACGTGCCTTCCGGTTTGGAGTGGGCTGTGCGACGGAATCTGGTGACTGGGCGATGCGCGCCAAGGCTCTTTCCGGCCTGGTGAACCTCTCGGTTCATCAGCGGCGGACCGATGACGCCTTGAGCTTTGCGGAGATGGCGCTGGTTCGGGCTGACCGGTTGAGCCCGAAAGTCGGCTCGATGATGCACACCCGTCAGGCCCGTGCACTCGGGCTGGCCGGGGTTTCCCGCAGCGAGGACTGTCGCGCCGCGGTCGGCAAGGCCGAAGACCTGTTCGCACAGGTGACGACCGACACCGAACCGGAGTGGATTTCGTACTACAACGCTGCTCACCTGGAACGCGACGCGGGTCGGGCGCTGTTGTACGTGGCGTTGAGTGGTGGCGGGCACGAAGAGGCACGCCAGAAACTCGAATCAGCCGTCGCCCGTTTTCCGGAAGGGCACTCCCGCGGCAAGGCGCTGGCTAAAGTCAATCTCGCCATTCTGATGATGGCCTGTGATGACCCATATGAGGCAGTACGTCTGGGCAACGACGCACTTGCATCGGTCGGCTCTGTACGATCTGATCGGGTCAATGACGCCCTTGAGCAGCTCGCTGACGCATCGCACACGCATTCCCAGATCGCTGATGTGCGTGAGCTGGAGGAGCGGATTAGAGATGTGGTCGGGGTAAGGGCATTGTAAGGTTTACAGTTTATTACGGTTAGGGCTACCGGCGGCTGGTAGGGGTAAGCGGGTGGTACGCAGATCGGCTTGCCTGCGTAGTCACGATTGGAAATCTAGTCGAGGTCGACTTGAAGACCACGGCCAACTCTCCATGTTGCAATGCCGAGATTATGGCTGACTTGAAAGTTGCGATCGAGCAACTTGACGCACTATTGCTCACCTACGAACAGCTTCGCTCTCGCTCTAATTACAATGATATGTCAGACATGAAGATTGAAGGCCATCGCCCACCTCAAGAACCGGAAGATCCCCGCCGCCGGCTACCGCGCCCGACCGGCAGAATCGCCCACGATCGCCCGCGATTATCCGCAGCATCACCAGCCTGAAGTGCTGCTGACTCGGTTGGTGGCTTCTGAATAACGCTCTTTGGCCGGTGCGGATAGCGGGTATTCGCGGGCTTGGCGAAGGTTTGGTCGACAGTCACAGCGGCAAGGGCAGTTTCGTGCGCCCGCGACAGCAGGTCGAACGGCTGGCCCGCGATCGCTACCGCGGGCGCAAGCTCACGGACGAATTCGCCGACGACGCGCGGCGTGCCGGCGCGAAAGCCGACGCGGACGTTCCTCACGGATGGCCTGCCGGTCGAGACGTGCGACATCGTGGTTCCCGGCGACCGCTACGGGCTGACCTACCGGATCCCCGTCGTGGACGAGTGACCACGTCGTCCACGCGAAAACGCTCGGCCGGGACATCCCGGCCGAGCGCTTCACCGCTCTCGCGCCCTGAACAGGGGGCACGGCAGTCGGGCTCCGGTCACACGCCCGCGACCGAGAGGATCCAGGGCCGGTAGACGGTGATGTTGGTGTAGGCGCACCAGTTCGAGCGGTCGCTCGTGGACGACACGCCCACCTGGTAGTACTGGCCGTCGACCGGGCTGGTGGCCATCATCGGGCCGCCCGAGTCGCCGCCGGCGGCGATGCCGTCCACGCGCGTCGACGAGATCGCGACGCCGCCCAGCCAGTCGGACGCGCTGACCGACTCGACCAGGGTGTTGGCCATCTTCAGCACCGGTGACTGGCAGCTGATCTCGTCACCGAGGCAGGTGGCGCCCCAGCCCCAGATCTGCACGGCCTGGTTCGCCGCCACCGCCGAGGACGTGCCGAGTCTCGCGAACTGCCACCAGGTCGGCTGCGCCTGGTCGATCCGGACCAGGGAGATGTCGGCCGAGGGGTGGTCGACGACCTCGACGCCGGTCACCAGGGTGCCGCCGGAGTTCTGCTGGAGGCTGCCGATCCGGAACGTGTACGTCGCGCTGTCGTCGGAGACGCAGTGCTGCGCGGTCAGCACCCACGACGGGGCGATGATGGTCGCGGAGCACCACGGGGTGCCGTTGGCGAACAGGCGGACCGCGAACGGGGCGTACGACGCCGGGCCGCCGTCGATGATGTCGGTCTGGCTCGGGGGCACGGCCGGCGCGGCGGACGCCGGGGCGGCCAGGGCGGCGGTGGACACCAGGGCGGCGGCGCCGACGAGCAGGGACAGGACGCGTCGAATGCGCATGTGTTGGTCACCTTCAGCGATGTGCGGAGCGGTGGATCGATCCACCGAGCGCAGCCTGTCGCGTCGGGCGGGCGGGTCGGGACGGGCCGATGGTCGGTCGGTGAACGACCGAAGTCATCGGTGACGAATGCGCTTTTCCCGTCATCCGGGCAGGTGGTCCAGACCTGTGTGCGGGAATGTCCCGAAACCGGCTTCGGGAATTACGTATCCGCTGGTGGGGGGCTTGACCGTGGTTCACTGTGGTGAATTGACGAACAGGTCACAAACCGCGTGTTCGCGACTTTCGTTGGTTGTTCCGTGAACGCGGTTCAGCTGTGATGTAGAACACTCGGCAATGACCTGTGGTGTACTCTCCCCATCATCGGACGATAGCGCGTCCGAAATGTTCCCGCCAGGTTCAGCGCGCATTATGGGGTAGTTGCAGGGGCGTGGGCCGGCCCGCCGGGTCCTCCTCCGGAGCGCCGTTGTCGAACAGGGCGACGTCCGCGCCGAACGCGACTACCAGCCCCCGCGCCGACATGCCCATCGCCAGCACCGGGTCGGGCAGCACCAGCTGGACCGGCTCGTCGTCGGTCTCGTCGACCAGGTCCCAGATCAGGACGACGCCGTTGCCCCGGCTGCCCCCGGTGGTCACCATCAGCTGCACGCGCCCGTCCGGGGTCTCGGTTAGCAGCCAGCTCGACGGCTGTTCGGGGAGCGTGATGGTGCGCCGCTTCGTCCCGTCGGACAGGTTCCACAGGTCGACCACGCCTTCGCTGTCCAGCGTCGCGATGTGCAGGTGACCGCCGATCGTCACGACGTTCTCGATGAACGAGAAGTTGCCGGACGGGACCCGATCCGGGGCGAGCGTGCACACCCTCATCCCGTCGGACAGGTCCCACACGTGGATCAGCCAGTCCGCGCCGGTGGTGAAGGCGTATGGCGTGCCCGCCACGGAGGCCGTCGCGATCTTCTCGACCGGAGCGTCCGGCGCGTGGGACAGGGTGAACAGCTCCTCGCCGCCGGAGGCCCGCCAGACGCGGGCCGTGCCACCGCTCAACGTCACCACGAGCACCCGCTCCTCGTCGCCCACCAGAAGCCCCTGCTTGTGGCCGACCTCGTCGTCCGGGTGGACCAGGACGCCCTTCGGCTCACCGCCCGCCACGTCCCACGCCTCCCAGAACCGGTCCGCGCCGGTGGTCCAACTGGTCAGTACGTAGGCCACCTCGCCGAACGACACCGCGTGGCCCGCGACCCGTTCCGCGGCCTCGACGTCGTGGACCGCCTTCCGCACCTCGCCGCTCTCCAGGTCGCGCACCACGAGCCCTCGACCGTCGTCGGACAGGCGGACGGCGCAGTCGCGCCCGCCGACGGTGGTCAGCAGCGGTTCCCGGTCGCCGGGCCGGACCGCCAGCGGTTCCCGGTCGACGCCGGTGGTGAAGTCCCAGACGCGGATGTGGTGGCGGTCGAGCCGGAACAGGGCGTGCCGCTCCGCCACGTAGACCTTGCGGGGTTCCAGGAAAAACGCCGGATCGTCCCGGGAGAGGGAGGTCGTCCTGACGGTCCGGCCGGTCGCCAGGTCAAGCAGCGTGAGAGAACCGGCGCGGGCCGCGAGCGCGTGCGGCCGCCCTCCGACCTCCACGAGCCCCAGCCCGTCGACCTTGCCCCGTCCGCCGGACGACTGCTGGCGGTGGCCCTCCTCGGTCAGGTCCCACACCCGGACGACGGTGTCCCACGCGGTGGTGAGCAGCCACGAGGACACCAGCGTGCTGGAGATGTAGGCCAGGTCCGTGCGGTTCTCCCCGTCGCCGTGGGAGAGGACGTGCCGGAGGGTCCGGTCCGTCAGGTCCACGACGAAGTGCGCGTACTCGTTCGAGATCACGAGGAGCGAGCGTCCCCGCACATCGGCACAACCCACCACGTAGAGCTTCGACGACCGCTCGACCGGGAGGGGGACGTGGTCGACCCCGCCCCCGGTGACGCCCCAGACGGCGAGACCGGACTCGAACACCAGGACCAGGACGAGTTCGTCGCCCACGAGGTGCAGCCACCGGGTAACCGCCTCCTCTTCGAACGAGGGGATCTCGCGGGTTTCGGACGAGTTGTCGGCGACGTCCCACACGACGACCTGCTCACCGCGGGCGACGGCCAACAGGTGCCGATCGCCCAGGTCGTACCAGAAGTAGTTGGTCAGCCTCGACGACCGGCGTCGAACGGTCAGCCGTTCCCCGCCACCGGTCAGGTCGTGCAGGTGGGCCCACTTCTCGTCGTGGACGAGCAGGTACGGCTCCCCACCGAGTTCCAGCAGGAAGAAGTTCTGGGGGTGGTCCGGGCCCACCGGGACCCGGGTGTGCTCCCGTCCTGTCACCGGGTCGACGGCCTTGATGTGCGTGCCCGCGGTGACCAGCACGTGCGGGGTGTCGCGGAGCCGGGCGAAACCGCGGAACCTCGGCGGGTCGCCGGCCAGCCCCTCCGCCGGGATGAAGAGGTGCTCGCGGCCGCTGACGAGGTCCCAGACCCGGAAGCCCCCGTTCGAGGCGACGATCCCGTAGAGGCCGCCGGTGGACGCGGTGGCCTTGGCGGTCAGCCCGGCCCTTCGGTCCACGATCGAGAACTGCGAGGCGGGCGCGTGCCGCACGGCGGGCAGGTTCGGTCCGCCGGTGGCCACCACGTGGCGCTCGACGCCGTCGACGAGGTCCCACACCCGCAGACAGCCGTTGTTGTCGCCGGTGACCGCGTGGGGCCTGCCCTCGAACCCCACCACGTCGACGACCGAGACCCGGGTCCCGGGATCTCCCGGGTGGGGCAGGACGTGCCGCAGGCTGCCGTCCACCAGGTTCCACAGCTTCACGTCGGTGTGGCCGTGGAGGGCGCTGGTGGTCAGCGCGTGCGGGATGCCGGCCAGCTCCACCGCGGTCGGCTCCTCGACCCCTGGGCCGTGCGGCAGCGAGTGGCGGAGCGCGGGGTGCACGAGCGAGCCCGTCGCCCAACGCGGGGGGATCAGCGGCGTGCCGGTCGCCGCCACGTCCCGGGCGAGCACGGGCAGGTTCCACCGCAGCGCGTCGAGCGCGAGGAGCTGTCGGCGGACCTCGGTGACCCCGCGCAGCGGGTGGTGGGGCACGGACGTGCGGTACACCGACGCGTGGGCTCGGGCGCGTTCCCCGACCGCCAGGTGGAGGTGGGGGGCCAGTTCGTCGGGCTCGGCGTGCACCAGGAAGCCCGCGTCGCCCAGCAGGCCGTCGAGCGCGCCACCGACCTCTGCCGCGTGGCCGGCCAGGTGGCGCTTGAGGTAGGGGTGCGCGGACCCCCAGGAACCCGCCTCGGTCACGGCCGCCACCAGGGCGTCGAGCACAGCCGCGTGGTCCACCGCGTCCCGGACGTGGTCGACCAGGGTTTGGTGGAAGTACCGGTACAGCAGGCGGCCGTCCACGTCCACGTCGGTGCGCAGGTAGAACGCGATCTCGGCGAGCGCCTCCCGGGTGTCGTCGAGGTCGGTCGACGGGGTCCCCGGCGCGCAGGCGCGGGCTGCGGCGTGGAGCAGGTCGAGCGGCATCCCGCGACCGCGCGCGGTGCCCAGCGCCCGCACCAGTGGCCCCACGGCGGGGGTGGCGGCGCCGATGGTGTTCAGGTGGAGGTCGAGCATCCCCGAGATCGTGTCGGGCAGCCGGCCGACCAACTCCTCGGGTGTCAGCGGGACGTCGGCCGGCAGCCGGGACAGGTGGTCGGCGAACAGCGTCGCCAGCAGGAAGCCGCCGTTGTCCGGGGAGCGGGCCAGGCGTGCGGCGAGGGCCTTGGTGACGTCGGCGCCGTAGCGCCGGTCGGACCACAGCCGGTCGTCCAGGAACGTGGAGAGGTCTTCCTCCGGCACGGTGTCGAGGTTGAGTACGCCTTCCGGGGCGTTCGCGTCGGGGCTCAGCGCGGGGAACCGGTCCCACCAGGGACGGGTGCCAATGAGGAGCCGGCAGTCGGCGCCCTTCGACACGGGCTCCAGGACCGTCGTCAACAGCTTCTCCGGGTCCATCGCCTCATCCAGCGCGTCAACGATGACGATCACCGGCCCCGCTTGTGACAGGCGCCGCACCAGCGTCCCCACGTCGTCCCCGGGCTCCCGGTCGTCGAGCGTCGGCGACGACTGCGGGTCCGGGTGCCCGGGGTCGAGCTGCCGCAGCAGGGACGACACGACCTCGGTGGCGGTGCGCCGGCGGGCGTGCACGGCGAGCACGCGGGCAGTGGGTCGCGGGCGGTTCTGCCGGATCCGGCTGAGCACCGTCCTGGCCACCGGCTGGAGTTGGCGGTGCGTCAGGCAGGCCACCACGCCGAGCAGCGCGGACTTGCCCGAGCCGGGGCTACCGGTGACCACGAGGAGGTTCGGCACCCCGCTGCTCGGCGCCTCCATCCACCGGGCGATCCGCGCCAGCTCCACGTCGCGACCGGTGAACAGGCAGTGGTCGGCGGTCGGGGTGCCGGCGGCCCTGGTGATGAAGTGCACCGGGTCCAGGCCGGGGTCGCTCTCGGCCGCCAGCTGCCACAGCGCCGCGCTCGTCCTGGCGCGGTAGCGCGCGAAGGGGTCCTTGGCGTGGGCCGGGTTCGCGAAGAACGGGGCGGGTTGGATCGTCGCCTCCGACGTCGGCGTGCGCAGGACCGAGGAGGGGTGACCGGCTCCGGCCGTACGACCCAGCTCGCGGTCGATCTCGGCCGCGAGCGTCTCGACGGGGACGAAGGGCAGGACGGGGGTGACGTCGAGCCAGCCCCTGGCCAGGCGCCTCAGCACCGCCGCCGTGGCGGTGCTGAACCGCGCCCCGAACGTCGACTCGTCCGCGCCGCAGGCCGCGATCACCCAGGACTTGCGGCGGCGGTCCGTCAGGTGGTGGAAGTCCTGGGCCAACAGGGCGGCGCCCGCCCGGCACACGTCGAGCAGGAAGAGGGCGGGCCCGGTGGCGCCCGCCTCGACGTCGCCGAGCATCGCGCTGACGTTCAGCGTCGTCTCGCGCAACTCCACGCCCCTGGCGCTGTCGAGAACGGCGAAGTACAGCTCGTTGTTGAGCACCTCGCCGTGGCCGCTCAACAGCAGTACCAGCGGCTCGTCCTCGGCCTGGCTCCGGACGTCCCGCCACGCGGCGGTCGCGGTCCTGTGGTCCGGGTCCACCAGGGGGCGGCCCGCCGACAGGCCGAGGCGGTCCAGTTCACGGCTCACGCGCTTCACCGCCGGCTCGACGCTCTCCAGCCGGGAGAACGGCGCGGTGCCGGCGACACGCTCCTCCTCGGTGACGAGCCGGACCGGGAAACCGCCGGCACCGACCACCCAGGACTTGACCATCGCCACCCTTTCACGGAACCAGTTGAGCGCGACCGTGCGACCATGGTGGTCGCCCGGCTCACGCCCGACGCAGGTCGGAGTACCACACGGAGGTGCCGTCCTGTCCGCAATAGTCGTGGTGCACGGAATCTGGAACCGGCAGAAGGGACTGTCCGCCCAGGACGCCGCGGCCGGGCTCGCCCTCGATGCCGGCGGCCACCTGGCCCGTGGGCTGGCGAAGGCGGAGGCGAGCCTCCCCGCGCCTCCCGAGGTCGTCATGGCCTACTACGCCGACCTGCTGTTCGACGACCCGGTGGACGAGCGGCAGGACGAGGGGGACGACGGCCTCGACGACCTGACGGACGCGGAACTCGTGCTCGCCCAGCGGTGGCTGGAACTGGCCGGGGTCGAGGTGCCGGACGAGCCGCAGAACCCGTTCCTGTGGCCGGTGCGGCAGGCCCTGGGCGTGCTCGCCCGCCGACGCGGCGGTTCGGTCCAGCGGTGCGGGCGCGTGGTGGCCGCCCTGATCAGGGAGGTCTCCGCCTACACGGGGCAACGCCACCGGCGGGAGGCCGCCCGCGACCGCATCGCGGAGGCGATCCGGCGGGCGCGGCCGGGCGTCGTGGTCGCCCACTCGCTGGGCTCGGTGGTCGCGTACGAGGCCCTGCACGCCCACCCGGACCTGGAGGTCGACCTGCTGGTGACCCTGGGGTCGCCGCTCGGCGCGCCGGGGGCGGTGTTCCACGCGCTGGACCCCGCGCCGCGCGGCGAACGGGGTGCGAAACCCGCCGGTGTCGCGCGGTGGGAGAACTACGCCGACCTGGGCGATCTCGTGGCCCTGCCGCCGCGCCTGGGGGACCGGTTCCCGGTCGACCACCACGCGGACGTCCACATCGGACTGCTGGACTTCCACACCCTGGGCGCCTACCTGGGGCACCCGGAGGTCGCGGGCGCGCTCACCCGTCACGTGGACCGGTGAGCGCGGATCAGCCCCGGCGGCCGGCCACCGGAGGACGGCGCGTCCCGGGCGTCCCCGCCCGGCCGTCGCTCCGACCGCCCTCAGGACGTCCGCGACCGGGCGGCGGCCTCCGAGCACATCAGGAAGCTCACGGTGCGCACCGCGTCGTCGACGAGGTGCGGGTGGGCGCCGCGGACCGCGCGGTCGACCTCCTCCTCCACCCGCTTCCACCCGCTGTGCCCCGGAGCGTTCCCCCGACCGGGGGAGATCCGCATCCCGGCGCACGCCCGCTCCGCGGTGGCGATCACCCGCATGACCTCGGGCAGCAGGTCGGGGTCGACGGCGTCGGGCTCCCGGGTCGGGCGCTTCCCGCCGTGCGGGTAGCGGCCCGTGTACTTGAGCAGCGCCGCGTCGAGCGGGGTGAGCCGCACCCCGCGCCGGGCGCGGTCGCGGTCGCGGTCCGCGTCGTACTCGTGGACGCGGCGCCAGTCGGACTCCGCGGTCGCGGGGCGCAGCGCGGCGAAGACCTCGCCGCGCTCCAGCAGCGCGACGTCCGCGCCCTGGGCGACGAGTCGGCGCCGGTCCCAGGCGACGTCCCGGAACAGCGACTCCACGTCCTCGGGCGCGTCGAGGAGGATCGGGTCCAGCAGCGCGACCGCCGCGCGTTCGTCGAGCGGGCCCCTGGTCCCGGCGGCCGCGCACAGGGGCAGGAGCGCGCTCCACAGCAGCAGGTGCCGGGTCAGGTCGTCCCGGATCGCCCGGAGGTGGGTCTCGGAGAGCGGGACGGTGAACGTGCGGGGGTCGTGGTTGGCGTCGGCCCCGGCGCCGAGTTCGAGCCTCAGTTCGCCGTCCGCGCGGACGACCCGCGGTATCCAGCCGTTCTCCCGGGTGAACACGACCTCGCTCATGCCCGTCCCGACACCGGACGGGACGCCTCGCCGGAGGTCCGTGGTCTCATCGCCGTCCTCGGGTGCGCCGGTTCTCCCACCGGGATGCTGATCGCGTGACCGCGACGAGCCCCAGGACACCGCGAAGAACGCGGGCGCGCCCACCGGTCCACGTGACCGGTGGGCGCGCCCGCGTCGGTCAGCCGCCGGAGGTCAGCTTGGCCAGGGCACCCCGGTCGACCTTGCGGTTCGAGTTGAGCGGGAACTCGTCGACGTGCCGGTACTCGCGCGGCAGCATCCCCTTCGGCAGCACGTCCCGCAGCTCCTTCGCCAGCAGGCGCGGCGGGGTGGGCTCGCCGGTGTAGTAGACGACCAGCTCCAGGCCCGTGTCGGTGGGGCGGGTCACCGCGACCGCGTCCACGACGCCCTCGCAGGCGCGCAGGGCGTGCTCCACCTCGGCCAGCTCGACGCGCCAGCCCGCCAGCTGGACCTGGGAGTCCAACCGGCCCAGGTAGACCAGGGTGCCGTCGGGGTGCCGGCGGACGCGGTCTCCGGTGCGGTACCAGCGGCGCTCGTCGTGGTGCAGGAAGCGGCCTTCGTCGTCGGCCGCGTCCAGGTAGCCCGAGGTCATCTGCGGGCCGGTGACGCACAGCTCGCCCTCGGTGTCCGACTCCCCGCCGTCCTCGGCGAGCAGGAGGTGGTCGTGCCCCTCGTGGACCTCGCCGATCGGCACCAGGCCGTTGAGGCACAGGTCCGGCGTGCCCGAGGTCCAGCGGTGCCCGGTGATGGTGACGGTCAGCTCCGTCGGGCCGTAGATGTTCTCCAGGGTGGAGGCGGGCGCGGCCCGCAGCCAGTCCTCGGCGTCGGCCGCGCGCAGGGCCTCGCCGGCGAAGAAGCTCCAGCGCAGGCCCGGCATCGAGCCGGGGGACAGGCCGCCCATGCGGCGGACCAGGGTGATGGCCGACGGGGTGGAGAACCAGACCGTCAGGCCCCGCTCGGCGACGAAGGCGGGCAGGTCGCGGTAGGCGGCGCCGGGCACCGGGTGGGCCTGCGCGCCCGCGCCCCAGGCGCAGAACAGGTCGAACATCGCGCAGTCGAAGTTCAGGTCGAACGACTGGGAGAAGCGGTCGTCCGCGGTGAAGTCGTAGCGCCGTTCGAGGATCGAGAAGTAGTGGTCCGCGTTGGCGTGCGTGATGGGGACGCCCTTGGGGCGGCCGGTCGAGCCCGAGGTGAACAGGACGTACGCCAGGTCCTTCGACGAGACCGCGACCGGCTCGTCCAGGGGCCTGCCGACCACGGGACCCGCGGCGGGCGCCAGCACGGGCAGGTCGACGCCCAACCCGGACAGGGCGGCCAGGCCCGGCGCGTCGGCCACCACCGCGGACACCTTCGCGGCCTCCAGCATGTGCCGCGTGCGCTGGGCCGGGAAGTCCGGGTGCAGCGGCACCGCGATCGCGCCCGTGTAGAGCACGGCGAGCAGGCCCGCGTAGGACTCCAGGGTCTTGTCGGCCAGCACGCCGATCGCCCGGGGCGGCGCGTCGGAGGCGGCGAGCAGCGCGCCGGCCCAGGCCAGCGCCAGCTCGTGCAGCTCCTCGTAGCTCACCGTGCGACCGTCCTCCAGGTGGAGGGCGGTGTTGCCGGGCGCGAGGCGCAGGCCGCGCAGGAATCGGGCGTGCAGCACGGCGTCGTCCTCGGTCATGCCGCCCTCCTCAGTGCCGGGCGCTTGTGCGGCTGCATCGCCAGGCGCGGGGTCGCCGCGATCACCGTGAAGTTGTTGGTGGTGCAGGCCACCCGGCCGAACAGCGAGTCCTGCCCGGCCACGCAGAGCGTGGTGACGCCCTCGGCCCGCAGCGACCGCACGACCTCGGGCCAGCGCACCGGCCGGACCACGCCGTCGAGCAGGATCGCGCGCACGCCCTCGGCGGTGGTCCGCACCGAGCCGTCCTGGTCGGCGACCACCGGGGTGCGCGGGTCGCGGAAGGCCAGCCCCGGGAACAGCTCCCGCTCGACGCGGTCGCGCAGCCCCGCGAAGGCGCTGACGTGCATCGGCGGGTCCATCTCGTACAGGGGGAGCCCGCCCGCCGCCTTCAGGCGCTGCTGGAACCAGCCGAGCCGGTCCCGCTTGAGCGAGACCATGTAGAAGTCCTCGTCGACGTGGCAGGAGATCTCGTGCCAGTCGTCCAGCTCGGCGAGCACCCGGTCCAGCTCGTCGCGGGGCGTGCGGGCGAAGGAGAGCGTCACCACGTCGCCGTGGTGCTCGGCGAAGTACTCGGTCTCGACGCGGACCAGATCCGCGGTGAGCCGGATGCCGTCCTCGACGCCGAGCGCGCCGGAGTGCACGGCCGCCGCCTTGCCGCCGAAGCTGGCCCCGGTGCAGAGGTCCGGCTCGAACTCGAAGCGCTGCTCCGCCCAGCGGGCCAGGGCCAGGCTGTTGACCAGGAACGCCACCTGGGCGGCCTCGGCGTAGTCGGACCCGCTGTCGCGCAGGGCGGCGAACAGGTCGTAGCCCAGCACGTCGTCGGCGGTGGTCAGCAGTTCGCGGGCGAACGGGTTGATCAGCATGAACTTGGCCACGTCCGCGAACTTGACGGGCCCCATGCCGGGGAAGGCGATCGCGGTCACCGGACGGCCGCCTTCGAGAAGGTGAAGGCCAGCTCGATCGCCGTCAGCGCCTCGGCGACGTGCGGCACGGTCGTCGGGTCCTCCGCCGCCATCGCCGCGTGCTGGAGTTCCGGCGTGTCGCCGTAGAGGACGCTGGTGGCGGCGCGGAAGCGCAGCGCCCGGGGGTCGTCGCCGAAGTGGGTGCCCGCGAGCACCGCCACCCCGTAGTGGGTGACCAGGTGCTCCTGGAGCGACTCGCCGTCGACGACGCCCTGGTGGGCCAGCTGCCCGCGCAGCGGCTCGAAGTCGGGGTAGACGTAGAAGCCGCCGGTGGGCGGGCGGGACAGGGCGCCGGCCTTGACCACGAGGTCCTGCACGGCCCGCGCGAGGGCGCCGTGCAGGCGGGCGTCGGCGTCGCGGCGGGCCACCAGCTCGGCGGGCTCGTCGAACGCGTACTCGGCGACCTCCTGCATGGGACCGGCCAGGGTGGACCAGATCTCGCTCGCCACCGAGGCCACGTCCGCGCGCATCCGCAGACCGGCCTCGTCGGCCGGGAAGCGGGCCGCGCCGATCCGCCAGCCGCCCAGGGCGAGGCTCTTGCTCAGGCCGGTGACCACGACCGTCCGGGACGGCGCGACCTCGGCGGGGCTGAGGTACTCGAAGTCCGGGTCGTGCACCAGGTCGCGGTAGATCTCGTCGGAGACCAGGAGGAGGTCCTCCTCCTCGGCCACGGCGCAGATGCGGCGCACCAGGTCGGGCGTCGCCGTGGTGCCCGTGGGGTTGTCCGGCGCGGTGAGCACCACGATCCGGGGGTTCGCGCCCTCGGCGCGGGCGGCCCGCACGGCCTCGCGCAGCGCGTCCGGGTCCGGCACGCCGCCGCACTCGGCCGGGACCGGCACGCCGATCACGCGCTTGCCGGCCTCCAGCGCCTGGGGCGCGTAGGTGACCCAGCAGGGCTCGGTCAGCAGCACGTCGCCCGGGACGACCAGCTGGAGCGCCATGAGCAGCGCCTTGCTGCCCGGCGCCACGATCACCTGCTCCTCGGTCGTGGGCAGGGCCCGGCGGGCGAAGTAGCCCGCCACGGCGCGCAGCACGCCGGGGTGGCCGGGGACGGGGCCGTAGGAGTTGCGGCCCGCGCCCGCGGCCAGCCGCTCGACCAGGCCGGGGAACACGGGCAGGCGGGCCTCGCCGAACCCCAGGTGCACGATCGGCTCGCCGGCGGCCCGGCGCAGCGACACCTGGTGGTCCAGCGCGAGGTTGGGCGAGATCTTCCGGATGACCACAGCGAACCTTTCGTCGTCGGCGGACCGGGTCAGCGGACCGGGGCCTTGGTGCCGTTGACCGCGGCCAGGATGTCGGCCGGCGTCGCCGGGTCGAGCTCCAGCTCGTTCAGCCACGACGCCTCCTCCGAGTACCTGGCCCGGAAGGGGCGGCCGACCAGCCCGGGGTCGCGGGCCTGGACCATGCGCAGCCGGAAGTGCTTGCCGTCCAGGTCCTCCTCGACGCCGTCGACCAGGACCTTGCCGGGGGTGGCCGACATGGACGGGCCGCGGACGGTGCGGGCCAGGCCCGGCAGGGTGCGGTAGGCCGCCTGGAAGATCTCGACCGCCCGCGCCAGCGGCACCTTGAAGTACTCCTTGGGGCCGGTGTCGCGCTCGACGAACATGTAGTAGGGCACCAGGCCCGCGGCGAGCTGGCCGCGCCACATCTCCGCCCAGACGCGCGGGTCGTCGTTCACCCGCCGGACCAGCGGGGCCTGGCAGTACACGATCGCGCCGGTGGAGCGGATGCGGGACAGCGCCAGCCTGGCCTGCGCGGTCTCCAGCTCGCGCGGGTGGCTGAAGTGCGCCATCACCGCGAGCGCCCGGCCGGAGGCCACCACCTGCTCGAACAGGCGCAGCACGTCGTCGGCGTCGGGGTCGGTGGTGAACCGGTAGGGCCAGTAGGCCACGGACTTCGTGCCGATGCGGATGGTGCGCACCGTGTCCACCGACAGGATCGGCTCCAGGTGCGCGCGCAGCCGCTCGGTGCTCATGATCATCGGGTCGCCGCCGGTGACCAGCACGTCGGACGCGGCCGGGTGGTTGCGCAGGTAGCGCACCAGCAGCTCGGGGCCCGGGGCGGCGAACCGCAGGTCGGCGTCGCCGACGAACTGCGCCCAGCGGAAGCAGTAGGTGCAGTAGGCGTGGCACGTCTGGCCCTGCTGCGGGAAGTACAGCACCGTCTCGCGGTACTTGTGCTGCATCCCCGGCAGCTGCGTGCCCTCCAGGTTCGGCACGTTGAGCTGCATCTGCCCGGACGGGTGCGGGTTGAGCCCGGCGCGGATGCGGCCGACCGCCTCGCGCAGCTCCTTCTTGCGACCCTCGCGCAGCAGCACCGACAGCTCACGCTCGTCGTTCTCGTCGAGCATCCCGCGCTGGGGGAACACCAGCTGGAAGATCGGGTCGTCCGGGATGCGGCTCCAGTCCACCAGGTGCGACAGCACGTACTCGTTGACGCGGAACGGCAGCACCTGGGCGATCACCCGCACGCTGTCCAGCAGGTGCGCGGGCAGCGCGTAGCGCGCGGCGACCTCGTCCACGTGGTGGGGGCCGAACGAGCGGAAGCGGGAGGACTCCGCGGCCAACAGGGACATGCGCAAACACCGTCCGTTTCGGGCATCCCAGGATTTCTTCGGTTCGATTCGCAGGCCGGGAATGCGCACTCCGGGCGCCACCGGGGCCGGCGGCCGCGGTGGCGCGGGAGAACGCGTCGAATGACCGGTGAGGTCAGCGGTGGCCCTGTGGTGCGACCCTAGTGCGAAAGTGGTCGCCGGAACCCCTAGTGCGGCCCCTGCACCACCCCTCACCACACCCGGAGCACCGGTCCGGGCCACCGTGTCGCGCATCACCGGCGCTGGTCACGGCCCTTCACCGGGTGGTGACGCGGTGGTGGCGGGGTGGTGGCGGCCGATAGGGGGAACGTAGGGGCGTTGCGGGGGTGTGAAGAGGTTCCCGCGCGAGATTAGGCTTCCCCCATCGTGCCGGGGCGGGCCTTTTGTGCGGCGAGCGGTCGCGGACCAGCCTCCGGGCAAACCTCATTTGGGCGTGTGGAGCGCGGCGGTCGGCTGACCGGCGCACCCGGAGGAGAAAAAGAATGACAGCAACCCAGCAGGTGCGCAGCTACCCGTTCAGCGAGGAACCGGGGATCGACATCGACCCCCTGTACGGCGCGCTGCGCCGGGACGAGCCGGTCAGCCGCGTCCAGCTCCCCTTCGGGGAGGTCTCCTGGCTCGCCACCCGGTACGAGGACGTCAAGACGGTGCTGACCGACCCCCGGTTCAGCCGGGCGGCGGCGCAGGGCCAGGACCAGCCCCGCACCCGCGAGGAGATGACCTACGAGGGCATCATCGGCCTCGACCCGCCGGACCACACCCGGCTGCGCAAGCTCGCGGGCAAGGCCCTGACCGCCCGCCGCGTCAACGAGATGCGCGCGGGCGCGGTGCGCATCGCCAACGAGTTCCTCGACGACATGGTCACCAAGGGCTCGCCCGCCGACCTGGTCGAGCACTTCGCGCTGCCGTTCCCGATCGTGGTGATCTGCGAGCTGCTGGGCGTGCCGTTCGAGGACCGCACCAAGTTCCGGGTCTGGACCGAGGGCCTGACCAGCACCGCCCAGCCGCTGATGTCGCTGGTCGAGGAGCTGTTCGGCTACATGGGCGCGCTCATCGCCCAGCGCCGCGCGGAGCCCACGGACGACCTGCTCGGCGCGCTGGTCAAGGCGCGGGACAACGACGACGTGCTCACCGAGCAGGAGCTGCTGTCCATCACCGGCGTCGGCCTGCTGCTGACCGGTTCGGAGACGGTGTCCACGCACATCCCGAACTTCGTCTACGCGCTGCTCAAGAGCCGCGAGCACTTCGAGCTGCTCAAGGCCGAGCCGCAGCTGATCCCGGCCGCGGTCGAGGAGCTGCTGCGCCTCATCCCGCTCAACCCCGCCGCCATGTTCCCGCGCTACGCCACCGAGGACGTGCGGCTCGGCGACGTGGTGGTCAAGGCCGGCGAGCCCATCCTGGTCTCGCTGCCCGGCGCCAACCGCGACGCGGACATCTTCACCGACCCGGAGGACATCGACTTCCGCCGGGCCAACAACCCGCACGTCGCGTTCGGCCACGGCCCGCACCACTGCCTGGGCGCGCAGCTGGCCCGGATGGAGCTCCAGGTCGCCCTGGAGGTCATCACCACCCGGTTCCCGGACCTCGACCTCGCCGAGGGCGACGAGGGCGTCGAGTGGAAGAAGGGCCTGCTGGTGCGCGGCCCCCGGCTGCTGCGGGTGAAGTGGTGAGCACCACCGAGGCGATCTGGAAGGTCGCGGTGGACCGGCAGGCGTGCATCGGCACCGGCGTGTGCGCCGGCACCGCGCCGGCGGAGATCGAGATCCGGGAGGGCAAGGCGATCGCGCTGAGCCCCGAGGTCGGCCCGAGCGACGCCCTGATCGACGCGGCCGAGATGTGCCCCATGGCCGCCATCACCGTGACGGACGCGGCGACCGGCCGGGTCCTCGCCCCCGAGGAGTGAGGACGCGGGGGCGACCCCGGTCGCTCCCGCCCCAGCACGACCCCGCCGTCCCGCGACCGCACCGGTCGCGGGGCGTGCCGTGTCCGAAGTTCGACCAGCGATCGGCGAGTGTTCGACCAGTGCCCGCCGGCGATCGACCAGCCAGAGCAGTGGAGCGCGGATGAGCGAGTCCGAGAACGTCACGCCCCAGCCCGCCGACACCAGCGCGTTGCGCGCGCGGCTGGTCGACCTGCCGGTGGCCGAGCAGGAGCGCGTGCTGCTCGGCGTCGTGCACGAGCAGGCCGTCGCCGCGCTGAAGGCGATCCTGCCGGACGCGCCCGACCAGGTGGAGCCCACCCGGCCCTTCCGCGAGGTGGGCTTCGACTCCCTGGCGTCGGTCGACCTGCACCGCAGGCTGACCGCCGCCACCGGCCTGGACCTGCCGGTGACGCTGGTCTTCGACCACCCCACGCCGCTGGCCGCGGCGAGGTTCGTGCGCGGCGTGCTGCTCGGCGAGCGGGCCACCAGGTCCATCGCGGTGGCCAAGCCGGCGGGCGGGCGGTACGACGAGCCGATCGCCATCGTGGGCGTCGGCTGCCGCTACCCCGGCGGCAGCGACACCCCGGAGAAGCTGTGGGGGGTCGTGGCCGACCACCGCCACGTCATCGCGGACTTCCCCGACGACCGCGGCTGGGACCTGGACGCGCTGTTCGACCCGGACCCCGGCAAGCCCGGCAAGTCCTACGTCCGCAAGGGCGGCTTCCTCACCGAGGCCGCCGAGTTCGACGCCGACTTCTTCGGCATCAGCCCGCGCGAGGCGCTGGCCATGGACCCGCAGCAGCGGCTGGTCCTGGAGACCGCGTGGGAGGCGCTGGAGCACGCGGGCGTCGACCCGCTGACGCTGCGCGGCAGCCAGACCGGCGTCTACATCGGCGTCGAGCCCCAGGAGTACGGCCCCCGGCTGCACCAGGCGCCGGAGGGCCTCGACGGCTACCTGCTGACCGGCAACGCGCCGAGCGTGGTGTCCGGCCGGCTGGCCTACTCGTTCGGCTTCGAGGGCCCCACCGTCTCGATCGACACGGCGTGCTCGGGCTCGCTGGTGGCGCTGCACCTGGCGGCGCAGGCGCTGCGCGACGGTGAGTGCTCGATGGCCCTCGCGGGCGGTGTCGCGGTCATGGTGCACCCCGGCGCGTTCACCGCGTTCAGCACCCAGCGCGGCCTGGCGCCCGACGGCGTGTGCAAGCCGTTCGCCGCCGCCGCCGACGGCACCGGCTGGGCCGAGGGCGTCGGCGTGCTCGTCGTGGAGCGGCTGTCCGACGCGATCCGCAACGGCCACCGCGTGCTCGGTGTCGTGAAGGGCACCGCGATCAACCAGGACGGCGCGTCCAACGGCCTGACCGCGCCCAGCGGCCCGTCGCAGCAGCGCGTCATCCGGCAGGCCCTGGCCAACGCCGGGCTGGAGCCGCACGAGGTCGACACCGTCGAGGCGCACGGCACCGGCACCCGGCTCGGCGACCCGATCGAGGCGCAGGCCATCCTCGCCACCTACGGCCAGGACCGCCCCGACGAGCGGCCCCTGTGGCTGGGCTCGATCAAGTCCAACATCGGCCACTCGCAGGCCGCCGCGGGCGTCGCCGGCGTCATCAAGCTCATGTACGCCATGCGCGAGCGCGTGCTGCCCAAGACGCTGCACGTGGACGCGCCCACCCCGCACGTCAACTGGTCCACCGGCCGCGTCGAGCTGCTGACCGAGCAGCGCCCGTGGGAGGCGTTCGACCGCCCCCGCCGGGGCGCGGTGTCGTCGTTCGGCGTGAGCGGCACCAACGCGCACGTGATCATCGAGGAGCCCGCGCCGTCCCTGGTCGGCGGCGGCTCCGACGAGGTGCCCGTGCCGGGCGCGCTGCCGCTGGTGCTGTCCGCCCGCGGCGAGCAGGCGCTGCGCGAGCAGGCCGCCCGCCTGGCGGGGTTCCTCGACTCCGACGTGGACCTGGTCGACACCGCGCACGAGCTCGCCGGCCGCCGAGCCGCGCTGGAGCACCGCGCGGTGGTCTTCGCGCACGACCGCGCCGAGGCGCTGCGCGGCCTGACCGCGCTGGCCGAGGGCCGGGACGCCACCGGCCCGGTGCGCGGCGCGACCGGCTCGGGCGAGCTGGCGTTCCTGTTCACCGGCCAGGGCTCGCAGCGGCTCGCCATGGGCCGCGAGCTGTACCTCGCCCACCCGGTGTTCGCCCGCGCGCTCGACGCCGCGTGCGGCTACCTCGACCTCCAGCTGCCGCACCCGCTCGGCGACGTGCTGTTCGCCGAGGAGGGCTCGGAGCTCGCCGCGCTGCTCCACCAGACCGCCTACGCGCAGAGCGCGCTGTTCGCCGTCGAGACCGCCCTGTTCCGCCTGGTCGAGTCGTGGGGCCTGCGCCCGGACTACCTGGCCGGGCACTCGCTGGGCGAGCTGACCGCCGCGCACGTCGCGGGCGTGCTGACCCTGGAGGACGCGGCCCTGCTGGTCGGCGCCCGGGGCCGGCTGATGCAGGCGCTGCCCACCGGCGGCGCGATGGTGTCCGTGCGCGCCGGCGAGGACGAGGTGCGGCCGCTGCTGGCCGGCCGTGAGCACGAGGTCGGCCTCGCGGCGGTCAACGGGCCGGCCGCGGTGGTGATCTCCGGCGTCGAGGACGCCGTGCTGGAGGTCGCGGAGGCGCTGGCCGCCAAGGGTTTCAAGACCAAGCGGCTGCGCGTGTCCCACGCGTTCCACTCGGTGCTCATGGAGCCGATGCTGGCGGAGTTCCGCCGGGTCGCGGAGGTCATGACCTACTCGCCGCCGCGGGTGCCGGTGATCTCCAACGTGACCGGTCTGCTGGCCGGCACCGAGCAGTTGTGCTCCCCGGAGTACTGGGTGCGGCACGTCCGCGAGGCCGTGCGGTTCCGCGACGGCGTGCGCGAGTTGGCGGCGCGCGGCGTCACCACGTTCCTGGAGCTGGGCCCGGACGCGGTGCTCACCGCGATGGCCCAGGACTGCGTCGACGCCGAGGACGTGGTGTTCGCCGCGCTGCTGCGCCGCGACCGCGACGAGGTGGCCGAGGTGCGCTCGGCCCTCGCCGCGGCGCACGTGCGCGGCGGCACCGTCCGGTGGGCCTCGCTGCTGCCCGCGGGCAGCGGCAAGCGCGTGGACCTGCCCCCGTACGCGTTCCAGCGCAAGCGCTACTGGCTGGCGGGGGACGCGGGCTCCGCCGACGCCGCCGACCTGGGCCAGCTGGCCGCCGACCACCCGCTGGTCGGCGCGGTCGTCGGCCTGGCGGGCGGCGAGGGCGTCGTGCTCACCGGCCGGGTCTCGCTGCGCACCCACCCGTGGCTGGCCGACCACACCATCTCCGGCACGGTCCTGCTGCCCGGCACCGCGTTCGTGGAGCTGGCCGTGCGCGCGGGCGACCAGGTCGGCTGCGCCGTGCTGGAGGAGCTGGCGCTGGAGGCGCCGCTGGTGCTGCCCGAGCGCGGCGGCGTGGTGCTCCAGGTCGTCGTGGACGCCCCGGACGACACCGGCCGCCGGACCACCGCGATCTACTCGCGGCCCGAGAACGCCGCCGGCGACGCGGTGTGGACCCGGCACGCGGGCGGCGTGCTGTCCGCCGGGCCCGCCCCGGCCGGCGAGTCCCTGGAGACGTGGCCGCCGCGCGACACCACCGCCGTCGACGTCACGAACGTCTACGCGGAGCTGGCCGCCCAGGGCTACGGCTACGGCCCGGTGTTCCAGGGCCTGCGCAAGGTGTGGCGGCGCGGCTCCGGCCCGTCGGCCGAGGTGTACGCCGAGGTGGCGCTGCCCGAGGGCGCGGCGGCCGCCGCCGCGTCCTTCGGCCTGCACCCGGCCATCCTGGACGCCTCCCTGCACGCCATCGACGCCGCCGGCGCCGCGCCCGGCCCCGAGGGCGAGGTGCGCATCCCGTTCGCCTGGAACGACGTGGTGCTGCACGCCTCGGGAGCCTCGGCGGTCCGGGTGCGGATCTCCCCGGCCGGTTCCGACGCGGCCGGTTCCGGCGTGGTGTCGCTGACCGTCACCGACCCGCTGGGCGCGCCGGTCGCCGCGATCGGGTCGTTCGTGTCCCGCGCGGTCACCGCCGAGCAGCTGGAGGCCGCCCGGCGCGAGCACCACGAGTCGCTGTTCCGGCTGGAGTGGACCACGCGGTCCGCGGTCCCGGCCCGGATCGGCCGCGCGGCCGTGCTCGGCGACGGGCTCGACCTGCCCGGCGTGGCCGCGTTCGACGACCTGGCCGCGCTCGGCGAGTCGCTGGCCCACGGCGCGACCGTGCCCGAGATCGTGCTGTTCCGCACCCCCGCGCCCGGCGGGGACGTGCCCGCGGCCGTGCGCGGGGTGCTGGGCGCGGTGCTGGAGCTGGTGCGGGCCTGGCTCGCCGACGAGCGGTTCGCCTCCTCGCGGCTGGCCGTGGTCACCCGCGGCGTGGTCGACGCGGACCTGGTGCAGACCCCGGTCTGGGGCCTGGTGCGGGCCGCGCAGGCGGAGAACCCCGACCGCTTCACCCTGGTCGACCTCGACGACGAGCCCGGTTCGGCGGCGCGGCTGCTCGACGCCGTGGCCACCGGCGAACCGGAGCTGGCCGTGCGCGGCGGTCAGGTGACCGTGCCGCGGCTGGCGCGCATCCCGGTCACCGAGGGCGGGGAATCGCCCTGGGGCGGCACGGTGCTGGTCACCGGCGGCACCGGTGGGCTGGGCGCGCTGGTGGCGCGGCACCTGGTGGTGGCGCACGGCGTGCGGGGCCTGGTGCTGACCAGCCGCCGCGGCCCGGACGCGCCGGGCGCGGTGGAGCTGCGCGAGGAACTGGCCGGGCTGGGCGCGACCGTGGACGTGGTGGCGTGCGACGTCTCCGACCGGGACGCGCTGGCCGCCGCCCTCGCGGGCATCGACGACCTGACCGGCGTCGTGCACACGGCCGGCGTCGTCGCCGACGGCACCGTGGGCACGCTCACCGACGAGCACCTGGACTCGGTGCTCAAGCCCAAGACCGACGCCGCCTGGCACCTGCACGAGCTGACCCGCGACCGCGACCTCAGGGCGTTCGTCCTGTACTCGTCGCTGGCCGCGCTGCTGGACAACCCCGGCCAGGGCAACTACGCCGCGGCCAACCTGTTCCTCAACGCGCTGGCCGAGCGGCGGCGCGCCGAGGGCCTGTCCGCGACCGCGCTGACCTGGGGCCTGTGGCTCGGCGACGGCGGCATGGGCTCGGTGCTCGACGCCGCGGCGATCCAGCGCATCGAGCGCTCCGGGATGCCGGGCCTCACCCCCGCGGAGAACCTGGCGCTGTTCGACGCCGCCCTCACCACCACCGAACCCGTGGTCGCCCCGGTGCGGGTCGACCTGGGCGCGCTGCGCACCCGCGTGGACGGCGTGCCCGCGCTGCTGCGCGGCCTGGTCCCGGTCGCGGGCCGCCGCGCCGCCGGTGCCGCCACCGCCGCGGCCGGCGGCGCCGGCCTGGCCTCGCGGCTGGCCGAGCTGTCCGAGGCCGACCGCGACGCGCTGCTGCTGGACCTGGTGCGCACGCACGTGGCCGCGGTGCTGGGCCACGACAGCCCCGAGGCGATCGACCCGAAGCGCGCGTTCAGCGAGATCGGCTTCGACTCGCTGGCGGCCGTGGAGCTGCGCAACCGCCTCAACGCGGCCACCGGCCTGCGGCTGCCCGCGACGCTGGTGTTCGACTACCCCAACCCGGCCGCGCTGGTCGGGTACATCCGGGAGAAGGCGCTCGGCGACGCGCCCACCGCCGCGCCGACCCGCCGGGCCACCGTGGCGGTGGCCGACAACGAGCCCATCGCGATCGTCGGCATGGCCTGCCGCTACCCGGGCGGCGTCCGCACGCCCGAGGAGCTGTGGCGGCTCGTGGCCGGCGCGGTGGACGGCATCACGCGCTTCCCCGAGGACCGCGGCTGGGACGTCGACGGCCTCTACGACCCCGAGCCGGGCAAGCCGGGCAAGACCTACTCGGTCGAGGGCGGCTTCCTGCACGACGCGCTGGACTTCGACGCCGAGTTCTTCGGCATCAGCCCGCGCGAGGCGCAGGCCATGGACCCGCAGCAGCGGCTACTGCTGGAGACCTCCTGGGAGGCGCTGGAGCGCGCGGGCATCGACCCGACCTCGCTCAAGGGCAGCCCGACCGGCATGTTCGCCGGCATCATGTACCACGACTACGCGTTGCGGCTCCGGGAGATCCCCGAGGACCTGGCGGGCTACCTGGGCAACGGCTCGCTGGCGTCGGTGGCGTCCGGCCGGGTGTCCTACGTGCTGGGCCTGGAGGGGCCGGCGGTGTCCGTGGACACCGCGTGCTCGTCCTCGCTGGTCTCGATCCACCTGGCCGCGCAGGCGCTGCGCGGCGGGGAGTGCTCGCTGGCGCTGGCCGGCGGCGTGACCGTGATGGCCACGCCCGACACGTTCCTGGACTTCAGCCTCCAGCGCGGCCTGGCGATGGACAGCCGGTCGAAGTCCTTCTCCGCCGACGCCGAC
Source organism: Saccharothrix lopnurensis (assembly GCF_042658445.1). NCBI lineage: Bacteria > Bacillati > Actinomycetota > Actinomycetes > Pseudonocardiales > Pseudonocardiaceae > Saccharothrix > Saccharothrix lopnurensis. Next base: position 18,625 of record NZ_JBHSQO010000042.1, on the reverse strand, counting down.
GGCACCGCCTGGTCCGAGGGCGTGGGCATCCTGGTGCTGGAGCGGCTGTCCGACGCGCGCCGCAACGGCCACCAGGTGCTCGCCGTCGTGCGCGGCAGCGCCGTCAACCAGGACGGCGCGTCCAACGGCCTCACCGCCCCCAACGGCCCCTCGCAGCAGCGGGTCATCCGGGCCGCGCTGTCGACGGCCGGCCTGTCGCACACCGAGGTCGACGCGGTCGAGGCCCACGGCACGGGCACCCGCCTGGGCGACCCGATCGAGGCCCAGGCCGTGCTGGCCACCTACGGCCAGGACCGCGACGAGCCGCTGTGGCTGGGCTCCATCAAGTCCAACATCGGCCACACCCAGGCCGCCGCCGGTGTCGCCGGCGTGATCAAGATGGTCATGGCGATGCGCGAGGGCGTGCTGCCCAAGACGCTGCACGTCGCCGAGCGCACGCCGCAGGTGGACTGGTCGGAGGGCAACGTCGAGCTGCTGACCGACGCGGTGCCGTGGCCGGACCGGGGCCGTCCCCGCCGGGCCGGCGTGTCGTCGTTCGGCATCAGCGGCACCAACGCGCACCTCATCGTCGAGCAGGGGCCCGCGCCGGAGACCGACGCCGGTGAGCCGGCGGGCACCGCGCCCGCCGTCGTGCCGTTCGCGCTGTCCGGCCGCACCGAGGAGGCCGTCCGCGCCCAGGCCGGGCAGCTCGCCGCGCGCCTGGCCGCCGAACCGGACCTGCGCCCGGTGGACGTGGCGCACTCCCTGGTGACCACCCGCGCCCTGCTGGAGCACCGCGCGGTCGTGGTCGGCGGGGACACCGACCGGCTGCGCGCGGACCTCGCGGCGCTGGCCGCCGGCGAGACCCCGGCGACCGCCGTCCTGGGCGCCGCCACCGGCAGGCCGCGCGTCGTCTTCGTCTACCCCGGCCAGGGCTCGCAGTGGGCGGGCATGGCCGCGGACCTGCTGGGGTCCTCGCCGGTCTTCGCGGAGCGCATGAACGAGTGCGCCGCCGCGCTGGAGCCGCACGTGGACTGGCGGCTGCTGGACGTGGTGCGGGGCGCCGAGGGCGCGCCGCCGCTCACGCGCGTCGACGTGGTGCAGCCGGTGCTGTGGGCGATCATGGTGTCGCTGACCGAGGTGTGGCGGGCGCACGGCGTCCGCCCCGACGCGGTGGTCGGCCACTCCCAGGGCGAGGTCGCCGCCGCCTGCGCGGCCGGTGGCCTGTCCATCCAGGACGCCGCCATGATGATGGCCAAGCGCAGCCGCGCCATCGCGGAGCACATGTCGGGCCGGGGCGGGATGCTGTCGGTCCTGCGGCCCGCCGACGAGGTGCGCGACCGGCTGCCCGAGGGCCTGTCGATCGCCACCATCAACGGCGCGCGCTCGGTCGTGGTGGCCGGCGACCCCGACGCGCTGGACGCCTTCGGCGCGGAGCTGTCCGCCGAGGGCGTGCGGGTCAAGCGGATCGCCATGGACTACGCCGCGCACTCCGCGCACGTGGAGTGGATCCGCGACCAGATGCTGGCGGACCTGGCCGACATCCGGCCCCGCGCCTCGGAGATCCCGTTCTTCTCCACCGTCACCGGCGGGGTCGTCGACACCGCCGGGCTGGACGCGGGCTACTGGTACACCAACCTGCGCGAGACCGTCGACTTCGCGGGCGCCACCCGGGCGCTGCTGGACGGCGGGCACTCGGTGTTCGTGGAGATCAGCCCGCACCCGGTGCTGACCATGGGCATCCAGGAGACCGCCGAGGTGGCCGGCCGCGAGGTGGTCACCACGGGCTCGATGCGCCGCGACGACGGGGACATGCCGCGGGTGCTGCTGTCCCTGGGCCAGGCGTGGGCGCACGGCGTGCCGGTGGACTGGGCCGGCGCGCTGGCACCGGCCGCGCCGCGCCGGGTCGACCTGCCCACCTACGCGTTCCAGCACCGCCGCTTCTGGCTCGACGCCACCACCGGTGGCGCGGGCGACGTCACCGCGGCCGGTCTCGGCGCGGCCCGGCACCCGCTGCTGGGCGCGGCCCTGACCACGGCCGAGTCGGACGGCGTGCTGTTCACCGGCCGGATCGCGCTGGACACCCACCGCTGGCTGGCCGACCACGCCGCCTCCGGCACGGTCCTGCTGCCCGGCACCGCGTTCGTGGAGCTGGCCGTCCGGGCGGGCGACCAGGTCGGCTGCGACCGGGTCGAGGAGCTGACCCTGGAGGCGCCGCTGGTGCTGCCGGAGCGCACCGCCGTGGTGCTCCAGGTCGCGGTGGGCGCGCCGGACGACGCCGGACGACGCCCCGTGAGCGTGTACTCCCGCCCGGAGGACGCGGACGTCACCTGGACCCGGCACGCCACCGGTTTCCTGGACCACGCGCCCGCCGCGGACGTCCCGCACCTCACCGAGTGGCCGCCCGCCGGCGCGACCCCGGTCGACGTGGACGCCCTGTACGACGAGCTGGCCGCGGCCGGCTACGCCTACGGCCCGGTGTTCCGCGGCGTGCGCGCCGCGTGGCGCTCGGCCGACGGCGTCTTCGCCGAGGTGGCGCTGCCGGAGGGCGCCGACGCCGAGGGCTTCGGCCTGCACCCGGCGCTGCTGGACGCCTCGCTGCACGCCTCGGGCGGCCGCGAGAACGGCGCCGAGGACGGCCTGATCGACCTGCCGTTCGCGTGGACGGGTGTGACCCTGCACGCGTCGGGCGCCACCGCGGCCCGCGTCCGGCTGACCCCGGCCGGCGGCGACGCCGTCTCGATCCTGCTGGCCGACCCGACCGGCGCCCCGGTGGCCGTGGTCGACGCGCTGGTCACCCGGCCGATCCCGGCCGCCGCCCTGACCGCGGGCAGCGGCCCCGAGTCGCTCTACCGGGTGGACTGGGTGCCCGCCACCGCGCCCGCCGCGACCGGCGGCGTGGTCCGGGCCGCCGACCTGGCGTCGCTGTCGGAGGTGCCGGAGTGGGTCCTGCTGCCGGTGGTGTCCGGCGACGACCCCCGGTCCGCCGTGGACGACGTGCTGGCGGTGGTGCGGGAGTGGCTGGCCGACGAGCGGTTCGCCGCCTCCCGCCTGGTCCTGGCCACGACGGGCGCGGTGCCCGCCGCCGACCTCGCGGTGGACCCGGCCGTGGCCCCGGTGTGGGGCCTGGTGCGGGCCGCGCAGGCGGAGAACCCCGACCGGTTCGTGCTGCTGGACCTCGACGTGCCGCCCGGCCGGGTGGCCCCGGCGGACGTCCTGCCCGCGCTCGGCCTCGGTGAGCCGGAGGTGGCGGTGCGCGGGAGCGCGCTGCTGGTGCCCAGGCTCGCCCGGGTGACCCCGCAGGCGGCTCCCGCCGAGGGCGGCGCCATCACCTGGGACGCCGACGGCGCGGTGCTGGTCACGGGTGGTACGGGTGGTCTGGGTGCGTTGGTGGCGCGGCACCTGGTGGTGGAGCACGGGGTGCGTCACCTGGTGCTGACGAGCCGTCGTGGCCTGGACGCGCCCGGTGCGGCCGTGCTGCGCGAGGAGCTGTCCGGGCTGGGCGCGACCGTGGACGTGGTGGCGTGCGACGTGGCGGACCGCGACTCGCTCGCGGCGGCATCCCGCACCTCGGCGGGGTCGTGCACACCGCCGGTGTGCTGGACGACGGTCTGGTGTCGTCGATGACGGTGGAGCAGGTGGACGCGGTGTGGCGGCCGAAGGCCGATGGCGCGCGGTACCTGCACGAGTTGACGCGGGACCGCGACCTCACGGCGTTCGTGCTGTTCTCCTCCGCCGCGGGCGTGGTCGACGGCACCGCGCAGGGCAACTACGCGGCGGCCAACGTCTACCTGGACGCCCTGGTCCGGGCGCGCCGCGCCGAGGGACTGGCGGGCACCTCGCTCGCGTGGGGCCTGTGGGAGCAGCGCAGCGGCATGGCGGGACACCTGACCGAGGTGGACCTCGCCCGGATGGCCCGCTCCGGCATCCTCGCGCTGCCCGGCGCGGAGGGCCTGGCGCTGTTCGACGCCGCCCTGTCGCTGGACCAGCCGCTGCTGGTGCCGATGCGGCTCGACCTGGTCGCGTTGCGCTCGCGCGGCGACCAGCTGCCCGCGCTGTTCCGCGGCCTGGTGCGGCCCGCCCGCCGTGCGGCGGGCGCGGCGGCGGCGCCGTCCGACCAGTCCGCCCTCCAGCGCAGGCTGGCCGGCCTCGCCGAGGCCGACCGCGACCGCGTGCTGCTGGACCTGGTGCGCTCGCACGTGGCCGCGGTGCTGGGCCACGAGAGCGGCAACGAGGTCGAGCCCAGGCGCGCGTTCACCGAGCTGGGCTTCGACTCGCTGGCGGCGGTGGAGCTGCGCAACCGCCTCAACGCGGCGACGGGCCTGCGGCTGCCCGCGACGCTGGTGTTCGACTACCCGAACCCGGTCGCGCTGGTCACCCACATCGCGGGCACGCTGACCGGGTCCGCGCCCGCGCCGGCGACCACCGCGCCGGTGGTCAGGTCGGCCGACGACGACCCGATCGCGATCGTCGCCATGGCCTGCCGCTACCCGGGCGGTGTCGGCACCCCCGAGGAGCTGTGGCGGCTGGTGGCCGACGGCGTGGACGCCATCGGCGAGTTCCCGGCCGACCGCGGCTGGGACGTGGAGTCGATCTACGACCCGGAGCCGGGCAAGCCGGGCAAGACCTACACCCGCGAGGGCGGCTTCCTCTACGACGCGCTGGACTTCGACGCGGAGTTCTTCGGCATCAGCCCGCGCGAGGCGGTGGCCATGGACCCGCAGCAGCGCCTGCTGCTGGAGACCGCGTGGGAGGTCCTGGAGCGCGCGGGCATCGACCCGACCTCGCTCAAGGGCAGCCCGACCGGCATGTTCGCCGGCGTCATGTACCACGACTACGCCAGCCGGCTGAAGGAGGTCCCGGACGACCTGGCCGGGTACCTGGGCAACGGCAGCATCGCCAGCGTCCTGTCCGGCCGGGTGTCCTACGTGCTGGGCCTGGAGGGGCCCGCGATGTCGGTGGACACCGCGTGCTCCTCGTCGCTGGTGTCGATCCACCTGGCGGCGCAGGCGCTGCGCGGCGGTGAGTGCACGCTCGCCCTCGCCGGCGGTGTCACGGTGATGGCGCAGCCCGACACGTTCGTGGACTTCAGCCTCCAGCGCGGCCTGGCCGACAACGGGCGGTCGAAGTCGTTCTCCGCGGACGCCGACGGCACCGGCTGGGGCGAGGGCGTGGGCCTGCTGCTGCTGGAGCGGCTGTCCGACGCGCGCCGCAACGGCCACGAGGTGCTGGCGCTGCTGCGCGGCTCGGCGGTCAACCAGGACGGCGCGTCCAACGGCCTCACCGCGCCCAACGGCCCCTCGCAGCAGCGCGTCATCCGCGCGGCCCTGGCCAGCGCGGGCCTGGCCCCGGCCGAGGTCGACGCGGTGGAGGCGCACGGCACGGGCACCCCGCTGGGCGACCCGATCGAGGCCCAGGCCGTGCTGGCCACCTACGGCCAGGACCGGGAGACCCCGCTGCTGCTGGGCTCCATCAAGTCCAACATCGGCCACACGCAGGCCGCCGCGGGCGTCGCGGGCGTGATCAAGATGGTCATGGCGATGCGCGCGGGGCAGGTCCCGAAGACCCTGCACGTGGGCGAGCCGACCCCGCAGGTCGACTGGTCCGAGGGCGACGTCCGGCTGCCGGTCGACACGCTGCCGTGGCCGGAGACCGGCCGTCCGCGCCGGGCCGGGGTGTCGTCGTTCGGCATCAGCGGCACCAACGCGCACATCGTGCTGGAGCAGGCCCCTGCGGAGATCGGTGCCGGAAACGGTGCGGGAACCGGTGCGGAGACCGACGCGGGCGCGCCGGTGTGGCAGCCCGCGGTCGAGCCCTCGGCGGTGCCGTGGGTGCTGTCCGGTCGCACCCGCCAGGCGGTGCGCGACCAGGCGGCCCACCTCGCCGCGCACCTGGACCGCCACCCGGACGCGCGTCCGGTGGACGTGGCGCACTCGCTGGTCACCACGCGCGCCGCGCTGGAGCACCGCGTGGTCGTGGTCGGCGAGGACGCCGACCGGCTGCGCGCCGGCGTGGCGGCGTACGGCGCGGGCGAGTCCCCGGCCGGCGCGGTCGAGGGCGTCGTCCTGGGCGAGCCGCGCGTGGCGTTCGTGTTCCCCGGCCAGGGCTCGCAGTGGGCGGGCATGGCGGTGGAGCTGCTCGGGTCCTCGCCGGTCTTCGCGGAGCGCATGAACGAGTGCGCGATGGCGCTGGAGCCCTTCGTGGACTGGCGCCTGCTGGACGTGGTGCGGGGCGCGGAGGGCGCGCCGCCGCTGGAGCGCGTGGACGTGGTGCAGCCGGTGCTGTGGGCGGTCATGGTGTCGCTCGCGGAGGTCTGGCGGGCGGCGGGCGTGCGCCCGGACGCGGTCATCGGCCACTCCCAGGGCGAGATCGCCGCGGCCTGCGTCGCGGGCGCCCTGTCGCTGCGCGACGGCGCGGCGGTGGTGGCCCTGCGCAGCCTGGCCATCGCCGAGGACCTGGCGGGCAAGGGCGGCATGATGTCCGTCCTGCTGCCCGCCGACGACGTGCGCGGCAGGCTCCCCGAGGGCGTGTCCGTGGCCACGGTCAACGGCACGCGGTCCGTGGTGGTCTCCGGCGACCCGGGCGCCCTGGACGCCTTCGGCGCGGAGCTGTCCGCCGAGGGCGTGCGGGTCAAGCGGATCGCGGTGGACTACGCCTCGCACTCCGCGCACGTGGAGTCCATCCGCGAACGGCTGCTGGAGGTGCTGGCGGACCTCAGCCCGCGCACCCCGGAGATCCCGTTCTGCTCCACCGTCACCGGCGGGGTCGTCGACACCGCCGCGCTGGACGCCGGCTACTGGTACACCAACCTGCGCGAGACCGTCGACTTCGTCGGCGCCACGCGCACCCTGCTCGACACCGGGCACTCGGTGTTCGTCGAGTGCAGCCCGCACCCGGTGCTGACCATGGGCATCCAGGAGACCGCCGAGGAGGCCGGGCACGACGTGGCGGCCGTGGGCTCGCTGCGCCGCGACGACGGCGGCCTGCCGCGGGTGCTGCTGTCCCTGGGCGAGGCGTGGGCGCGCGGCGTGCCGGTGGACTGGGCGGGGATGCTCGCGCCCGCCGCGCCGCGCCGCGTGCCGCTGCCGACCTACGCGTTCCAGCGCCGCCGCTTCTGGCTCGACGCCACCGGCCCGGCCGGCGACGTGTCCTCGGCGGGGCTCGGCTCGGCCGACCACCCGCTGCTGGGCGCGGCCATCGCGGTGGCCGGTTCGGACGAGGTGCTGCTCACCGGCCGCCTCGCCCTGGACACCCACCCGTGGCTGGCCCACCACGCGCTGTCCGGCACGCCGCTGCTGCCCGGCACCGCGTTCGTGGAGCTGGCGGTGCGGGCCGGTGACCAGGTCGGCTGCGACCGGGTCGAGGAACTGACCCTGGAGTCGGCGCTGCTGCTGCCCGAGCGGGGCGGCGTCCGCGTGCAGGTGCGCGTCGAGGCGCCCGACGCCGCGGGCCGCCGGCCGCTGACCGTGCACTCCCGCCCGGAGGGCGCCGCGGCCGACGCGCCGTGGACCCGGCACGCCACCGGCTTCCTGGCCGAGGGCGGCGCCCGACCCGACTTCAGCCTGGCGGCGTGGCCGCCGGCGGGCGCGCGGCCGGTCGACCTGACCGGCGCGTACGAGGCGCTGGCCGGCCGCGGCTACGAGTACGGCCCGGCGTTCCGGGGCCTGCGCGCGGCCTGGCGGCTCGGCGACGACGTCTACGCCGACGTGGCGCTGCCCGAGGAACTGCGCCAGGACGCGACCGGCTTCGGCCTGCACCCCGCGCTGCTCGACGCCGCGCTGCACTCGGTGCTGGTGCTGGAGCAGGAGTCCGCGGGCGACCGGCCGCCGCAGCTGCCGTTCTCCTGGACCGGGGTCTCGCTGTTCGCCGCCGGCGCCGCCGCGCTGCGGGTCAGGCTGACCCCCGTCGGCGCGGGCGGCCTGGCCATCCGGGTCGCCGACCAGGCGGGCGCGCCCGTCGCGGCGGTGGAGGACCTGCTGTCCCGCGAGGTCGTGGTGGCCGCGCCGGGCGTGCCGGACGCGCTGTTCGCGCTCGACTGGACCGGTGTGACCGCCGAGCCGACCACGGGGCGCGTGGTGGTGCTGGGCAACGCGCTGGGCAAGTACGTGCCGAAGGTCGAGGGCCTGGGCGCGTTCACCGACGACGTGCCCGAGTGGGTCGTGCTGCCGGTGAAGTCCTCCGCCACCCCGCGCGCGGCGGTGGACGAGGTGCTGCCGGTGGTCCGGGAGTGGCTGGCCGACGACCGGTTCGCGGCCTCGCGCCTGGTGGTGCTGACCCGGGGCGGCGCGGCCGTCGGCGACGTGCCGGTGGACCCGGCGGTGGCCGCGGTCCACGGCCTGGTGCGCGCGGCGGGGTCGGAGAACCCCGACCGGTTCGTGCTGGTCGACACCGACTCCTGGCCGGTGTCGTGGGAGGAGCTGCTGACCGCGCTCGGCTCGGGTGAGCCCGAGGTGGCGGTGCGCGGCGAGGAGCTGTTCGCGCCGAGGCTCGTGCGGGCGACCGCCGGCGCGGAGGCGTTCACCTGGGACGCCGACGGCGCGGTGCTGGTCACGGGTGGTACGGGTGGTCTGGGTGCGTTGGTGGCGCGGCACCTGGTGGTGGAGCACGGGGTGCGTCACCTGGTGCTGACGAGCCGTCGTGGCCTGGACGCGCCCGGTGCGGCCGTGCTGCGCGAGGAGCTGTCCGGGCTGGGCGCGACCGTGGACGTGGTGGCGTGCGACGTGGCCGACCGCGACTCGCTCGCGGCCACCCTCGCGGGCATCGCGGACCTGACCGGGGTCGTCCACACCGCCGGTGTGCTCGATGACGGTCTGGTGTCGTCGATGACGGTGGAGCAGGTGGACGCGGTGTGGTGGCCGAAGGCCGATGGCGCGCGGTACCTGCACGAGTTGACGCGGGACCGCGACCTCAGGGCGTTCGTGCTGTTCTCCTCGGCGGCCGGGCTCGTGGACGGCGGTGGCCAGGGCAACTACGCGGCGGCCAACGTCTACGTCGACGCCCTGGTCCGGGTGCGGCGCGCGGAGGGCCTGCCGGGGACGTCCCTGGCGTGGGGCTTCTGGGCCGAGCGCAGCGGCATGACCGGCCACCTGTCCGATGTGGACATCGCGCGGATGGCGAGGTCCGGGGTCAAGGGCCTCACGAGCGCGGAGGGCCTGGCGCTGTTCGACGCCGCGCTGTCCGCCGGCGACCCGCTGCTGGTGCCCATGCACCTGGACGCGGGGGCGCTGCGCGAGCGCGGCGCGGTCCCGGCGCTGCTGCGCGGCCTGGTCCGGCAGCCGGCCCGCCGGGTGTCCGGCCCGGTCGAGGACGCGGGCGGGTCGGGCCTGGCCGGCGAGCTGGCCGCGCTCGCCGAGGCCGACCGCGACCGCGTGCTGCTGGACCTGGTGCGCTCGCACGTGGCCGCGGTGCTGGGCCACGACAGCGCCGAGGGCGTCGAGCCGCGGCGGGCCTTCCGCGACCTGGGCTTCGACTCGCTGGCCTCGGTGGAGCTGCGCAACCGGCTCAACGCGGCCACCGGCCTGCGCCTGCCCGCGACGCTGGTGTTCGACCACCCGAACCCGCTGGTGCTGGCCGAGCTGCTGAGGTCCGAGCTGCTGGGCGACGACGCGGCGGACACCCCGACCGCGGTCGCGGTCGGCGGTCCCGCCGTGGACGACCCGATCGCGATCGTCGCGATGAGCTGCCGCTTCCCCGGCGAGGTCAGCACGCCCGAGCAGCTGTGGCGGCTGCTGGCCGAGGGGGAGCACGCGATCACCGCGTTCCCCACCGACCGCGGCTGGGACCACGAGGCCCTGTTCGACCCGGAGCCGGGCAAGGTCGGCAAGACCTGCTCGCTGGAGGGCGGCTTCCTGCACGACGCCGCCGACTTCGACGCGGAGTTCTTCGGCATCAGCCCGCGCGAGGCGCAGGCGATGGACCCGCAGCAGCGGTTGCTGCTGGAGACCTCCTGGGAGGCGCTGGAGCGGGCGGGCATCGACCCGACCTCGCTGCGCGGCAGCCGCACGGGCGTGTTCGCGGGCATCATGTACAACGACTACGCGACCCGCCTGACCTCGGTGCCCGACGAGCTGGCCGGCTACATCGGCAACGGCTCGCTGGCCTCGGTGGCCACCGGTCGGGTGTCCTACGTGCTGGGCCTGGAGGGGCCCGCGATGTCGGTGGACACCGCGTGCTCCTCCTCCCTGGTGTCGATCCACCTGGCGGCGCAGGCGCTGCGGGCGGGGGAGTGCACGCTCGCCCTGGCCGGCGGCGTGAGCGTGATGGCCACGCCCGAGACGTTCCTGGACTTCAGCCTCCAGCGCGGTCTGGCGCTGGACGGCCGGGCCAAGTCCTTCTCGGCGGACGCGGACGGCACGGCGATGTCCGAGGGCGTGGGCATCCTGGTGCTGGAGCGGCTGTCCGACGCGCGCCGCAACGGTCGCCGGGTGCTGGCCGTGATCCGGGGCAGCGCGATCAACCAGGACGGCGCGTCCAACGGCCTGACCGCCCCCAACGGCCCCTCGCAGCAGCGGGTGATCCGCGCCGCGCTGTCGGCGGCGGGCCTGTCGCACACCGAGGTGGACGCGGTGGAGGCGCACGGCACGGGCACCCGCCTGGGTGACCCGATCGAGGCGCAGGCGCTGATGGTTACCTACGGCCAGGACCGGGACGAGCCGCTGTGGCTGGGCTCGATCAAGTCCAACATCGGCCACACGCAGGCCGCGGCCGGCGTGGCGGGCGTGATGAAGATGGTCATGGCGATGCGCGAGGGCGTGCTGCCGCGGACGCTGCACGTGGGCGAGCGCACCCCGCAGGTGGACTGGTCGGAGGGCGAGGTCGAGCTGCTGACCGAGGCCCGCGAGTGGCCGGAGACCGGCCGCCCGCGCCGGGCCGGCGTGTCGTCGTTCGGCATCAGCGGCACCAACGCGCACATCGTGCTGGAGCAGGCGCCGGCCGTCGAGGTCGTCGAGGCGCCCGCCGAGGCGTCGCCGCTGGTCCCGCTGGTGCTGTCGGCGCACAGCGAGTCCGCGCTGCGCGACCGGGCGGCGGGGCTGCGCGACGCGCTCGCCGGCTCCGCGAACCCCGCCGACGTGGTCTATTCCGCGGCCACCACCCGGGCGGCGCTGGAGCACCGCGCGGCCGTGGTGCCCGGGAGCCGGGAGGACGTGCTCGCGGCGCTGGAGGCGCTGGCGCGCGACGGCGACGGGCCCGGTGTGGTCCGGGGCCGGCGGGCCGGCGGCAAGCTCGCCCTGCTGTTCACCGGCCAGGGCTCGCAGCGCCTGGGCATGGGCCGCGAGCTGCGCGCGGCGTCGCCGGTGTTCGCGGCGGCGTTCGACGAGGTCTGCGCGCTGATGGACGCCGAGCTGGGCGTCCCCCTGGCCGACGTGGTCTTCGGCGAGGACGCGGAGCTGCTGGACCAGACCCGGTTCAGCCAGCCCGCGCTGTTCGCCTTCGAGGTCGCGCTGCACCGGCTCCTGGAGTCCTGGGGCGTCCGGCCCGACCTGGTCGCCGGGCACTCCATCGGCGAGCTGTCCGCCGCCCACGTGGCCGGCGTGTTCCCGCTGGCCGACGCCTGCCGGCTGGTCGCCGCCCGCGGCCGGCTCATGCAGTCGATGCGGGCCGACGGCGCGATGGTCTCGGTGATCGCCACCGAGGACCAGGTGCGCCAGTGGATCGCCGGCCGGGAGGACCGGGTGGACGTGGCCGCGGTCAACGGCCCGTCGTCGGTGGTGGTCTCCGGTGACGAGGCGGTGCTGGAGGAGCTGGTGTCCCGCTGGCGGGCGGAGGGCCGCAAGACCAGGCGGCTGCGCGTCTCGCACGCGTTCCACTCGCCGCACACCGAGGCGGTGCTCGACGAGTTCCGCGCGGTCGCCGCGACGGTGTCCTACGCCGAGCCGCGGCTGCCGGTGGTGTCCAACGTGACCGGCCGGGTCGCCGGGGCCGGCGAGCTGACCGACCCGGAGTACTGGGTGCGGCACGTGCGGGGCGCGGTGCGCTTCCACGACGGCGTGCGGGAGCTGGAGGCGCGGGGCGCCACCACGTTCCTGGAGGTCGGGCCGGACGCGGTGCTGACCGCGATGGGCCGGGACTGCCTGCTCGACCCGGGCGAGGCGCTGCTCGTGCCCACCCTGCGGGCCGACCGCCCGGAGGCCGGGGCGGTGGCCGCCGCGCTGGGCGCGCTGTTCGTCCGCGGCGCGTCCCCCGACTGGGAGGCGGTGTTCGCGGGCTCCGGCGCCCGCCGGGTCGACCTGCCCACCTACCCGTTCCAGCGCCGCCGCTTCTGGCTCGACGCGGCCGTGGGCTCGGGCGACGTCACGGGCCTGGGCCAGGTCGACGCCGGGCACCCGCTGCTGGGCGCGGTGGTCGGGCTGGCCGACGGCGACGGCGCGGTGCTCACCGGCCGGCTGTCGCTGCGCACCCACCCGTGGCTGGCCGACCACGCCATCGCCGGCGAGGTCATCCTGCCGGGCACGGCGTTCGTGGAGCTGGCCGTGCGGGCCGGCGACCAGGTCGGGTGCGACCGGGTCGAGGAGCTGACCCTGGAGGCGCCGCTCGCGCTGCCCGAGCGCGGCGGCGTGGTGCTCCAGGTCGTCGTCGGCGACGCCGACGACAGCGGTCGCCGCACGCTGACCGCGCACTCGCGGCCGGACCACCCGTCGACCGGGGCGGAGGGCGCGCCGTGGACCCGGCACGCCACCGGCGTGCTCGCGCCGGGCGCCCCGGCCGCCGCGCCCGACCTGGACGAGTGGCCCCCCGCGGGCGCCGTCGAGGTGGACCTGACGGGCCGCTACGAGGCCCTGGCCGACCAGGGCTACCGCTACGGCCCGGTGTTCCGGGGCCTGCGCGCGGCCTGGCGGCGCGGTGCGGACGAGGTGTTCGGAGAGGTGGTGCTGCCCGAGGAGGCGGTGGCCGAGGCCGGGCGGTTCGGCCTGCACCCGGCGCTGCTCGACGCGGCCCTGCACACCGCGGTCCTGGTGGACGAGGACGCGGGCGGCGTGAGCGTGCCGTTCGCGTGGCGGGACGTGGCGCTGCACGCGTCCGGCGCGTCCGTGCTGCGGGTGCGGCTGACCCGCAGCGGTCCCGACGACTACGCGTTCGCGCTGGCCGACGCGGTCGGCAGCCCGGTCGCCGCGGTCGGCTCGCTGACCGTGCGGCCGCTGCCGGCCGGGCGCTCCGCCGCGGCCGTGCGGCACGACGCGCTGTTCCAGCTCGACTGGACCCCGGTGCTCGGCGCGGCGGACACCCCGGCGCGCCTGGCGGTGATCGGCTCCGCGACCCGCTTCGCCGCCGAGGCCGCCTACCCGGACCTGGCCGCGCTGTCGGCCGCGCTCGGCCCGCAGGGGCCCGACGCGGTGCTGCTGCCCGTCGGGTCGCCGGCCGGCGACCCGGTGGACGCGGGGCGCGAGGTGCTCGACCGGGTGCTGTCGGCGGTGCGCCACTGGGCGCTCGACGAGCGGTTGAGCCGGACCCGGCTGGTGGTCGTCACGACCGGCGCGGTCGCGGTGGACGACGACGACACCCTGTCGGGGCTGGCGCACTCGCCGCTGTGGGGCCTGCTGCGCTCCGCGCAGGTGGAGCACCCGGGCCTGGTGACGATCGTGGACGTCGACGGCGCGCCGGCCTCCGACCTGGCGCTGGCCGCCGCGCTGACCGCGGGTGAACCGCAGCTGGCGGTGCGCCGGGGCCGCGCGTTCGTGCCCAGGCTGGTCCGGGCCTCCGCGACCGCGGGCGGGGCCGCGTTCACCGACCGGGGCACCGTCCTGGTGACCGGCGGCACGAGCGGCGTGGGCGCGGCGGTGGCCCGGCACCTGGTGACCGGCCACGGCGTGCGGCGGCTGCTGCTGACCAGCAGGCGCGGCCCGGCGGCGCCGGGCGTGCCGGAGCTGGTGGCCGAGCTGACCGGGCACGGCGCGCGGGTGGACGTGGCCGCGTGCGACGTGGCCGACCGGGAGGCGCTGGCGCGGCTGCTCGACGGGGTCGAGCTGTCCGCCGTGGTGCACGCGGCGGGCGCGGTCGACGACGCGCTGCTGGTCAACCTGACCCGCGAGCAGGTGGACACGGCGTGGCGGCCCAAGGCGGCCGCGGCGTGGCACCTGCACGAGCTGACCCGCGACGCCGACCTGACCGCGTTCGTGCTGTTCTCCTCGCTGGCCTCGGTCACCGGGGGCGCGGGGCAGGCGGCCTACGCCGCGGCCAACGGCTTCCTCGACGCCCTGGCCCGGCACCGCCGGTCGCTCGGGCTGCCGGGCACCGCGCTGGCCTGGGGCCTGTGGACCGGCGTGGACAGCGCGATGACCGGCACCCTGGACGAGCGCGACCTCAGGCGCATGGCCGACTCCGGGGTGGTGGCGCTGAGCCCGGCGGACGGGCTGGCGCTGTTCGACGCGGCCGTGGTGGCGGACCGGGCGGACCTCGTGCCCGCGCGGCTGGACCTGACCGCGGTGCGGTCGTCGGGCGAGGTCGTGCCGCCGGTGTTCCGCGCCCTGGTGCGGGGCGCCACCCGGCGGGCCGCCCAGGTGGGCGTGGCGCAGTCGACCACGTCGCTGGCCGACCGGCTGGCGGCGCTGCCGTCGGCCGAACGGCGCAGGCACCTGCTCGACGTGGTGCGCGGGCTGGTCGCCCAGGTGCTCGGCCACGACGGGCCGCACGCGGTGGACCCGGACCGGGGTTTCCTGGAGCTGGGCTTCGACTCGCTCGCGGCGGTCGAGCTGCGCAACCGGGTCGGTGAATCCACCGGGGTGCGGTTGTCGGCGACGCTGGTTTACGACCACCCGACCCCCGCGGCGGTCGCCGATCTCCTTTACTCGGAGTTGATCGGGGAGGAAGAAAGCTCACCCTCCGTAGAAGCGGAACTGGCCAGGCTTGAATCGCTGGTGGAATCCGCGTCGCCCGACGAGGAGGAGCGCGCCCGGGTCGAGTCGAGGCTCCGCGCCCTGCTGGCCCGCTGGTCGGGCTCCGCCGAGCCCGGGTCCGAGGCGTCCGAGCCGGCCGCCGGGTTGGACTCCGTGACCGCTGACGAGCTGTTCGACCTGCTCGACGAGGAGTTGGAGTCCTCGGACTGACCGAGTTCCGCCCGAAACCCGCGCCGCCCCGGAAAACCGAAGTTGACGGTTGACCGGGGCGGCGTCGTCGTCCCGGGGTATCCCCGCCCCTCCGTGGCGCTCTTGTTGCCAGGAAGTGTCAGGAAGGGAACGTATCGGGCCAAAAAGCGCCCGGTCCGTCCGCACGGCCCAGTATCTACTGGCCGGTTAAATGCCCGCTCGGGCAAACGTGATGAACTTTCATTTTTTGCGCCTATTTGTGGTACACATTCGTCTTGTACGTTTGTATACCTGGGGTTAGGGTCCCATCCAGTCACCATTTGACTGCACAGCGTTGTGTCAGTAGGGACGCGCAACAGCTGAACTGGGGGAGTCAACTTTGAGTCTCGTCGAACGCGAGCACCTGCTCGATCAATTAGACGCAATATTCACCGCCGGCGCGGAGGGCAACGGCCACGTGGTGCACGTGGGCGGACCCGGCGCGAGCGGGAAGACGGCGCTCGTGCGCGCCTTCGGGGAGCGCGTCTCGGGCGGCGGGGCGCTCCTGCTGACGGCGACCTGCTCGCGGGCGGAGCGCGGGGTCAGCGGCGGCGTGCTGGCGCAGTTCGCCGCGGGCCTGCCCGCGGAGACCACCGAGCTGCTGGGGCGGCTGCTCGACGCCGAGCGCCTGGGCTGCGGCCCGGAGCACCAGGCGGGCCAGGACGTGCTGGGCCGGACCGCGTCGGACCAGGTGGCCCCGGGGCAGGCCACCTACGGCCAGGGGGCCCAGGTCCAGACCGCGCGGCGGCAGCCGCACGCCATCCGAGAGGCGTGCGAGGTGCTGTTCGACGTGGCCAGGACGCGGCCCGTGGTGCTCGTGGCGGACGACGTCGAGTACGCCGACGCCTGCACGCTGCAAGCCCTGCTCTACCTCCAGCGCCGGCTCAGCGGCACGCGGATCATGCTCGTGCTCACCGAGTCCGACC
The DNA here is from genome assembly GCF_042658445.1 of Saccharothrix lopnurensis. Classification (NCBI taxonomy): domain Bacteria; kingdom Bacillati; phylum Actinomycetota; class Actinomycetes; order Pseudonocardiales; family Pseudonocardiaceae; genus Saccharothrix; species Saccharothrix lopnurensis. Next base: position 2,661 of record NZ_JBHSQO010000042.1, on the reverse strand, counting down.
ACTCCCGGCACGTCAACGCCCTGTTCCGGGCGGAGCTGACCCGGGTGCCGTGGTTCACCCCGGTGCGCGTGGCGCCGCTGTCGCCGCGGGGCGTGGCGCGAATCCTCGCGGAGGAGCTGGACCAGCGCACCGCCACCGCGCTGGCGCCCGCCTACCACGCCATGACCGGCGGCAACCCGCTGCTCGTCAAGGCCCTGGTGCAGGACCACCGCACGGCCGTCCTCACCGAGGAGGACCACCCGGACGGGGTCACCACCGGCGAGGCGTTCGGCCAGGCCGTGCTGGCCTGCCTGCACCGCTGGGAGCCCGGGATGCTCGACGTGGTCCGCGCGGTGGCCGTGCTGGGCGAGAACGCCACGCCCGAGCTGCTCGGCCGCCTGCTGGGCCGCAAGACCACCTCGGTGGTCGAGGTCCTGACCGCGCTCAACCACACCGGACTGCTCGACGACGGCCGGTTCCGCCACCCGGCCGTGCGGGCGGCGGTGCTCGGCGACGTGGGTGCCGACGGCCTCGCGGCCTCGCACCAGCGCGCGGCGAGCCTGCTCTACGCCGAGGGCCTGCCCAGCGCGGACATCGCCGCGCACCTGGCCGCCGCGGGCGCGGCGACCGCGCCGTGGGCGGTGGGCGTGCTGCGCGACGCGGCCGACACCGCGCTGGCCGAGCACCGGCCGGAGCGGGCGGTGGAGTTCCTCAAGCTGGCCCGCGCCACCTGCGCCGAGGACGACGCGACCGGCCGCGCCGCGCTCGCCGCCGCGCTGGCCACCGTGCAGTGGCGGACCACCCCGTCGGTGGTCTCCCGGCACCTGCCGGAGCTGCGGGACGCCTCCGAGCGCGGGCTGCTCGGCGTGCGCGAGACCAGGGCCCTGCTGCGCTACCAGCTGTGGTTCGGCCGGACCACCGAGGCCAGGGACACCCTGCGGCGGCTGGAGGAGGCCGCCGCGGAGAGCCCCCACTCGCCGACCGCCACCGAGCACCGGGCGCTGCGGGACTGGGTGCGCTGGCTGCACCCGGCCGTGGCCGCCGCCGTGCCCAGCGGCACCGGCGACCGGCGACCGGCGCTCGCCCGCGACCACCAGGAGGACCTGGTCGCCGCGGCGGAACGCCTGCTGCGCAACTGCTGGGCGCCCGACAGCGCCCCCGAGGCCGCCGCGTACGCGCTGTTCACGCTGGCGGTCTGCGGCGAGGTGGGCCGTGCCAAGCACTGGTGCGACACGCTGCGCGCGGACGTCGGCACCGGGGCCGCCACGTGGAAGGCGGTGCTGGCCGACGTGCGGGCGCACCTCGCGCTGCTGGAGGGAGACCTGGTCACCGCCGAGCGCCAGGCCCGCCTCGCGCTCACCGCGCTGTCCTCGCACAACTGGGGCCCGGCCATCGCCTCGCCGCTCGCGGCGCTGGTGCTGGCCACCTCGGCGGCGGGCAAGCACGACGAGGCCGAGGCGCAGCTCAAGCGCAGCATCCCGGTGGCCGCGCAGAACACCTGGCACTGGGCCGTGTACCTGCGGGCTCGCGGTCAGGCGCACCTGGCCGCCGGCCGGCCGCACGCCGCGCTGGCGGACTTCGAGGCGTGCGGCGAGGTGGCCGTGCACTGGGACCTCGACCTGCCCGCGCTGCTGCCGTGGCGCTCGGACCTGGCGCAGGCGTACCTGCGGCTGAACCGGATCGACCGCGCCGGCGAGCTGGTGCTGGCGCAGCTGGAGCGGCCGACGGCGGACGTCCCGAGGGTGCGCGGCGTGTCGCTGCGGGTGCTGTCCTCGTCCATCGAGCTCAAGCAGCGGCTGCCGATGCTGCGCGAGGCGGCGGCGCTGTTCCAGGGTTGCGGCGACCAGGTGGAGCTGTCCGTCGCGCTGGCCCTGCTCAGCAGCACCCACCACGCGCTGGGCGAGTTCGGCGCGGCCAAGGTGGTGGCCAAGCGGGCGCTGCGGATGGCCGAGGGGTGCCAGGCCGAGGCGCTGTGCCGCCAGTTCCTGCCGCGCGGCCTGGTCCTGGACGAGGCCGACGGCGAGGAGGAGGCGGGGGCCGAGGTCGAGAGCGGGGGCACCGCGCACGAGCCCGACGACCTGGCCACGTTGAGCACCGCCGAGCGGCGGGTGGCGGCGCTGGCCGCGCTGGGGCACACGAACCGGGAGATCAGCCGCAAGCTCTACATCACGGTGAGCACGGTGGAGCAGCACCTGACCAGGGTCTACCGGAAGCTGAAGGTGCGGCGGCGCACGGACCTGCCGACCGGGCTGCCGATGGGGGCGCTGGACATGTGGGCGGCGGAGGCGCCGTCGGTCACGGGGCCGCAGGCGGCACCGGGGCACCCGGCCGGGCACGCCTCGGGGCACACGCCGGCGCAGCGCACGGCGCGGGACCCGCGCCAGGGCGCCCGTTCCCCCTCGGGGGGAGGCGTCCGGCGCTGACCGGTTCCGCACCACACCGAGCCGCACCGAGCTCCGGACACGGGTCCGGGGGTCGGTGCGGCTCGGCGTGTGGGGGTGCGGTGGGTGGCGAGCCGGTGGGCCCGCGGCCGCCGGCCCGGCGGGGTCGGGACCTGGCCGGGGCGCGGCCTTTCAGCCCGCTGGGCTGCTGGGCCGCCGGGTTGCTGGGCCGCCGAGCTGTCTGGCCGCCGGGCCGGCTGGGTGGCGGGGCCGGTGGGTGCCGGCCCCCCCCGCCCGCGCG
>NZ_JBHSQO010000041.1:0-73308 GCF_042658445.1 Saccharothrix lopnurensis | reverse complement strand
CGCCGCGCCACCCCACCCAGAAGATCGCCCGCCCCACCCCCAAACCCCGAGCAGCCAAGCACTGACCTAGCGCGAGTCGTACCTCCAGACCTCGCGAGTCGTACGCCCAGACCCCCCGAGTTACACGTTCAGACCGCCCGAACTACACGTTCAGACCGCGCGAGTCGAACGCTCAGGCGCATCGTGTCGAACGTTCAGGACCCCCGAGTTCTACGTTCAGGACGCGGCCCCGTCCCCCACTCGGGTGTCATGAGCCGAGCGGTCACACCCCGGCCCGGCGCCGCCACTCCAGCACGGCCGAGGCGAACGCGTCCGGCGCCTCCAGCGGCGTGAGGTGCCCGACCCCGGCCAGCTCGACGTACTCGCCCCGCCGCAACACCCCGGCCAGCTCCCGCGCCAACGCCGGCGGTGCAAGGGCGTCGTGCTCGCCCACCAGCACCAGCGCCGGGACGTCGGCCGCCGCGAGCACGTCCGTCGAATCCGGCCGGGCCGCCATCGCCCGTTGCGCCCACGCCACCTCGGCCGGGTCCTGCGCCAGGACCAGCTCCCGCGCCCGCTCGACGACCGCCGCGTCCGGCGAGGGCCCGAGCAACCCGGCCAGCACGGCGTCCGGCACCCACCCGACCCCCTCCGCCTCGACCCGCGCGGCCATCGCCAGGCGGTTCGCGCGCGCCTCCTCGGTGTCGGCCCCGGCGCGCGTGTCGGCCAGCACCAGGCCCGCCACCCGGTCCGGGTGGCGGCGCAGCACGGCCATCGCCACGTAGCCGCCCATCGAGCAGCCGCCGAGCACCGCCCGCTCGATCCCGCGCTCGTCCAGCAGCGCGACCACGTCGTCCGCGATTACCACCAGATCGGGTGAACGATCACCGCCGCACTGGTTGAACGTGACCGGTTTCAGCAGGTCACGGGCGTCATCCCACATCCGCGCGTCGAACGGAAAAGCGTGCAGCAGCACCAAAGGCGAGGAATTCACCCCTGGATTGTCGGCCCCCGTCGCTACCGTCGCGACCATGACCTCCAACCCGGACCAGATCCACACCGACCGCCTCCTGCTGAGGCGCGTCGGCCCGGGTGACGTGCGCTCCGCGATCGCCGTGCTGTCCGATCCGGGGACGAACCGCTTCAACCCGGCCGGTCCGCCGTCCGCGGAGCAAGCGGCCGAGATGCTGGTGGAGTGGCAGGCCCACTGGGCACGGGACGGCATCGGGTACTGGGCGGTGGAGCTGCCGGAGACCGGGGAGGTCATCGGCTTCGGCGGCCTGCGCCACCACGACCTGGACGGGGAACCGACGTTCAACCTGTTCTACCGGTTCCGCCCCCGGCACTGGGGTCGCGGCTACGCACCGGAGATGGCACGCGCGGCCGTCGACTGGGCGAGCCGCTCCCGGCCGGGCCGTCCAGTGGTGATCATCACCGACCTCGACAACAAGCCCTCCCAGCGCGTCGCGGAGAAGCTGGGCTTCGCGCACGCGGGCGAAAGCACGACGGCCGAGGGTCCGGTGCTGGTCTGGCGGAGTCAGGAGGTCCCGATGCTCACCTGACGCTGCTCGTGCGGGCCGGACCAGGTGCGCGGCAACGGCGTGGACACCTCGGGCACGACCGCGGACACGATCGCATTGAGCACCTCTTCGGACTGCCCGACCATGAGGTGCTTGGCCCCGGGGAAGTCGATCACGTCCGCGGTCGGGATGTCCGCGCCGAACCGCCGCCTGGCCTCGGTCGGTGGCAGGTAGGTGTCGAACTCCGGCACCAGGCACACCACCGGCCGGCCCGAACGTGCCCACGCACGCAGGTGGTCACCCGTGCTCCAACGCAAGGGAGGTGAGATCAGGACGGCACCGCGGACACGCGGGTCGCACCCGTGCATCAGCGCGAGGTCGGTGCCGAACGACCAGCCGACGAGCCACACCGAGGGCAACCCGCGCTCGACCGCGAACGCCAGGGCGGCGGCCACGTCGAACCGCTCCCCGACCGCGTGGTCGAACGCACCCTCGCTCCGCCCGGCCTCACTGGCGGTCCCGCGGGTGTTGAACCGCAGCACCGCGAGGTCGGCCAGCGCGGGCAACCGCCACGCCGCTTTGCGGTAGAGGTGGGAGTCCATCATGCCGCCGTGGGTGGGGAGCGGGTGCAGGAGCACCACGGTAGCGCGCGGCTCACGGTCCGGCGGCAACGACAGCTCGCCGACCAACGCGAGGCCGTCGTCGGTCCGCAGGGTCACCGCCTCCCGGCGCGCCGGGAGCACGGTGTTGGCCTTGATCGGAACCGCTTCGCCCACGCCACCGATCCTGCCACCCGGTCGGGCACGCGGACAGCGAGCCAGGTCACGGCACGCGCCCGATGGCCTCAGGGTCCGGTCACCCGGGCCTGGCCACCGGTCGCAAGGCCGGGGCAAGACTCGCCGGTTGCTCGGGGCGCTCGGGCTCGGGGCACTCGGAGCGCGGGCACTCGGAGCGCGGGCACTCGGAGCGCGGGTGCCGGGCTCGGGGCGCAACGCTCCGGGTGCGGGTGCGGGTGCGGGTGCGGGTGCGGGTGCGGGGCTCGGGCGCGGGCTTTACCGAGCGCTGCTCACCAGCGGCGGGAGGTGGGGCCTCTGCGGCCTCGTGAGGCCCAGCAGTGCTGGTGCCAGTGGCGGCGGTCCTCCACCGAGCCGTAGTCGGCGGCGGGCCAGGCGACGACGTGCGGTGTGCCGGGGCGGATCTCGTGGTCGCAACCGGGGCAGCGGTAGGTCTTGGTGGTGGCGGCGCCGGAGACCGAACGGACCAGCCAGTTGCCGTCCGGGGCGTTCTCGGCGTGGGCCCAGCCGTGGCCGCCGACGGGTCGCGGTTCGTCGCGGCGGTCCGGGCGGTTGCGGCGGGGCATGAGTGACCACGGTATCCGGCTGTCCGTTCGGGGATCCCCTACGGTCCACTGGATGAGCAGGTGGCAACGGAGCATATTGACCGTATTGCTGGTGGTGGAGGCGCTGATCACTCTGCTGCCCGTGGTGCGCGGGTTGCTGTTCGAAGGGCCCTCGGGGGACGTCTTAGCCGCTCAGCGGGCCGAGGTCGTGCTTCGGGAACCCGATGTGCCGATCGGCCAACCGCCGGGGCTCCGGCAGGGCGTGTTGCTGGCCACGACGGCGTTGATGCTGGTCATGGCCATGTCGGCGCTGGCTTCGGTGTGGTCGCGGCCTCGGGCCCGGACGTGGTTGGTGATGTTCGCGGGCACGCACGCCGCCGCCGCGGGGTTGGGCTGGGTGCACAGCCTGCCGCTGCTGACGCTGCTCGCCACCGTGTCAGCCGTGGCGGTGCCCTTGGTGGCGCTGGCGCCCTGGCGGCAGCAACAATGAGCCCGTGCCTACCTACGAGTTCCGTTGCAAGGCGTGCGGGTCGACCTTCGACGTCAAGCGGTCGATGGACCAGGCTTCCGCGCCCGCACCGTGCCCGAACGGCCACGAGGACACCGTGAAGCTGCTGACCATGGCGGGTCTCGGCGGCAAGGCCGACACGCCCGCCGGTGGTGGCGGCGGCGGCGGTGGTTGTTGCGGCGGGGGCTGCTGCGGCTGAGCGGGGACCGGACGGGCGGACTGGGCGAGGCCGGCTGAAGCAGGTCTCGCCCAGTCCGGCGGGCTTGGTCGGCCGGTCAGCCTGGCGGGCCGAGCAAGCCTGGCGGACTGGCGGCCCGGCCAGAAGCCGGTCCAGCCTGCAACCGGCGGCCGGCAGGCCGACCGGGCAGCAGGATGATCAGGCGGCAACCAGCGGCCGGCAGGTCGATCAGGAAGCAGGCAGGACAGCAGGCAGCAGGCAGGCAGGACAGCGGCCAGCCGGCCAATCGGTCAGCCAGCCGGCAGGCCAATCGGTCAGCCGGTCGGCTCGTTGGCCAGCAGCACCTCGGCCACCTTCTTCCCCTGGTCGCAGATGGCGCCGAACCGCGCCGACCCGTCGATCACGATGATCCCGATACCGCCCCCGGCGTAGTCCATCACCAGCACGCACGAGGGCTGCACCGACGTGTCCGTGGTCCGGTCGAAGTAGGTCACCGCGCGACCCTCGACCTCGAACTCCCCGTTGCTCTGCTCCAGGGTGATCGCCCGCCCCTCGCGGAAGCGCAGCGTGACACCCACGTCCAGGTCACCGACCGAGGTCTGCCACTTGCAGGACTGGTCGAACGTGGTGTCGTAGCCGGTCTCGGTCGGCTCCGCCTGCTTGTCCGGCACCTCGTAGGGCAGGTCCCCCCACCCGACCAGCGCGCAGATGTCGCCGACCGTCCCCGTCCCGGGTTCGTCCTCCGGCTCGGACGGCTCGGTGGACGGCACCTGCTGTTCCGAGGTGAACGGCGGATCGATGTCGAGCACCTGCTCCGACACCGCGGTGCCGTTCACCGTGTACGCACAGGCGCTCGTCACACCGAGCGCCGCCACCAGGAGCGAGATCACCACACGCCGCATGGTGCCCACGATGTCAAACGCCGGACGGGGCCAGCCACTCAGGCCGCGTAATCGCGAAAACCCTTGCCCGTCTTCCGCCCCAACCTGCCCGCTTTCACCAGGTGCTCCAGCAGCGGCGCGGGGGAGAAGCCGGCCTCGCGGAACTCCAGGTACAGCGTCCGCTCGATGGCCAGCGACACGTCCAGCCCCACCACGTCCAGCAGCTCGAACGGCCCCATCGGCAGCGAGCAGCCGACCTTCATGGCCTCGTCGATGTCGTCCGCCGCGGCGTAGTGCGCCTCCAGCATCTTCACCGCGTCGTTGAGGTACGGGAACAGCAGCGCGTTGACGATGAACCCGGCCCGGTCGCCGCAGTGCACCGGCACCTTGCCCAGGTCCAGGCACACCCGCCGGGCGGTGGCGACGACGTCCGCGGCGGTCGAGATGGTCTCCACGACCTCCACCAGCTTCATCACCTGCGCCGGGTTGAAGAAGTGCAGGCCGACGACGTCGCCGGGGCGCCCGGTGGCCGCCGCGCACTCGATCACCGGCAGCGAGGACGTGGTGGTCGCGAGCACCGCGCCCGGCTTGCAGACCTCGTCCAGCTCGCGGAACACGTCCTTCTTGACCGACAGCTCCTCGGCGACGGCCTCGACCACCAGGTCGCAGTCGGCCAGGTCCGAGAACTCCACCACGGGCGTGACGCGGGCCAGCGCCGCGTCGCGGTCGGCCTCCGCCAGCCTGCCCCGCGACACCGCCTTCTCCAGCGACCGGCGCACCTTCTCCACCGCCGCCGACGCCTTGTCCGCCGACCGCGCCCGCAGCACCACGTCGTACCCGCGCTTGGCGAACACCTCGACGATGCCGGTGGCCATGGTGCCGGTGCCGATGACGCCGACCCGCCGCACCTCCCGCGCGGCGGCGGTGTCGGACGTCGCCGCGGGGGTGAGCGCGTCCGGCACCACGACCGGGGAGTCCGTGCCGTCGTAGGTGTAGAAGCCGCGCCCGCTCTTGCGGCCCAGCAGCCCCGCCGTGATCATCTGCTTGAGCAGCGGCGCCGGGGCGTGCAGCCGGTTGCGCGACTGGTGGTACATCGTGTCGAGGATCTCGTAGGCGGTGTCGAGCCCGATCAGGTCCAGCAGCGCGAGCGGGCCCATCGGGTAGCCGCAGCCGTGGCGCATGGCCGCGTCGAGGTCCTCCCGCGTGGCGTAGCGCGACTCGTACATGCGCACGGCGTGGTTGAGGTAGCCGAACAGCAGCGCGTTGGCGATGAACCCGGCCCGGTCCCCGATCACGACCGGCGCCTTGCCCAGCCCCTCGACGAACGCGACGACGTCGGCCACCACGTCCGGCTCGGTGACGACCGTGCGCACCACCTCGACGAGCCTCAGCACCGGCGCGGGGTTGAAGAAGTGCAGGCCGACGACCTTGCCGGGACGTCCGGTGTGGACACCGATCTCGGTGATCGACAGCGAGGAGGTGTTGGACGCGAACACCGCGTCGGGGCGGCAGATCCGGTCCAGCTCGGTGAACACCGCCGCCTTCAGCCCCATCCGCTCCGGCACGGCCTCGACGACGAGGTCGGCGCCCGCGAGGGCGGTCAGCGAGGTGTCGTAGGAGATGCGGGACAGCAGGTCGTCGCGCTCGGCGGCGGTGAGCTTGCCGCGGGCGACCGCGCGATCGGTCGAGTGCTCCAGGTGGTCCCGTCCGCGGGCCAGGCCGGCGTCGTCCACGTCGACCGCCACGACAGTGACACCGGTCCGGGCAAGCACCTCGGCGATACCGGCGCCCATCGTGCCGAGGCCGACGACTCCCACCGTGCTGAACTGCCGCGTCACTGTTTACCTCCCACTCACCGGAGTGGCTACCAGACGGTAACTTGTCGCGACTATCCCATGGTGCTCACGCGTCGTCCGCGTGAGCTTCACCATCGGTATCGAGCAAGTGACCGGTCCAGCGGAGGCGGGGGAAAGTCACTCGTCGAACCGCCGTTCGGCCAGCTCCAGCACCCGTCGCACGGCTTCCGCCGCGTCCGCGCCGCGGGCGACGACCTCGACCGCCGCACCGCCGGGCGCACCCAGTCCCATCAGGGCCAGCACGCTCTTGGCGTCCGCTTCCGCCGACCCGAACCGCACCACGACGGAGGCGTCCAACGGGTCCAGGGCGCGCACCACCAGGGCGGCGGGCCGCGCGTGCAGGCCGACCTCGTTGAGGAGGCGGACCTCGGCCCGGACGGTGTCCTCGGGCGAGGCGCCACCGGGCACGACCGGCGCGCCCTCCGGGGCCGCGGAAGCCGCGGCGGGAAGGTCCCCGGGCGAAGCCGGGACCGAGGCGGCCCCGGGACCGAAAGCCGCCTCGGCCGCCTTCGCCACCTCCGCCAACGGAGCACCGCCCTGCGCGCGCACCGCCGCCGCCACCGCTCCCTCCACCAGCGGCGCGTCCACCACCAGCACCACCCCGGCCGCCCCCGCAGCCGCCACCCCCGCCGACCCCGCCACCGACTCCGCCGCCATCTCCGCGACCATCCGCGCACTGCCCAGGTCGAACAGCACCACCACCCCGTCACCGGAGTCGGCCGCCACCAGCGCGTCGACCACCGCCGCGTAGTCCGTGCCCAGCCCACCGGCCCCGTCGCCGCCACAGGCCACGATCGCCACCGACGGCGCCATCTGCCCCGCCAGCTCCGCCACCCCCGCCGCCAACGACGCGCTGTGCGACACGACCACCAGTCCGATCACCGGGCGGCCTCGGCCAACGCCCGCAGGATCAGCGCCGTGGACCGCGCGCCGGGGTCCACGTGCCCCGCGCTGCGCTCCCCCAGGTACGAGGCCCGCCCCTTGCGCGCCACCAGCGGCACCGTCGACCCCGCGCCCTGGTCGGCCGCACCCGCCGCCGCCTCCAGCACCTCGGCCACCCCGCCACCGGTCGCCGCCACCGACGAGGCCGCGGCCACGGCGGGCGTGAGTGCGTCCACCATCGTCTTGTCCCCCACCTCGGCCTTCCCCCGCGCCACCACGCCCTCCAGCGCCGACCCGAGCGCGGCCGCCACCTCCGCCGCCCCCAGCACCGCCACGTCCCCGACCGCCGTCGACGCCCGCAGCAACGCCGTCCCGTACAGCGGCCCCGCCGTGCCGCCGACCGTGGAGATCAGAGTCGTCGCGGCCAGCCGCAGCACCGCGCTCGGCGACGCGGGCAGCGCCCCGTCGTCCAACCTGGACACCAGCGCGTCGAACCCGCGCCTGAGGTTCTCGCCGTGGTCGCCGTCGCCGATCTCGCGGTCCAGCCGCACCAGTTCGTCGCGGTGCGCGGCCACCACCGCCGCCACCGACCGCAGCGCCGCCGCCACCGACTCCGCCGTGCACACCATCAGATCCCCCACCTCAGATCCCCCACCTCAGGGCAGCCGTGCGGACGGGCGCGTCCCACAGCTCCAGCAGCTCGTCGTCGACCTTGAGCAGCGTCAACGACATGCCCTGCATCTCCAGGCTGGTGACGTAGGGCCCGACGAGCCGCCGCTCCACCACGATGCCCCGCTCGGCCAGCAGCCGCTCGGCGATGCCGTGCGCCAGGTACAGCTCGACCAGCGGCGTGCCGCCCATCGAGTTGGTGAACAGCAGCACCCGGTCGCCCGCCGAGAACGGCAGGTCGGCCAGGACCGGCTCCAGCAGCGCCGGCACCAGCTCGTCCGCCGGACCCACGGGCACCCGCCGCCGGCCGGGCTCGCCGTGGATGCCGATGCCCAGCTCCATCTCGTCGTTCCCCAGCGTGAACGACGGCTCGCCCGCGTGCGGCACGGTGCACGCGGCCAGCGCCAGCCCCATCGACCGCACCTGCCCGACCACCCGCCGCGCCAGCGCCTCGCACCCGTCGAGGTCGACGCCGCGCTCGGCGGCCGCGCCGACGACCTTCTCCAGCAGCACGGTCCCGCCCACGCCGCGCCTGCCGGCCGTGTAGGTCGAGTCCCGCACCGCCACGTCGTCGTCGATCACGACCGTGCGCACGTCCACCCCGTCGGCGGCGGCCAGCTCGGCGGCGGTCTCGAAGTTCAGCACGTCGCCGGTGTAGTTCTTCACGATCAGCAGCGCCCCCGCGCCGCCGTCGGTCCGGGACACGGCCGCGGCGACCTGGTCGGGCGTCGGCGAGGTGAACACCGCGCCGGGGCACGCCGCGTCGAGCATCCCGCGCCCGACGAACCCGGCGTGCAGCGGCTCGTGCCCCGACCCGCCGCCCGAGATCACCGCCACCTTGCGCGGCACCGGGGCGTCCGCGCGCACCACCACGGTCGGGTCGTGGTGGACGTCCAGCAGGTCGGCGTGCGCCAGCGCCATGCCGCGCAGCGCGTCCTCCACCACGGTCGACGGATCGTTGATGATCTTCTTCACGGGGTGACCTCCTCGTGGTCGGTCACCCATTCCTACTCCACCCGACTGACCGCAGGAACCCGGATCAGCGGCCGTGGAGCAGGCGCACCAGGCGGAGCACGTGCCGGATCGTCCGCGAGCCCCGGTCGTAGGTCATCGGGTTGAGCAGGGCGCCGAACCGCTTGCGGGCCGCGGAGTGGGCGTAGGTGAACTCGCGCAGGCCGTCCTCGCCGTGGATGCGGCCGAACCCGGAGTCGCCGACCCCGCCGAACGGCAGGCCGGGCACGGACGCGTAGGCCAGCACCGAGTTGATCGACACCATGCCGCAGCGCAGCCGGGCCGCCAGCTCCTCGCCCCGGTTGCGGGAGAACACCGTGGCGCCCAGCCCGTAGCGCAGGGCGTTGGCGCGCCGCACGCCCTCGTCGGCGTCCGCGACCCGGTTGACCACCAGGGTCGGCCCGAACGTCTCCTCGGTGACGGCCGTCGAGTCCTCCGGCACGTCGACCAGCACCACGGGCTCCACGTACGGGGGGCGGATCGACTCCAGGCCGCCCACGACCGCCCGACCGCCGCGCTCCAGCGCGTCCGCCACGTGCGCCTGGATGACCTCGACCTGCCGGGGCATGGTGATCGGCCCGAAGTCCGCGCCGGGCTCGCCGCCGGGCCGCAGCTTCCCGGCCTTCTCGGTCACCAGCGCCAGGAACTCGTCGTAGACGGCGTCCGCGACGTAGACCCGCTCCACGCCCGCGCAGGTCTGCCCGGAGTTGAAGATGCCGCCCCACACCGCGCCCTCGGCGGCGGCCCGCACGTCGGCGTCCTCGGCCACGATCAGCGGGTCCTTGCCGCCGCACTCCACCAGCACCGGCGTCAGCGTCGCGGCGCACTCGGCCATGACCTTCCGACCGGTGGGCGTGGAGCCGGTGAACGCGATCTTGTCCACACCGGACCGGCACAGCGCCGCGCCGGTCTCCCCGAACCCGGTGACCACCTGGAACACCGGGTGCTCGGGTACCACCTCGGCGAACGTCGAGGCCAGGAACACCCCCACGCCGGGGGTGAGCTCGGAGGGTTTGAACACCACGGCGTTGCCCGCGGCCAGCGCGTAGGCGATGGAGCCCATGGGGGTGAACGCCGGGTAGTTCCACGGCCCGATCACGCCGACCACGCCGAGCGGCCGGTACTCCAGGGTCGCCACGTGGTTGTACATGAGCATCCCCGGCGAGACCTTGCGCCGGCCCAGCACCTTGGCCGCGCGCCTGGCGGCCCAGTGCAGGTGGTCGATGACCAGGGCCAGCTCGGTGCGCGCGTCGTCGGCGGACTTGCCGGTCTCCGCGCTGATCAGCTGCTGGGCGTCCTCCAGCCGCCTGACCAGCAGCTTCCGCCACGCGTCGAGCCGCGCGCGCCGCCCGTCGAAGCCCAGGTCGGCCCAGAACGCGGCCGCGCCGCGGGCCAGCCGCACCGCCTCGCGCACCTCGTCCTCGCCGGCGATCGGGTGGTGGGCGACGACCTCGCCGGTGCGGGGGTCGACCGAGGCGAACCGCTTGCGCCCGTCGTCGGCCCGCGCGGACGTGGTGGAAGCGGTCTGCGTCATCGGGACCTCCAGGGCGACGACCTACGTGTTACCGAACAGTAACGGGTGGCCGCTCGCGGTGTCAGCCCCCGTCGGGCCCCTCCGCCCCGCCGGCCCCGGTCAGGGCTTGGGGATCTTGCCCAGCAGCGCCTTGGCGAAGGCGACCGCGGCGGCGCACCGGTCGAACTCGGACTCCTCCGGCCCGGCAGCCTTCACCTTGACCACCTCGCCCTCGCGGTCCTCCGCGGGCCGCTGCACCCACAGGACCTCGCACGAGGGGAACGCCGTGGTGGCCGCCACCTGGTAGCCCCGGACCCCGTCACCGAGGTCCACCTCGGTCTGGGCGTCGTCGAACTTCCGGTCGGTCGGCAGGAACGTGCGGCGCAGGTCCAGCGTGACCTCCCGGTCCGGGGCGGTCCACGAGCAGTTGTGCAGCCCGTACGGGAACACCCGGTGACCGCCGCGGCCGACCGCCGCCTGGACCGCACCCTCGTCGGGCAGCGCGCACGGGTCGAGCGCGATCAGCGAGCCCTTGGGCGGCGTGATCGCGCCCTTGCGCGCCTTGACCTGCTCGACCACCGATTCCATGACCTTGCGCCCGAACCCGCAGGCGTCGCCGTCCTCGTAGCCGATCTGGACGGTGATGCCCAGCCCCGGCTCGTCCTGGGTGATCACCGAGACGAAGCAGGCGCTGTTCTCCAGGACCTGCTCGTGGCTGCGCAGCCCGGCCAGCCGCTTGTCCGCGTCCTTCAGCTCGACGGTCATGGTCTGGCCCAGCTCCACGGTGACCCCGAGGTCCTTGCCGGAGCCGTCCTTCATGAAGTTCGAGCACCGGCTGAACCCGCTGCGGGACTCCGTGCCCGGCCGGCCGAGCTGCTTGAGCAGGTCCCGGGTGAGCAGCGCGCACGGGTCGACCAGCCGCAGCCGGTCGGTCGCGAACGCCGGGTCGACCGGTTGGCCGACGGGCGCCTGGGCGGTGGCCGACGCGCCGGTGGTCGCGGTGGTGTTCCCGGCCTCGGCGGGGATGGTGCCGCGCGGGAAGTTCCGCTTCGCCAGGTCCGGCCCGGCACAGCCGGTCAGCAGGAGGAACGCGCTCAGGACGGCCACCAGACGGGTCACGACGTGCACGGTAGCTCCCGCGTCCGACCAGCGTGGCGGTAACCCTGTGGCGGTCCTCACGGCGACCTTCGGGAACGATTCAGAAGATCGACGCGCTGTACCCCGTGGAACCCGACGAAAGGATTCACCGAGTGCGCAACCGCATCCGACGCGCCATCCGCCGGTTCGACGCCTGGACGGTGGAGGCGTTCAACCCGGTCTACCCCCGGCGCTGACCCTCCTCCGCCGGCGTCCCGTCCGGCACCACGACGGGCCTGAGCAGGGCCCACGCCGCGAACAGCGCGGCGAGGGCGAGCATCCCGACACCCGACCACAGGTTGATGTTGAGCCCGTCCGCCTTCGCGAGGTCGGACTCGTCGGTGAAGCCGAGTCCGACCACCAGCACCACCGCTCCGTAGATCGCGAAGAGAATCGCGATCACCAGCCGCAGGTCGAACAGCCCGGCCTTGTGCGCCACGGCGACCTCCTCCCTCAAGCCCGTGTTCAGGCGAAGACGATGTTGAGCACGACGGTCAGGACCAGCACGCCCGCGCCCAGCAGCGCCGGCGAGCGGTACCACCCGGCGTCGTCGCCGGTGGTGGAGTGCTTGCGGTCCTCCTTGGGAGTCAGGCTGTAGACCAGCCCGCGCAACCGCTCCTCGGGCACCGGCTTGGTCACCAGGGTGACCGCGACGCTGACCACGATGTCCACCACGAACGCCGCGCCCGCGCCGATGAAGCTCGCGCCCTGGCCCGGCAGGTCCAGCACGCCGGTCTCGGCGAGGACGAACACCAGCACCGCCGCGAGCGTGCCCGCGACCAGGCCGATCCAGCCCGCCGCCGCCGACATCCGCTTCCAGAACATGGCCAGGATGAAGGTGGCGAACAGCGGCGCGTTGAAGAACGAGAACAGCGCCTGGATGTAGTCCATGATGTTGCCGTAGCCGGCGGCGATGAACGCCGTGCCGATGGCGACCACCGTGCCGCCCATCGTGGCCAGGCGGCCGATGCGCAGGTAGTACTCGTCCGGGCGGTCCTTCTTGACGTACTGCTGCCACAGGTCGTAGGTGAAGACGGTGTTGAAGCTCGACACGTTCGCCGCGACACCGGCCATGAACGACGCCAGCAGACCCGTGATCGCGATGCCGAGCATCCCGTTGGGCAGCAGTTCGCCGATCAGCGCGGGCAGCGCGTTGTTGTAGACCACGCCGCTGCTGTCGTCGCCGGCCTTCAGCGCCTGCATCTCGGGCACGACCAGGGCCGCGATGATGCCGGGGATGATGATCACGAACGGGATCAGGGCCTTGGGGTACGCGCCGATGATGGGCGTGCGGCGGGCGGCCGACATGCTCTTGGCCGACAGGCCGCGCTGCACCTCGGCGAAGTTCGTCGTCCAGTAGCCGAAGGAGAGCACGAAGCCGAGGCCGAAGACGATGCCGATGACGCTGAGCACCGGGTTCTCGATGCCGGTCAGCTCGGTCGCGGGCCACGACGACAGCTGCTCCTCACCACCGGGCCCGGCGGTGACGCGGTCGACCAGGCCGTTCCAGCCGCCGACCTTGTGCAGGGCGACGATGGTCAGCGGCAGCAGCGCGGCCACGATGACGAAGAACTGGAGCACCTCGTTGTAGATGGCCGCGGACAGGCCGCCGAGGGTGGTGTAGGCCAGCACGATCAGCGCGGCGGCGACCACCGAGAACGGGATCGGCCAGCCGAGCAGCAGGTTCAGCAGGAACGCCAGCGCGTACAGGTTGACGCCCGCGATCAGCACCTGGGCCGCGGCGAAGCTGATCGCGTTGACCAGGTGGGCGCCCTTGCCGAAGCGGCGGCGCAGGAACTCGGGGACGCTGCGGACCTTCGAGCCGTAGTAGAACGGCATCATCACCAGGCCGAGGAAGACCATGGCCGGGATCGCGCCGATCCAGTAGTAGTGCATGGTCGCCATGCCGTACTGGGCGCCGTTCGCGGCCATGCCCAGCAGCTCGATCGCGCCGAGGTTGGCGGAGATGAACGCCAGGCCGGTCACCCACGCGGGCAGCGATCGACCGGACAGCAGGAAGTCCAGGCTCGACGACACCGAGCGGCGGGCCAGGAAGCCGATGCCGAGCACGAACACGAAGTAGATCGCCAACAGGGCGTAGTCCAGTGGTCCGGCGTCCAGCCGAAGGTCCGCCTGAGCCAGTACGGGCACCCTCGCCCACCTCCCCGATCCAACACCCTCAAACACCAGCGAACACTACTCCACACCGATCAAGGTGACGGTAGTGCACTTCGGCGTGCTTCGCCGGTTTGAACTACCCCGGACTAAACCTGAGGTGGGAGAGGTGCGGGAGATGTCCACTACCGGGTGAGGACGAACCGGACTTCGGCGTAGAACGGGCCGGAGGTGGCACCGACCGTGACCTGGGCGCCGGGCTCCGCGTCGCGGAACGCGTCGGGCACCCGGACCGGCACCCCGGCGAACCGCCCGACGGCGTCGGCCGTGGTGTCGCCGACCCGTTCGCCGTGGAAGGTGAAGACCACGCGCCCGTGGGCGGGGTAGCCCTCGCCGCTGAGCCGGACCTCGCCGCCCGCCGGGCCGGCGAGGGGCTGGGCCGCCAGGTGGGCGGCGGGCGGGGCGACGGCGGTGGAGCTGATGCCGGCCGGGAGGGGTACGGCGGTGGGGACGGGCAGGCCGGTGGGGGTGGGCATCGGGGGGACCCTGGGCCCGTCTGCGCAGGCCGCGAGGGTGAGGGCGGCCAGCAGGACGGCCGACAGCGGGGCGGCCGAACGGGGTCTTCGTCTGCGCACGACGCCTCCCTACCTGGTGAAAGGGGAGGACAGCGTATATCGCCGTGCGGCCGTTGCCACGCGCCCGAACGGGGGCATGACGACTGGGCCGCGCTAGGCGAAAACGCCGCCGGGAGACCGCATTTCTGCAGTGTCGCGATTCGCCCGAGCCCTCGCCCGTCAACCACCGGACCGCCCCTTCCGATCCGTCTACCCCCGAAACCGCGACAGACCGCCTCGCCATCCGGGGTTAGTCTTCATGCGGTCCGGACAAGACGGCCCGAGACCCGCGGAAGGCCACCTTGAGCACGTACCGCACGCCCGAGCGTGAAGACGGCCCCGATGCAGGGCACACGGCCCTCGAGGTGGAGGGCAGTCCTTGGCTGCGCGGCAGCTTCCTCGGCAGGCTGCCCGCCCCGGAGCGGCACGAACTGCTCAGCGCCGGCCGACTGGTCAACTTCCGACCGGGAGAATTCCTGGTCCGCGAGGGTGACATGACGACTTCCGTGTACGTGCTGCTGACCGGCATGGCCAAGGTCACCGTGAACGCGTCGAGCGGGCACACGACCCTGCTCGCCATCCGGGTCGCCGGCGACATCATCGGCGAGATGGCCCCCATCGACGAGGCACCCAGGAGCGCGAGCGTGGCGGCGGCCCTTCCCACCAGGGCAGCGGCGCTCACCGGGGACGCCTTCCTGAAGTTCCTGGGAAAACACCCGAAGGCGAGCCTGGAGATGCTGCGCACCATCTCCTACAAGCTGCGGTCCGCAACCGCGGCCCGGTCGATCACAGGCGGTTACCCGGTCACCGCCAGGCTGGCGCAGGTGTTGCGGGACCTCGGCCACGCATACGGCAAACCGGGCGACCAGGGGCTGGAGATCCACGCGCCGCTGACGCAGGCCGACCTGGCAGCCCTGGTCGGCGCCTCCCAACCCGCCGTCCACAAAGCGCTCCGCACCCTGCGCGACCAGGGCGCGATCCGGACCGGGTACCGCAGCATCTCCATCGCCAGCGAGAGCGCGCTTGACGAAGTGGCCGATTCGGAGACGGCGTGACCGGAAGGGAGCGACGACCCGATCAACCCGCGGGCTACCAACTCCGCGGGTCAACCGGAGAACGACCAGGCCCGGTAAGAGTCGAGGTCGGTACGCCGAGAGGTTAACCCACCTCTCCAACGGTGATGTTGTACCAGTACAACATCCCCTCATAACACTTGCCATCGAGTAAGACCTTGTAGAATTACTCCTTCGGCAAGATCTTTTCGGCAACACCTAGGCGCACAGCTCTCTAACGGCTACGCTTCGAACACCCGATCATCCCGAGCCGGCCCCTTACCAAGGCATCGACGGCCTGGATACCCGATCGGGACAGCCCGGTAAGAGTCGAGGCGGGAGCCTATGGATCATCAACTGGCCGGCATCTTGGCCGGTGTAGTCATCGTGCTGGTGTTGGCCGGCCTGGCCTGGTTCGCGATTGCCAGGATGGCCAAGACGGCGCCCAGCAAGGTTGCCGTCGTGATCGCTTCTCTGGCGACGTTCGTCACCGCGATCGCGGCCATGATCAACGCCTTCGGGCGATGACACCCCGATGAGAGAACGCCGGTCCGCGGGTCCGTCGTTCGGGAAGCTGACGCTCAATCCCCTGTTCGCGTACCTACGCGCGTTGCAGTTCCCGCCACGGGAGTTCCTCGTGGCGGGTAGTGCTCCGCTGATGGTCCACGGGTTCAGGGAGAGCATCGCGGACCTGGACGTCGTGGCACGCGGATCGGCGTGGGTGACCGCCCAGGGGTTGGGCGACGCGCAACCGGCCCCCTACCAGGGATGCCGGTCCGTCAAGCTCTTCGACGGCGCGGTGGAGGTCCTGGATCGTTGGTTTCCCGAGCAGTACTCGCTGGACGAGGTCTTCGCGCGTGCGGAGAACATCGACGGCTTCAACTTCATGACCGTCGCGGAGACACTCACGTGGAAACGCCAACTGCGACGGCCCAAGGACCTCGCCGACGTGGACCTCGCACTCGCCAAGCGGCCGCACAGCCCCGGTCCGGGGATCAAAGCACAGCACCTGGCGGCGTGAACCACTTCCGCAAGGCTCGCCCGAACACCACCACCGACTCGCGACCGGCTCAGAACAGCCGGAACTCGTCGGGCTCGATGCCGCGCAGCGCGTCGTAGTCCAGCACCAGGCACCGGATTCCCCGGTCCTCCGCCAGCGTGCGCGCCTGCGGCTTGATCTGCTGCGCCGCGAACACCCCCCGCACCGGCGCCAGCAGCGGGTCGCGGTTGAGCAGCTCCAGGTACCTGGTCAGCTGCTCCACCCCGTCGATCTCGCCGCGCCGCTTGATCTCCACCGCCACCGACCCGCCGGACGCGTCGCGGCACATCAGGTCGACCGGGCCGATCGGGGTCGGGAACTCGCGGCGGACCAGGGTCCAGCCCTCGCCGAGGGTCGTCACGTGCTCCGCGAGCAGCTTCTGGAGGTCGGCCTCGACGCCGTCCTTGACCAGGCCCGGCTCGGGGCCCAGCTCGTGCTTGGAGTCGTGCAGCACCTCGGCCAGGGTGATGACCAGCTTCTCCCCCGCCTTGTTCTGCACCACCCACAGGTCCGGTTCCTCGATGAGCCAGCACGGCGGGCTCATCCAGTTCAGCGGCTTGTACGCCCGGTCGTCGGAGTGGATCGACACCGAGCCGTCCGCCTTGATCAGCAGCAGCCTCTGCGCCACGGGCAGGTGGGCGGTGAGGCGTCCGACGTAGTCGACCTGGCAGCGAGCGATGACGAGGCGCACGGCCGACAGGCTACGGGGTGCGAGCGCCGGACCACCGGCAGGTACCGTCGGCCGACGTGTCCCCACCGCACCGGCTCCTGCGCACCAAGCCCGTCGACCGGATGACCGAGGAGGGCGCGGGCACCCCGCTGAGCCGCGGCCTCGGGCTGGTGCCGCTGATCTCGCTGAGCGTCGGCGCCACGCTGGGCACCGGCATCTTCGTCGTGCTCGGCCAGGCCGCGCCGGAGGCCGGTCCCGCGGTCGCGGTGTCGTTCGCCGTGGCGGCGCTGGCCGCGCTGTTCTCCGCGCTGTCCTACTCCGAGCTGGCGGGCGCGGTGCCGGTGTCCGGGTCCGCCTACTCCTACACCTACGCCACGCTGGGCGAGCTGGTCGCGTGGGTCTGCGGCTGGTGCCTGCTGCTGGAGTACGGCGTGTCGGTGGCCGCGGTCGCGGTGGGGTGGAGCGGGTACCTCGACGCGTTCCTGGACGCCACGCTCGGCGTGCGGCTGCCGGACGCGCTGACCGGCGGCGTGGTGGACCTGCCCGCGGCGGTGGTGGTGCTGCTGGCCACGGTCGTGCTGCTGGGCGGGGTGCGGCAGAGCGGCGCGGTCACCACCGTCACCACCGCGCTCAAGGTGGCGGTGCTGGTGTTCTTCGTGGTGGTCGCGGTGTTCGGGTTCCGGGCCGAGAACCTGGCGCCGTTCGCGCCGGCCGGGGTCGCGGGCATCACGGGCGCCGCGTCGCTGGTGTTCTTCTCCTTCATCGGCTTCGACGCCGCCTCCACGGCCGGCGAGGAGGCGCGGAACCCGCAGCGGGACCTGCCGCGCGCCATCGTCGTCTCGCTGGCCCTGGTCACCGTGGTCTACGTGCTGGTGGCGCTGACCGCCGTGGGCGCGGTCGGGGTGGACGTGCTGGCCGGCTCGGACGCCTCGCTGGCCGTGGTGCTCCAGCAGGTCACCGGTTCGGGCTGGCCCGCGACCGTGCTGGCGGCGGGCGCGGTGGTGGCGATCGCCTCGGTGGTGCTGACCGTCCTCTACGGACAGACGCGGGTGCTGGTCGCCATGTCCCGCGACGGGTTGGTGCCGCCGCTGTTCGCCCGGGTGGGCGCGCGGCGCGTGCCGACGGCCAACACGCTGGTGGTCGGCTCGGTGGTGGCGGTGCTGGCCGCGCTGGTGCCGCTGGGGCAGCTGGCGGAGGCCACGAGCATCGGCACGCTGGTGGCGTTCGGCCTGGTCAACATCGGGGTGGTGGTGCTGCGGCGCACCCGGCCGGACCTGCCGCGCTCCTTCCGCGTCCCGTGGGTGCCGGTGGTGCCGCTGCTGGGGCTGGGCATGTGCGCGCTGCTGGTGACGGGTCTGTCGTCGGCCACCTGGTTGGCCTTCGGCGTGTGGTCGGCGGTGGGCCTGGTGGTGTACTTCGCCTACGGTCGGCACCGGTCGAAGTTGGCACAGGGAGAGTGATCGTGGAGACCCTCGGCACCCGCGAGGTGTACGCGAACCCGTGGATGGTGGTCCGGGAGGACGCCGTCGAGCGGGCGGACGGGACCACCGGCATCTACGGCGTGGTGGACAAGCCGCACTACGCGCTGGTGATACCCATGGACGGCGAGCGGCTGCGCCTGGTCGAGCAGTACCGCTACCCGCTGGGCATGAGGCGGTGGGAGTTCCCGCAGGGCACCGCGCCGGAACTGGCCGACGCGGACCCGGCGGCGCTGGCCGAGCGCGAGCTGCGCGAGGAGACCGGGCTGCGCGCCGGACGGATGGTCGAGCTGGGCCTGCTGGACGTCGCGCCGGGCCTGTCGAGCCAGCGCGGGCGGGTGTTCCTGGCCACCGAGCTGGTCGAGGGCTTCCACGAGCGGGAGCACGAGGAGCAGGACATGCGCTCGGCGTGGTTCCCGCGCGCGGAGTTCGAGGCGATGATCACCCGCGGCGAGATCACCGACGCCCAGTCGATCGCCGCCTACACCCTGCTCCTGCTGCACGAGCACGCGCAGCCGTGAGGGCGGGGGGCGAGGGGCCGGCGACACCGTTCCACCGGCGGGTCCACGCCTGACGCAACCGTGTGCGGCGGGCGGCCCGGGACCGCCCGCCGTGCCCGGGGCCCGCGGTCAGTCCGTCCACACCGCCGGGCGCTTCTCCAGGAACGCGGCCATGCCCTCCCTGGCCGCGTCGGTCTGCGACGCCGCCGCCATCACCTCCAGCGCGATCGCGTAAGCGTCGGC
Source organism: Saccharothrix lopnurensis (assembly GCF_042658445.1). Classification (NCBI taxonomy): domain Bacteria; kingdom Bacillati; phylum Actinomycetota; class Actinomycetes; order Pseudonocardiales; family Pseudonocardiaceae; genus Saccharothrix; species Saccharothrix lopnurensis. Next base: position 54,124 of record NZ_JBHSQO010000041.1, on the reverse strand, counting down.
TTCGGGCCGGTCGAGCTGGGCGTAGATGGTCTGCTTGCCCAGCGCCTTGCCCGCCCGGCTGCCGCGCGTGGCCCGGCCCAGCAGGTCGGCCACCGCCTCGTCCAGCTCGGCCGCCGGCACCACGCGGTTCACCAGGCCCCACCGCTCGGCGGTCCGCGCGTCCACCGCGTCACCGGTCAGCGCCAGCTCCATCAGCCGCTTGCGGCCGATCGACCGCGCCACCGGCACGGCCGGCGTGTGGCAGAACCAGCCGCCCTTGCCGCCGGGCAGCGCGAACGCCGCCTCCTCCGCCGCGACCGCCAGGTCGCACGAGGCGACCAGCTGGCAGCCCGCCGCGGTGGCCAGGCCGTGCACGCGGGCGATCACCACCTGCGGCACGGACTCGATGGCGCGCATCAGGTCCGTGCAGAGGGTCAGCAGCTCGCGCACGCCCTCCAGGTCGCGCGCCGCCACGTCGGCGAAGTCGTGCCCGGCGCAGAACACCGGCCCCTCGCCCGCGAGCACGACACCCACCGCGTCCGAGGCGGCGATCTCGCGGAACGCGGTCAGCAGCTCGGCCAGGTGCTCGCCGGACAGCGAGTTGCGCCGCTCGGCGCGGTCCATGGTGATGCGCACGACGTCGTCGGTGCGCTCGACGCGGAGGTGCTGGTGCTCGGCCATGGGTGGACCGTATCCGGCGGGGCAACACCGGCGACGCCGGTCCTACAGGCCCCGCGCCCCGCGCACCACCGACACGATCTCGTCCATGATCTGCGTCAGCTCGTAGTCCTTGGGCGTGAACACCCGCGCCACCCCGCGCTCGCGCAGCTCCTCCGCGTCGTCGGGCGGCACGATCCCGCCGACCACCACCGGCACGTCGCCCGCGCCCGCCTCGCGCAGGCCGTCGACCACGGCGGGCACGACCTCCAGGTGCGAGCCGGACAGGACGGACAGGCCCACCACGTGCACGTCCTCCTGCACCGCGGCCGCCACGATCTGGGCCGGGGTCAGCCGGATGCCCTGGTAGACCACCTCGAAGCCGACGTCGCGCGCCCGCACGGCGACCTGCTCGGCGCCGTTGGAGTGACCGTCCAGGCCGGGCTTGCCGACGAGGATGCGCAGGCGCTCGCCCAGCTCCTCGCCGGTGGCCCGGACCCGCTCGCGGACCCGCCCGATCCCGTCCCCCGCCTCACCGGGGGCCGAGGCGGCGGACACGCCCGTGGGCGCCCGGTACTCGCCGAACACCTCGCGCAGCGCGGACGCCCACTCGCCGGTGGTGACGCCGGCCCGCGCGCACGCCAGCGTGGGCTCCACGAGGTTCCGGTCCGTCTTGGCCGCCGCCCGCAGCTCGTCGAGCGTGGACCGGACCAGCTCGTCGTCCCGCCCGGCGCGCCACGCGCGCACCGCCTCGACCGCCCGCGCCTCCACGGCCGGGTCGATCTGCTCGATCGCGTTCGCGCCCTCGGCCTGCAACGGCGACGGCTCGGTGGTGGCGAACCTGTTCACGCCCACCACGACGTCCTCACCGGACTCGACCCGGCGGCGCCGCTCGGCCAGCGAGGACACCAGCGCGGACTTCATGTACCCGGACTCGACCGCCGCGACCGCGCCGCCCATCGCCCGCACCCGGTCGATCTCGGCCCGCGCGCCCGAGACCAGCTCGTCGACCTTCGCCTCCACCACGTGCGAGCCCGCGAACAGGTCCCCGTACTCCAGCAGGTCCGTCTCGTAGGCCAGCACCTGCTGCATCCGCAGCGCCCACTGCTGGTCCCACGGCCGGGGCAGGCCCAGGGCCTCGTTCCACGCGGGCAGCTGGATGGCGCGGGCGCGGGCGTCGCGCGACAGCGTCACGGCCAGCGTCTCCAGCACGATCCGCTGCACGTTGTTCTCCGGCTGCGCCTCGGTCAGGCCCAGCGAGTTGACCTGCACGCCGTAGCGGAAGCGGCGGTGCCTGGGGTCGGTGATGCCGTACCGGTCGCGGGTGATCTCGTCCCAGAGCCGGACGAACGCCCGCATCTTGCACATCTCCTCGACGAACCGCACGCCGGCGTTGACGAAGAACGACATGCGCGCGACCACCTCGCCGCGCCGCTCCTCGGGCACCTGCCCGGAGTCGAACACCGAGTCCAGCACCGAGATCGCGGTGGACAGGGAGTAGGCGATCTCCTGCACGGGCGTCGCGCCCGCCTCCTGGAGGTGGTAGGAGCAGATGTTGATCGGGTTCCACCTCGGCACGTTCGCCACGGTCCACGCGACCACGTCGGTGATCAGGCGCAGGCTCGGCCCCGGCGGGAACACGTACGTGCCCCGGGACAGGTACTCCTTGATGATGTCGTTCTGCGTGGTGCCGGCGAGGGCCGCTCGGTCCGCGCCCTGCTCCTCGGCCACGACGGTGTACAGCGCGAGCAGCCACATGGCGGTCGCGTTGATGGTCATGGAGGTGTTGGCCCCGGCCAGCGGGATCCGGTCGAACAGCTGCCGCATGTCGCCGACGTGGCTGATCGGCACGCCGACCTTGCCGACCTCGCCGCGCGCCAACTCGTCGTCGGGGTCGTAGCCGGTCTGGGTGGGCAGGTCGAAGGCCACCGACAGGCCGGTCTGCCCCTTGTCCAGGTTGCGGCGGTACAGCGCGTTGGAGGCGGCGGCGCTGGAGTGGCCCGCGTAGGTCCGCATCACCCAGGGGCGGTCGCGTTCGCGGTCTGCCGGGTACGGCACCAGCCACCTCCTGCGTCGTCGTTGCCCGTAGCGTACTGACGGGTAACTCACGCACGGCGTGCCGTTGCTCACTGAATCGAAGTCGGAGGACCATGGCGGACGTGACCGCGCTCACGCTGACCCTGCTGCCGCTGTTCGTGCTGGCCGTGCTCGCCCTGGTGCTCTACTGGGCGTTCGGCAACGACCGCCGCGGGGTGCCCGACCACACCGGGAGCGACTTCGGGCTGCTGGTCGAGGTGGCCGCGGCGCCCACGGCGGAGGCGGCGGACGTGCTGACCGCGCGGCTGCGCCGGGCCGGGATCAAGGTGACCGCGGTCCGGCGCGGCGGGGTCCACCTGCTGCTGGTGTTCCCCGCCGACGCGCCGGACGCCAAACTCCTGCTGACGACCTGACGACCTGACGCGGCCGCCGGGCCGGCCGGGCCGTTCAGGCGCCGACCCGCTCCACCGTCGCGCCGAGCTTGCGCAGGTTCTCCACGAAGCCCGGGTAGCCGCGCTCGATGTGGAAGATCTCGTACACCTCGGTCCCGCCGTCCGCGCACAGCCCCGCGAGCACCAGCCCCGCGCCCGCGCGGATGTCCGAGGCCCACACGGGCGCGCTGGACAGCCGCTCCACGCCCCGCACCACCGCGTGGTGGCCGTCGGTGCGCGCGTCCGCGCCCAGCCGCACCATCTCCTCGATGAACCGGAACCGCGCCTCGAACAGGTTCTCGGTGATCATCGACGTGCCCTCGGACACGGTGGACAGCGCGATCGCGAACGGCTGGAGGTCGGTGGCGAACCCCGGGTAGGGCAGCGTCACGAAGTCCACCGACCGGGGCCGGTCGTGCTGCACCACGCGGAACGCGCGGTCGCCGTCCAGGGTCACCTCGGCGCCCGCCGTGCGCAGCTTCTCCAGCACCAGGTCGAGGTGGTGCGGGTCCACGCCGCGCACGGTGATGTCGCCGCGGGTCATGACGGCGGCGAACGCCCAGGTCGCGCCGACGATGCGGTCACCGATCACCCGGTGCTCGGTCGGCCGCAGCGACTCCACCCCGTGCACGGTCAGCGTGGACGTGCCCGCGCCCTCGATCCTGGCGCCCATCTGCTGGAGCATCACGCAGATGTCCACGATCTCCGGCTCGCGGGCGGCGTTGTCGATGACCGTGGTGCCGTTGGCCAGCACCGCCGCCATCAGGATGTTCTCGGTGGCGCCGACGCTGGGGAAGTCGAGCCAGATCTGCGCGCCGTGCAGGTTCTCCGCCTCGGCCACCACGCAGCCGTGCTCGATCTCGCTGTGCGCGCCGAGCTTGCGCAGGCCGTTCTGGTGCATGTCCAGCGGGCGCGAGCCGATCGCGTCGCCGCCCGGCAGCGCCACCACGGCCCGCCGGCAGCGGCCCACCAGCGGGCCCAGCACGCAGACCGACGCGCGCAGCTTGCCCATCGCCTCGGAGTCGGCCCGGTGGTTGAGCTCCGCCGGCGTCGTGATGGTGGCGACGTCGCCGGACAGGACGACCTCGCAGCCCAGGCTGCGCAGGACGTCCGCCATCAGCGGGACGTCCAGGATCTCCGGGCAGTTGGTGATCGTGGTGGTGCCCTCCGCCAGCAGCGCCGCCGCCATCAGCTTCAGCACGCTGTTCTTGGCGCCCACGACGTCGACCTCGCCGACCAGGCGCGCACCGCCCTGGACCCGGAAGTGCTCGCTCACGTAAGGAACTCCTCGCTCGTCGTGCCGCAATCCTACGGAGGTACTTGATCGAGCCCGTTCGCGGTGGCGGGTTCGGGCTCGCGCACGTGTCTAGAGTGCAACCATGGCCGTGCACCTGACGAAGATCTACACCCGCGTCGGCGACGACGGGACCACCGGGCTGGGCGACTTCTCCCGGGTGCCCAAGACCTCGCCGCGCATCGCCGCCTACGCGGACGTCGACGAGACCGGGGCCGTCCTGGGCGTCGCGCTGGCCCTGGGGAACCTCGCCCCCGACGTCACCGAGGTGGTGCGGCGGGTGCAGAACGACCTGTTCGACGTGGGCGCGGACCTGTCCACGCCGATCACGCCCGACCCGGAGCACCCGCCCCTGCGGGTCACCCAGGGCTACGTGGACCGGCTGGAGTCCTGGTGCGACGAGTTCAACGCCCGGCTGGGCAAGCTGGACTCGTTCATCCTCTCCGGCGGCACGCCCGGCGCCGCCCTGCTGCACCAGGCCCGCACCGTGTCCCGGCGCGCCGAGCGCGCCACGTGGACGCTGCTGGAGGCCGAGCCGGAGACCACGAGCCCGCTCACGGCCAAGTACCTGAACCGGCTGTCGGACCTGCTGTTCATCCTGGCGCGGGTGGCGAACCCGGACGGCGACGTGCTCTGGCGGCCGGGCGGCGGCGCCTGACCCCACGCGGGGCACCCGGTGGTCGGGCCGCGGCGCCCGGCCCCGGGAGGGGTCAGGAGGCCCAGGGGATCGAGCGGCCCGGGGGCGCGGACTCCAGCCAGGACAGGAACCCGGTCAGCGCGTCCGGGCCCATCGCGATCTCGACCTCGCCCCGGGAGCCGCTGCACCGCAGCACCACCGCGCCCGCCGGCATGGCGTACGCCTCGGCGGGCGTGGGCTCGCGCCGGTCGTCGATCTCGAAGCCCTCGCGCGAGATCAGCACGTCCGGGCCGGAGCGCAGGCTCAGCGCGCGGAACCAGGTGAACTCGTCACCCCGGTAGTGGCCGACACCCAGGTGCCAACCCCGGCCGGAGGACTCCAGCCGGGACCTGAGCGCCACGTGCACGCCACCGGCGCGCAGAACGCGGACGCGGCGCCACACGACGTACGCGAGCACCACCACCGCGGCGAACAGGACCACCCCGACGACTTCGGCGATCCCCACGGCGTTCGTCCGCTCGTCCGCGTCAGGCCGTGTGCCCCGCGGCGCGGAGCCGCGCGTTCGCCCTGGCCTTCTCCGCGTCATCGCCGCTGGAGACGTTCGCCCGGGCCCGCTCGACGTCGATCTCGCCGGACAGCTCGGCGGTCTCGGCGAGGATGCTCACGCCCTCGCCGGTCACCGAGAGGAAGCCACCGTGGACGGCGGCCGTGACGACCTCGCCGTCGGTGGTGCGGACGCGGACCACGCCGCCCTCGACGAGCTGGCCCAGCACGGGCTCGTGGCCCGGCAGGATGCCGATCTCGCCCTCGAGCGTCTGGGCGACCACGGACGTGGCCGTGCCCGTCCACAGGCGGCGTTCCACGGCGACCAACTGGACGGTCATCTCGGCCACGCGCATCTCCCTCGTCGACTGGAGTCGAGGAGCAGTCTAAACGGTGGCCACCGGGCAGTGCCGCACCAGGCCGCACCACGCGCGCTCTACGTGAGGTACCACCCTCCCGGTGGTCGCTCCAACAGCGGTGATCCCGACCGCGACCTGCGGACCTGGTGCCCCACCGGCCCGGCGGGTTGCCCGAGCGGCGGGCGGGAGGTGAGACAGGTCACGGGCACCCGGTGAGGCCCTCCCCCGCCGGTGGGACACTGCACCGGGTGACGACGCCGAAGTCCGTGCTGGAGCGGGCGTTCGCGCTGCTGGCGGTGTTCACCGCGGACCGGTCGGCGATGACGCTGTCGGAGCTCAGCCGCCGCTCCGGGCTGCCCCTGAGCACCACCCACCGGCTGGTGGCCGCGCTGGTGGAGCTGCGCGCCCTGACCCGCGACGCGAGGGGCCGCTACTCGGTCGGCCTGCGGCTGCTGGAGCTGGGCGCGCTGTCGCCGAGCAGCCTGGACCTGCGCGACCGGGCGCTGCCGTTCCTGGAGGACCTGTACGAGGTGACGCGGCACAACGTGCAGCTGGCCGTGCGGGACGGGCTGGACGTGGTCTACGTCGAGCGGATCTCGGCGCGGGACGCGGTGAACGTGGTGACGCGGGTGGGCAGCCGGATGCCGCTGCACTGCACGGGCGTCGGGCTGGTGCTGCTGGCCGCCGCGCCCGCGCGGGTGCAGGAGGAGGTGCTGGCGGGGCCGCTGCGGCGGTTCACGCCCAGGACGGTGGTGCGGCCGCGGGACCTGCGGGCGGCGCTGGCGCGGGTGCGCCGCGACGGTTACGCGATCAGCGACCGGCAGATCGAGATGATCACCTGCTCGGTGGCCGCGCCGGTGCGCGACGCGAGCGGGGAGGTGGTGGCGGCGGTGTCCGTCGTGGTGCCAGCGAGCACGAGCCGGGACACCGTGGTGCCGGCGGTGCGGGCGTGCGGGCTGACGATCTCGCGCGTGCTGGGGTGGGGCGTGGAGCCCTGACGCCCAGGGCCCGGCACACGTCGGCCCCGGCACGGGTCGGCCCTGGCACGCGTGGAGCCCGGCACGCGCGGAGCCCTGAGACGCCGGGCCGGCACCCGTCCGCCCCCGCACCCGTCGAGCCCCGCAACGCGTCAACCCCGAAAAGCCCGGGAGGGCCGCTCCCCAGCGGGGAACGGCCCTCCCGGGGCACGGCTCACTTGCCGGCGAGCTTCTTCGCGTTGGCCTCGACGTCGTCGAGCCCGCCGCAGGAGAAGAACGCCTGCTCCGGGTAGTGGTCGAACTCGCCCTTGCAGACGCGGTCGAACGCCTCGATCGTGTCCTTGATCGGCACGAACGAGCCCGGCTGGCCGGTGAACTTCTCGGCCACGATGAAGTTCTGGCCCAGGAAGCGCTCCAGGCGACGGGCCCGACCGACGAGGACCTTGTCCTCCTCGGAGAGCTCGTCCATGCCCAGGATCGCGATGATGTCCTGGAGCTCCTTGTACTTCTGGAGGATGCGCTTGACCTCCTGCGCCACCCGGTAGTGCTCCTCGCCGACGATGGTCGGCTCCAGGATCCGGGAGGACGAGGACAGCGGGTCCACCGCCGGGTAGATGCCCTTCTGGGAGATCGGACGGGAGAGCTCCGTCGTCGCGTCCAGGTGGGCGAAGGTGGTGGCGGGCGCCGGGTCGGTGTAGTCGTCCGCGGGCACGTAGATCGCCTGGAGCGAGGTGATCGACTTGCCCCGGGTCGAGGTGATCCGCTCCTGGAGCTCGCCCATCTCGTCCGCCAGCGTCGGCTGGTAGCCCACGGCGGACGGCATCCGGCCCAGCAGGGTCGACACCTCGGAGCCCGCCTGGGTGAAGCGGAAGATGTTGTCGATGAACAGCAGCACGTCCTGGTTCTGGACGTCGCGGAAGTACTCGGCCATGGTCAGCGCCGAGAGCGCGACGCGCATGCGCGTGCCGGGCGGCTCGTCCATCTGACCGAACACCAGGGCGGTGTCGCCGAGCACGCCCATCTCCTCCATCTCCAGGAGGAGGTCCGTGCCCTCACGGGTGCGCTCGCCGACGCCGGCGAACACCGACGTGCCGGAGAACTCGCGGGCGATACGGGTGATCATCTCCTGGATGAGCACCGTCTTGCCCACGCCCGCGCCGCCGAACAGGCCGATCTTGCCGCCCTTGACGTACGGGGTCAGCAGGTCGATGACCTTGATGCCCGTTTCCAGGATCTCGGTCTTGCCCTCAAGCTGGTCGAAGGCCGGCGCCTTGCGGTGGATGCCCCACTGCTCGCCGTCGCGGCCCAGGCCCGGCTGGTCGAGGCAGTCGCCCAGGGCGTTGAACACGTGCCCCTTGACGACGTCGCCGACCGGCACGCTGATCGCGGCGCCGGTGTCGCTCACGGCCGCGCCGCGCACCAGGCCGTCGGTGGGCTGCATGGAGATGCAGCGGACCAGGTTGTCACCCAGGTGCTGGGCGACCTCCAGGGTCAGCGTCTTGGCCACCGCTTCGTAGGTGATCTCGGAGTGCAGGGCGTTGAACAGCTCCGGCACCGCGCCGCGCGGGAACTCCACGTCGACGACGGCACCGATGACCCGGACCACACGGCCGGTGCGGGTGGTGGTGGGAGTAGCAATTGCGGTCATGTCACTCGTCACTTCCTGCGCCACCGGTAAGCGCGGAGGCGCCACCGACGATCTCGCTGATCTCCTGGGTGATCTGGGCCTGACGGGCCGCGTTCGCCTGGCGGCTGAGCGTGCGGACCAGCTCGGTGGCGTTGTCCGTCGCCGCCTTCATCGCGGTCCGCCGCGCCGCCGACTCCGAGGCCGCCGCGTCCAGCAGCGCCGAGAAGAGCCGGGTCTTGACGTACTTCGGCAGCATCGCGCCCAGCAACGTCTCGGCACTCGGCTCGAACGAGTACACCGACTGGAGCTTCTGCGGCTCCGGGTCGTAGTCGACGACCATCGGCGCGATGCGCTTGGCCACCGGCTGCTGGCTCAGCATGGACTTGAACTCGGTGTAGACCACGTGCAGCTCGTCCACGCCCAGGACGCCGTCGGGCCCCGGGTCGCCGCCCTCGTCGTCGCTGCCCGCGACGAACGCCTCGACCAGCGCGTCACCGGCCTCGGAGGCGTTGACGTACTGCGGGAGCTGGGAGAACCCGGTCCAGTCGCCCGCGATCTCCCGCCGGCGGAACCGGTAGTAGCCCACGCCCTTGCGGCCGACGACGTAGAGCACGGGCTCCTTGCCCTCGGACCGCAGCAGCGAGAACAGCTCCTCGGCCGCCTTGAGCACGTTGGCGTTGTAGCCGCCGCACATGCCCTTGTCGCTGGTGATGACCAGCACGCCGGCCCGCTTGGGGTTCTTGCGCTCGGTCAGCAGCGGGTGGTCGAGGTTCGACGACGCCGTGGCCAGGGAGGAGAGCACACCCGTGATCTCCTGCGCGTAGGGCCGCGACGCCTCGACCCGTCCCTGGGCCTTGGCCAACCGCGACGTGGCGATGAGCTCGTACGCCTTGGTGATCTTCTTGGTCGAGTTGACCGTTCGGATCCGCTGGCGCAGCTCTCGGATCTGTGCCGCCATGCCTACGTCACTTCTCGGTCGGAGCCGGTCGGTTGACCTTCACCGACTCCTGCCCGACCTTGTCGGCGTCCATGGCGGTGGCCGGCGCGTCGTTGACCGCCGGGGTGCCGCCGGACGGGGTGAACTGCTGCTTGAACGACTCGACCGCGTTGACGATGCCCTTCTCGGCGTCGTCCGAGAGCACCTTGGACTCGCGGATGCCGGAGAGGATGGCCTCGTGGTTGCGGCGCACGTGCTCCAGGAACTCCGCCTCGAACCGGCGGATGTCGCCGACCGGGACCGAGTCGAGGTGGCCCTTGGTGCCGAGGTAGATCGAGACGACCTGCTCCTCGACCGGGACCGGCGCGTACTGGCCCTGCTTGAGCAGCTCGACCAGGCGGGCGCCGCGGTCCAGCTGGGCGCGCGAGGCGGCGTCCAGGTCGGACGCGAAGGCGGAGAACGCCTCCAGCTCGCGGAACTGCGACAGGTCGAGGCGCAGCGAGCCGGAGACCGTCTTCATCGCCTTGATCTGCGCGGCGCCACCCACGCGGGACACCGAGATGCCCACGTTGACGGCCGGGCGCACACCGGCGTTGAACAGGTCCGACTCCAGGAAGCACTGGCCGTCGGTGATCGAGATGACGTTGGTCGGGATGTACGCCGACACGTCGTTGGCCTTGGTCTCGATGATCGGCAGACCGGTCATCGAGCCGCCGCCCATGTCGTCGGACAGCTTCGCGCAGCGCTCCAGCAGGCGCGAGTGCAAGTAGAAGACGTCGCCCGGGTACGCCTCGCGGCCCGGCGGGCGGCGCAGCAGCAGCGAGATGGCGCGGTACGCCTCCGCCTGCTTGGTCAGGTCGTCGAAGATGATCAGGACGTGCTTGCCCTGGTACATCCAGTGCTGGCCGATGGCGGAACCGGTGTACGGGGCCAGCCACTTGAAGCCCGCGGAGTCCGACGCCGGGGCCGCGACGATGGTGGTGTACTCCAGCGCGCCCGCCTCCTCCAGCGCGGTCTTGACGCCCGCGATGGTGGAGCCCTTCTGGCCGATGGCGACGTAGACGCAGCGGACCTGCTGCTGCGGGTCGCCGCTCTGCCACGCCTTCTTCTGGTTGATGATCGTGTCGATGCAGACCGCGGTCTTGCCGGTCTTGCGGTCGCCGATCACCAGCTGGCGCTGGCCGCGGCCGATGGGGGTCATCGAGTCGATGGCCTTGATGCCGGTCTGCATCGGCTCGCCCACCGGCTGGCGCTGGAGCACCGAGGCGGCCTGGAGCTCCAGGGCGCGGTTGTCGTCGGCGACGATGTCGCCGAGACCGTCGATCGGCTGACCGAGCGGGTTCACCACGCGACCCAGGAAGCCGTCGCCGACCGGCACGGAGAGCACCTGGCCGGTCCGCTTGACCTCCTGGCCCTCCTCGATCTTGTCGAAGTCACCCAGGATGACGGCGCCGATCTCGCGCACTTCCAGGTTCAGGGCGACACCGAGCACGCCGCCGGGGAACTCCAGCAGCTCGTTAATCATGGTGCCGGGCAGACCCTCGACGATGGCGATGCCGTCGTAGGTCTCCGCGACGACGCCGACCTCTTCCCGGCTGACTTCCGGGGAGTAGGTCGAGACGTACTTCTCGATCGCACTGCGGATCTCGTCCGACGAGATCGTCAGCTCCGCCATGTCGTTCCTGCTCTCACTTCGTTCTGGGAAAGGGGCTTGTGGGCCGCGGTTCCGGTCGGTCAGCCGGCGAGGTCGCGGCGCAGTGCCGCGAGCCGACCCGCCACGCTGCCGTCGATGACCTCGTCACCGATCTTGATCAGCAGGCCGCCGCGCAGGGCGGGGTCGACCTCCACGTGGAGGGCGATGGGTCGGGAGTAGATCCGGGTCAGCGTGGCTTCGAGGCGGTCACGCTGCGTCGCGTCCAGGTCAACAGCAGAACGGACGTGGGCGACGGATCGTTCCCGGCGCTTGGCCGCGAGCGCCGCGAGGTCGACCAGACCGGCGACGATGCCGCGCCCCCGGGGCTCCCGGACGAGCTGGTCCACCAGGGACCGGGTGGTGGCGTCGACCTTGCCCGCGATGAGCCCGTCGACCAGCGCCACCTTGGCCGCCGGCTCGGCCGCCGGGTCCGACAGCGCCAGCTCCAGCTCGTGGTTGCCCGCGATGATGCGGCCGAACCGGAACAGCTCGTCCTCGACCGCGTCGAGCCGGCCGTCGCGCTCCGCCCGCACCAGCAGCGTGGTGCGGGCCAGGGACTCGACGCCGTCCACCAGCTCCCGCGGGCTGGACCAGCGGCTGGTCACGACCGTGGCCAGCACCTGGAGGGTCGGGTCGGTGACCTTCGCCCCGAGCAGGCCGCGGAGCAGCTGCTCGCGCCCCGCGGGCTCGGCGGCGTTGTCGGCCAGCGCGCGGCGCAGCGCGGGCTGGCCGGACAGCAGGCCGACGACCGCGAACAGCTCGTCGCCCAGCTCGCCCAGGGCCGCGCTGTTCTTCGTGGCGTCGACGACCTCCAGCAGCCGCAGTTCGGCGGCGGCCAGGGCGTCTCGGCTAGCGGCGTGCAGCGTCATCGGCGTTCCCTCACTTGACGGCCGGGGCCGACGTGCCGTCGAGGTCGGCCAGGAAGCGGTCGACGGTGCCCCGACGGCGCACCTCGTCCTCCAGCGACTCGCCGACCACGCGGTCCGCGAGGTCGATGGCCAGCCTGCCCAGCTCGCCGCGCAGCTCCGCGACGATCTGCGCCCGCTGCGTCTCCAGCTGGGTCTGCCCCTGCGCGACGATCCGCGCCGATTCCTCCTGGGCCTTGACCCGCAGCTCGCTGATGATCTGCTCGCCCTCGATGCGGGCGTCGTCGCGGATGCGGGCCGCCTCGGCACGCGCCTCGGCCAGCTGAGCCCGGTAGTCCGCCAGCAGCTTCTGCGCCTCGACCTGCGCCTGCTCGGCCTTCTCGATGCCACCCTCGATCTTGGCGGCACGCTCCGCGTACAACGCCTCGAATCGCGGTGCCACGAACTTCTTCATGACGAAGAGCAGCAGCAGGAACGCGACCAGCCCGAGGATGATCTCGGACGTGTGCGGGATGACGGGGTTGATCTCGTCTCCCGCGGCCAGGATGAGGGTAGTCATCTAGGACCTCTTCTCCTCTGTAGCGGTGAGCGGAGGATCAGCCGGCGGCGAGGAAGTAGACGACGAAGCCGAGCAGCGCGAGGACCTCGACGATGGCGAAGGTGGTCCACGCCAGGCCCAGCAGCACACCGCGGGCCTCGGGCTGGCGGGCGGTGCCGCTGATGACCGAGGAGAAGATCAGGCCCACGCCGATGCCCGGACCGATTGCCGCGAGGCCGTAGCCGATCGCCGCGAGGCCGGCGTTGGTGACACCACTGGTGGCGGCTTCCTGGGCAAGAACGATAGCGCTCACTTGTGCTGTTCCCTTTCACTTCGGTCCGCGGAACACCCGCGGATCGGAGGCTTTGAGTGGTTTCTCAGTGCTCTTCGGCCAGCGCCGCGCCGATGTAGTTGGCGGACAGCAGCGCGAAGATGTACGCCTGGAGGACCATGATCAGCGCTTCCAGGAAGGTCAGCGCGATGGCGAAGGCGAAGGCGATCGGCGCGACCACCACGGTGACGCCGCCGGCGAAGAGGAGGTACTCACCCGCCAAGGTGAACACCAACAGGAGCAGGTGACCCGCGAACATGGCCGCGAACACTCGGATCGCGAGCGTGAGCGGGTTCAGGACGAACTTCTGGAAGAACTCGATCGGGATCAGCAGGATGAGCACGTACCACGGCGCGCCGGGCGGCATGGTCTGGTGCTTCAAGTAGCCGAGGAAACCGTGGCGGCGGAACCCGACGAAGTGGTAGACCGGGTAGACGACCAGGAGGGAGACGGCCAGCGGGAACCCGATGTGCGACATCGTGGGGAACTGGATCAGCGGAACGAGGCCGAAGAGGTTGTTCACCAGGATGAAGCTGAAGATCGTGAGGATCAGCGGCACGAAGGGCATGAAGTCCTTGGCGCCGATCTGCTCACGGGCGATCGAGTTGCGACCGAGGTCGTAGGCCGATTCCCCGAGGAACTGGAACTTGCCCGGGACGAGCTTGAGGTTGCGCGTGGCGGCGAGGAAGAACGCGCCGATGATCACGACCGACAGCACCAGCAGCACCATGGGCTTGGTGACGTCGCCGAAGATCGCCGGCGGGAAGAAGTCCTTCGTGCCGGGAGCGACGAACTCATCGCCCGCGGCCAGCACCGTCATGGTCACTGTGTTCCTTCCGGTTCTCCCGGCCGGCGTTCACTCCGCCGGGGGAATCGTCACGATCGGGACTTAACGTACCTTACGGACCGCAAGCGCCCGCGAGAGGCACCCCTCCTACCTGGGTGTCCCGTCTGCGCGCACCGTATACCAGCCGGTAGCTCAGGTGTTGCCGGGGGTGGGCACCACCATCTGACTGCGACTGCGCTTGGAAGCGCGCACCTCCATGAAGGTGGCCACCACGATGGTCGCGACCATGGTGAGCGCCAGCGCGTCGTCGTGCAGCACCGGGAACCGGCGCACGAGCAGCATGACCACCACCAGCAGGACCAGCTTGCCGAGGAAGCCGGCGAACGCGGCGATCATGATGAACTGGAGCGGCAGCGCGGCGGTCTTGCGCATCACGAGCAGCGTCGCGACCGACGACAGGCAGGCGAGCGCGCCGCCGATGAGGGAGCTGACCAGGCCGGGGACCCCCGCCAGCACGGTCCACACCACCGCCGCGACGGCGATCGTCCCGAGCGCCGCCCACAGGGCTCCGCGGAACATCTCGCCCGCGAGGCGCTGCACGACCTTCTCATGCGTCCACTCCGTGGTGGTCGCAGTGTCGTCCTGGCTCATGTCACCCCTTCCCACCGGTCGGGACCGAGTGTAAAAGGCGGGTGATCCTCACCCCACGATCGGGGGTCAGGAACGGCGCACTTCCCGAAGTCTGGGCACCAGCGAGACCAGCAGCGCGAGGAGCAGGGCGATCGCCAGGCACCAGACCACGACCACCACGTCGAACAGGGTGAGCGCCACCGCGCCGAACGCCAGCACGCCCGCCCACAGGTAGATCAGCAGCACGGCGCGGCGCTGGGAGTGGCCGATCTCCAGCAGCCGGTGGTGCAGGTGCATCTTGTCCGCCGAGAACGGGCTCTCGCCGCGCCGGGTGCGCCGCACGATGGCCATCAGCAGGTCCAGCATCGGCACGAACATCACCGCGGCGACCACGACCAGCGGCGAGAGCAGGCCGAGCACGTCGGTGGCGCGCACCGACTCGTAGTTGATCTTGCCCGAGGCCGAGATGGTGGCCGCCGACAGCATCAGGCCGATCAGCATCGACCCGGAGTCGCCCATGAAGATGCGCGCCGGGTTGAAGTTGTGCGGCAGGAAGCCCAGGCACGCGCCGGCGAGCGTGGCGGCGATCAGCGCGGGCGGGTACGCGCCCACATCGCCGCCGTTGTTGCCCAGCAGGCCGATGGAGAACACGCAGGTGGCGGCGGCGGCGATGAGGCCGATGCCGGCCGCCAGCCCGTCAAGGCCGTCCACGAAGTTCATCGCGTTGATCATGGTCACGGCCAGCAGCACGCTCAGGATGGCGCCCTGGTTCTGGTCCAGCGAC
Source organism: Saccharothrix lopnurensis (assembly GCF_042658445.1). NCBI lineage: Bacteria > Bacillati > Actinomycetota > Actinomycetes > Pseudonocardiales > Pseudonocardiaceae > Saccharothrix > Saccharothrix lopnurensis. Next base: position 39,017 of record NZ_JBHSQO010000041.1, on the reverse strand, counting down.
AGCAGCGAGCCGGTGCCCTCGCCGTCGTCGCCCCACGGCACCCAGAACAGCAGCCACTGGAGCCCGAAGAGCACCAGGATGCCCGCCGAGGTGACCTGGCCGGCGAGTTTGGTCAGGGAGTCGAGCTCGAACCGGTCGTCGAGCACGCCCACCAGGACGATCACGCCACCGCCCACGATGACCGCGTACGGGTCGTTGGAGAAGTCGAAGGCCGACCGCAGCACCGGAAGCTGGTGCGCCAGCAACATGCCGCCGAGCACGCCGCCGTACATGGCCAGCCCGCCCATCCGGGGCATGGGCTTGACGTGCACGTCGCGCGTCCGGGGATGGGCGACCGCGCCGATCCGGTACGCCAGCGCGCGGACCAGCCCCACGAGCAGGAAGGTCACGACGGCGGCGGTCAACGCGACGAGCAGGTACTCCCGGACGGGGAGGACGTTGGACACGGCAGGCAACTGGCCCACGGCAAACTAGCCCCTCGGGGACTGGGTGTCGGGCGGAGTGGGCACCACGCTACTCCGGTCGGGAAGATCCACTAGCGGGCGACCTCGACTTCCGCGCCCAGCACCTCGGACACCTCGGCCAGCGGGACCGCGCCCTCGCGCAGCACCACCGGGTCGGGGCCGGTCAGGTCGACGATGGTGGAGGCGACGTTCTCGGTCGCCGGGCCGCCGTCGAGGTAGACCCCGACGTCCTCGCCGAGCTGGTCCCACGCCTCCTGCGCGGTGCCCGCGGGCGGGAAGCCGGACTTGTTGGCGCTGGACACGGCCATCGGGCCGACGTCGCGCAGCAGCTCCAGGGCCACCGGGTGCAGCGGCATCCGCAGCATCACCGTGCCGCGGGTGTGCCCGAGGTCCCAGGACAGCGAGGGCGCGTGCTGGAGGACCAGCGACAGGCCGCCGGGCCAGAACGCCTCGATCAGCGCGCGGGCCTGCCGGGGCACGCTCAGCACCAGGCCGTCGACGGTGGTCCACGAACCGACCAGGACCGGCACCGGCATGTCCGGGCCCCGTCCCTTGGCCTCCAGCAGGTAGCGGACGGCGGTCGCGTCGAACGCGTCGCAGCCGATGCCGTACACGGTGTCGGTGGGGAGGACCACGAGGCGCCCGGAGCGCACCGCGCCCGCGGCGGCGGAGAGACCCGCGGCGCGGTCGTCCTGGACGCTGCAGTCGTAGATCGTGCTCACCCGGACGATCCAAGCACAGCGCGGGGAAGCGCTGCGGCGGAGGTCACGGACCGGGCCGCCGGAGCGGCCGGCGGGCGTCCGCGGCCCACCGCCGCCTGCGGTGCGCCAGCACCCACCCGAACACGAGCGCGGCGCCCACGCCGACGCCGCCCGCGGTCACCGCGGGGTCGCCGACCGCGGCGCCCACGAAGGGCAGCACCAGCACCGCCAGCGCCACGACCGCCGCGCCGAGGACGGAGTCCGGGGCGACCCAGCGCCACCGCTCGGCGCGCTCCAGCCGGTCGAGCAGGTCCGCGGCGAACGCGGCCAGGTCGGGGTGCGGGCGCAGGTCCAGGACCTCCCGCGCGAGCACGCGGCAGGCGTCGAGCTGCCCGCGGTCGGTGATCACCAGCGCGCCGTCCTCGGCCACGTCGCGCACCTCGGTGCTGCGGGCGGCCAGGGCGATGGCCAGGTGGTCGCGCAGCACCGGCGTCGGGCCGGTCCGGCCCAGCTCGCGGCGCACCCGCTCCACCGCCGTCGCCGCCCGGCCCGGCACGAACGCGTCGGCGAGCGCGGCCCGGGAGCGGGCGGCGGCGTCGTCGGCGGGGTCGGTGGGGCGCGCGGCGAGCGCGGCGAGGCGTTCGCGCAGCTCCTCGCGCTCACCGGGCACCCGTTCGCCGGGCGCCCGTTCGATCGGGCCGTTGACGGGCACCGCCGACCCTCCGGTTTACTGCTGCGGACTGGGACCACCAGGTTATCCGCAGGGGGAGGACCACCATGGCGAGGCGTTCCGGAGGCGCCCGCGCCGGCCGCCTCGGCGCGCTCCCGCTGGCCTTCGCGATCACCGCCGCGTACGTCGTGGTGGGCGGCGCCGCCGGCGTGCTGGCCCTGCGCGCGGGCACGTCCGCGTCCGGGCCGCCGGTGGCAGCCCCGGCGAGCACGACGCCGCGGTTACCGGTCATCACCACGCCCTCCGCCGCTTCCCCGTCGTCCGAGGCCGCGCCGTCGTCCGAGCCCGCGCCGTCGTCCGGGCCCACCGCGAGCACCACCCCCGCGCCGCCGCCGGGCTTCCGGCGCGTGGAGGCCCCCGGCGGCCTGGTCACGGTCGTGCCGTCGGACTGGGCGGTCGCGCCGGGCACGGTGCCCACGACCCTGGTCGCCACCGACCCGGGCGGGCGGCGGGAGGCCCGGTTCGGCGGCGCGCCGGTCACCGACCCCGGTCGGACGCTGCTGGAGCGCATCACCGCGGCGGCCGCGGAGCGGGGGCGGGAACCCGGCCACGAGCGGCTGGCGCTGGCGGAGACCTCGATCCGGGGTTTCCCGGCCGTGCGGTGGGAGTTCGCGGAGCCCGCCGGGCGGACCGCGGTCGCGTACTGGGAGACCGGCGGGGTCGAGTACGTGGTCTACGCGTCCGGGCCGCCCGAGTCGTGGCCGGACACGCAGGCGCTGCTGACCGCGATGGTCGACGCGGCCCGTCCCTGACGCGCATTCCCCCCGAACGCACCACCGCCGGGCCGCAATCGTGCGGACGGGTTCGCCGCTGTCGGGTCGATCATGGTGGGTACCGAGGGGTGAGGTGGTGCGCGGGGCCGGGACCCGGCCCCGCGCACCGAGGGGGCAAGGCGCTGGGCAACTCCGGCGACGACGACGCCGTCGCGCTGCGCGGGTTCGGCGGGGAGTGCGGCGCGGAGGACAACACGACGCGGCTGGTCGACTTCGGCAAGGGCAACCGCGACGAGATCGGGAACGCGGTGCGCGCGGCGTCGCCGTCCGGGCGGGCGACGCTGCTGCGCGGGGTGGTGGAGGCCATCGCCGACTTCTCGGAGCCGTTCTCGCAGGACGCCAAGCAGGTCAACCGCATCGTCGTGGTGACCCGCAACGGCGTGGACGCCTGCGACGACGACCGGGGCTTCGTCGAGGAGGAGGTGCGGGACCGGGTCGCCGCCCCCGGGCTGGCGATCGAGTTCCGGTTCGTGGGCTACCAGCTCGACGACGACCACCGGGACAACCTGGCGAGGCCGGCCACCGGCGCGGACGCCCCGGAGCCGCTGCTGCCCGACTCCCCCGACGAGCTGCGCGCCGCGCTGGAGTGGGTGACCAACGTCGAGCCGGTCCTGCGGTCCGCGCCAGGTCATCGACGTCTTCGACCCCACCGTGGCCGACCTGAACGGGGCGGTCCGGGCGATCGTGGAGGGCCGCCTGGACGTCGCCGACCGCACGATCGACGACGTCGTCCCGATCACCGCGGACGCCGAGTTCGAGAACCTGCGCAGCCGGGCGCGAACACCCGCCGCGGTGGACCTGCACGCGAAGACCGTCCAGCTGCGCGACCGGCAGGGGCGCGTGATCGAGGCGGCGTGGCAACTGCTCGACGCGGCGCGGTCCGGCACACCCTTCGGCGAGCGCTTCGAGGCGTTCCAGCGGGCGGCGGAGGACTACAACGCCCAGGTGGACGCGGTCAACGAGGTCCTCGCCGCGCCGCGCGCCACGAGCCCGGGGGTGACGCGGAAGCTGGTCGTCCTCGACCTGGGCGAGCCGGGCGCCGAGCCCGCCGTGGCGCTGGCGCTGCCCGAACGGCGGGTGGCGGACCCGGAGTTCGACTTCGTGGTCCTCCCGCCCAAGGCGGTGGCCGGCGGCGAGGGGGTCGTGCTCGTCGCCTCACCGGACCAGCCGTCGTTCTACGGCGGCCCGGACCTCCTCTACCTGGTCGACCTCGACGGACCGGTGCGCGACCTGGGGGTGACCGGCCAACATCGGCCTCGGCACCGGCACCGCCGTCCTCGCGCCCGACGGCCGGACCGTCGCGTACGCGGGGACCTGGCACAGCGGGGCCTGCCAGGAGGCGACGTCCGTGATCGAGGTGGACGCCGCGACCGGCACGCCCCGGACCAGCCCCGTGGGCGAGCTGCCCGAGGGCGGCGGCTCGATCACCCGGGACCTCTGGTACGACCGCGGGGGCAGGCTGAACGCGGTCTACGCCGACTGGGCGTGCACGGCGTCCGGCGGCAACTCGACCCCGGTCCGGCCCGCGAGCCACTGGCGGTTGGAGGGCGGCCGGTGGGTGCTGGTGGACCCGGGTCCCTGCTGGCCTCGCGCCCGGTCGGGGACGACGCGCGCGTGGTGGTCGCCGGGCTCGACGAGTACCTGCGGGTCGGGACGCTCTACGTGGAGACCGGCGGCCGGCGGACCGAGGTGGCCGCCGGGGTGACCGCGATCGCGGTGGCGGACTGAGCCCGGACCTCACACCCGGCGGGCGGTGGCGAAGCGGGGCCGGCCGGCCAGGTCGACGTGGTCGGCCACGTCGGTGAGCACGCGCCGGGCGGCGAGCAGCGCGGGCACGGACCCGCCCTGCGTGTCGTCGTGCTCGATCACCACGTGCCCGCCCGGCCGCAGCAGGCGCGCGGCGGCGGTGACCACGTGCCGGATCACGGCCAGCCCGTCCGGGCCGCCGAACACGGCCTGGTGCGGGTCGTGCTCGGCCACCTCGGGCGGCACCTCGGTGCTCTCCGGCACGTAGGGCGGGTTGCACAGCACCAGGTCCACCCGGCCGTTGAGGTCGGCCAGCAGGCCGGGGTCGGTGACGTCGCCCGAGTGCAGGGTGATCGGGGTGTCGCCGGCGTCGGCGCGGGTGTCGGCGTTGCGGCGCGCCCAGGCCAGCGCGGTGACGTCGCGCTCGACCGCGTGCACGCGGGCCGCCGGCAGGTGGTGCGCCGCGGCCAGCGCCAGCGCGCCGGAACCGGTGCACAGGTCGACCACGAGCGGGTCCTCGCCCTCCAGCGCGGCCAGCGCCCAGGCGAGCAGCAGCTCGGTCTCCGGGCGCGGGATGAACACGCCGGGACCGACGTCGAGGTCGACGCCGCCGAGGTGGGCCCAGCCGGTGATGTGCTGGAGCGGGATGCGCTCCACCCGCCGCAGCACGACCTTGTGCAGGGCGTCCACCACCGGCGGGTCGACCAGCGGGATCAGCGGCAGCCGCGAGCGCTCGACGCCGAGCACGTGCGCGGCGAGCAGCTCGGCGTCGGCCCGGGGGCTGTCGACACCCGCGGCGGCCAGCATGCGCTCGGCTTCGAGGATGGCCAGTCGCAGCGGGTGTCGGGTCATGCGCGCAAGGGTAGGGCTCTCAGAAGTTGATCATGTGTCCGGCCAGGCCGTGCACGGCCTCCTTGACGGCCTCGCTGAGCGTGGGGTGCGCGTGCACGTTGCGGGCGACCTCGTGCACGGTCAGGTCCCACTGCTGCGCCAGGGTCAGCTCGGGCAGCAGCTCGGTCACGTCCGGGCCGATCATGTGCCCGCCCAGCAGCTCGCCGTACTTGGCGTCGCTGATGAGCTTGACGAAACCGGTGGAGTCGCCCAGGCCGTGCGCCTTGCCGTTGGCGGTGAAGGGGAACTTCGCCACCTGGACGTCGAAGCCCTTCTCGCGGGCCTGCGCCTCGGTGTAGCCGAACGAGGCGATCTGCGGCTGGCAGTAGGTCGCCCGCGGGATCATCACGAAGTCCAGCTCCGCGGTCTCCGCGCCGGCGATGGTCTCGGCGGCGATGATGCCCATGGCCTCGGCGGTGTGGGCGAGCATCAGCTTCGCCGTCACGTCCCCGATCGCGTAGATGTTCGACACGTTCGTGCGTCCCCGGCCGTCCACCGCGATGGCGCCGCGCTCGGTCAGCTCGACCCCGGTGTGCTCCAGGCCGTAGCCCTCGACGCGCGGCTGGAAGCCGATGGCCTGCATGACCTTGTCGGCCTCCAGGACCTCCTCCCGACCGTCCTTGGACACGGTCACGCGCACCTTGTCGCCGCTGTCGTCGATGGACTCGACCCGGGTGGAGGTGCGCACCTCGATGCCCAGCCGCTTGTAGCGCTTGGCCAGCTCGGTGGAGACCTCGACGTCCTCCAGCGGCACCACTCGGTCGAGGAACTCCACGATCGTGACCTTGACGCCGTAGTTGTGGAGCACGTAGGCGAACTCCACGCCGATGGCGCCGGCGCCGGCGATGACGATGCTGCCGGGCAGCTCCCTGGTCAGGATCTGCTCCTCGTAGGTCACCACCCGGTCGGACAGCTCCGTGCCCGGCAGGAGGCGGGTGGTCGCGCCGGCGGCGATGATCGCGTGATCGAACGTGACCGTGTCGTCACCCACCCGGACGGTGTTCGCGTCGACGAAGGTCGCCCACCCGTTGATCTCGGTGATGCCGTTCTTCTTCATCAGGAAGTGCACGCCCTTGACGCGCCCGTCCGCGACCTTGCGGCTGCGGTCGAACGCCGCGCCGAAGTCGAACTTCACCGAGCCGTCGACCTGGATACCGTAGGTCTTCTGCTCGTGGGTGAAGATGTGGGCCAGCTCGGCGTTGCGCAGGAGGGCCTTCGACGGGATGCAGCCCACGTTGAGGCAGACCCCGCCCCAGTAACGCTCCTCGATGACAGCGGTCTTCAGGCCCAGCTGGGCCGCGCGGATCGCGGCGACGTACCCGCCTGGCCCCGCACCGAGGACCACGACGTCGAAGTGTGCGCTCATGGCCCCAACACTAGGCGCGGAGCTGGTCCGACAAGAACTCGACGGTGCGCCGCCACGCGTCGGCGCGGGCCGCGGCCGTGGCGGCGGGCGTGCCACCGGTGAGGAACCGCACACCGGGGCCGGGCACCACCACGTCCGCGGTCGACCGGTGCGGCGGGCCCGCGATCAGGTGCCCCGCGCCGGGGTACACCACGTGCTCGTACCGGAACGGGTGGGAGTGGGCCTTGAGCCGCCGGTGGGCGACCTCGCCCAGCTCCGCGCTCGGCCACGACCGGTCGTCACCGGCGGAGAGGAGCAGCACACCGCCGTTGATCCGCTCGACGGGGATCTCGGTGTCCTCGGGGACGCCGTCGGTGAGGTCGAACGCGAGCCCCAGCGGCACCGGTTCGCCGTCGACCACCGCCGCCCGCAGCTCCGCCGGGACCGAGTACGGCAGGTACGGCAGCGGGCGGCCGGCGAGCGTCCAGGACGCGGCCTCGTGCACCAGCTTCTGGAGCAACCGGTGGCCGGGCCCGACGCACTGCGTCACCACCCCGCTGCCCACCACGCTCACCACGGCCTTGACCTGCGGGAACGTCGCACCGAGCAGCAGCGCCAGCTCACCGCCGCACGACCCGCCGACCAGGCCGACGCGGTCGCCCAGCAGGTCCAGGGCCGGGGCGAAGTGCTCCAGGGGGATCTCGACCAGGTCCGCGGGCACGCCCTCGACGCCGAAGTAGGCCAGGGCCAGCGCGGTGAACCCGTGCCCGGCGAGCAGGGCGGCGTCCAGCTCGTGCAGACCGCCCCCGGAGCCGCCGAGCACCACCACGCCGGGGTGCGGGCCCTCGTCGCCGGGCTCGAACAGCACGCCGACCAGGCCGTCCTCGCGCACCTCGGTGCGCTTGACGCCCGTCGGCACGGTGAGGCGCTCGACCTCCACCCGGCCCACGCCGTCGACCTCCACGACCGCGGTGCCGGGGGGTTCCGCGCCGGTCGGCGCCATCGACCAGAACAACCCCATCGGGTCCACGCCGGAGTAGTCGCCGGAGACCGGGGCATGCCGGGTGAGGTCGACCACACCGCGCTCGTCGGCCCGGAACACCGCCTCGGCGGCGCGGTCGCCCTCGCGGGCCCGCACGGTCACGACCCGGTCCGGTTCGAGGCCCTCCACGCGCACGTCCAGCGCGGTGTCGAGCGGGGCGCCGATCGGGTCCACCAGGATCTCGGCCATCGCGCGCCCCTCTCGTCGGTCACCCGCCGGCGAGCCGCTCCGCCCGGTCGGCCGCCGCGAGGGCGTCGAGCACCGCGTCGAGGTCGCCGTCCAGCACCTGGTCCAGGTTATGGGCTTTGTACCCCACCCGGTGGTCGGAGATGCGCGATTCCGGGAAGTTGTAGGTGCGGACCCGCTCGGAGCGGTCCACGGTGCGGATCTGCGAGCGGCGGGCGTCCGACGCCTCCTGCTGCTGCTTCTCCTCGGCCAGCGCGGTCAACCGGGCCCGGAGCACCTGCATGGCGCGGGCCTTGTTCTGGAGCTGGCTGCGCTCGTTCTGGCAGGACACCACGATGCCGGTCGGCAGGTGCGTGATGCGCACGGCCGAGTCCGTGGTGTTGACGCTCTGGCCGCCCTTGCCCGACGAGCGGAAGACGTCGACGCGCAGGTCGTTCTCGTCGACCTCGACCTCCACGTCCTCGGTCTCGGGGAAGATCAGGACGCCCGCGGCGGAGGTGTGGATGCGCCCCTGCGACTCGGTGACGGGCACGCGCTGCACGCGGTGCACGCCGCCCTCCCACTTCAGCCGGGCCCAGACGCCGTCCGGGTCGTCGCCGCGGCTCTTGATGGCGACCGTGACGTCCTTGAAGCCGCCCAGGTCGGAGTCGGTGCCGTCGAGGACCTCGGTCTTCCAGCCGTGGCGCTCGGCGTACCGGACGTACATGCGCAGCAGGTCGCCCGCGAACAGGGCCGACTCCTCGCCGCCCTCGCCGGACTTGATCTCCATGACCACGTCGGCGCCGTCGTGCGGGTCGCGCGGGAGCAGCAGCTCGGTGAGGCGGCCCTCCAGGGCGGGGATGCTGCCGGCCAGCTGCTCGGCCTCCGCCGCGAACGTCGGGTCCTCGGCCGCGAACTCCCGGGCCGTCTCCAGGTCGGACCGCACCCGCTCCAGCTCGCGGGCGGTTCGCACGATCGGGGTCAGCTCGGCGTAGCGCTTGCCGAGCCTGCGCGCCCCCGCCTGGTCGGCGTGCACCGAGGGATCGGCGAGCATGACCTCCAGCTCGGCGTGCTCGGCCAGCAGGGCGTCCAGCGTCACGGTCGGTGCTCCGGTGTCTCGGGGGTGTCTCTCGGGGTGTCTCTCAGGGCCGTCTCCCGAGGGGGAAGACGACAGCGGTGTCCGGAGACGACAACGGCGCCCACCCGCGTGCCGGGGTGGACGCCGTTCTGGCAGCTACTTGGCGCGCTTGCCGTATCGGGCCTCGAAGCGCGCGACCCGACCACCGGTGTCGAGGATCTTCTGCTTGCCCGTGTAGAACGGGTGGCAGTTCGAGCAGACCTCGACGTGGATGGCGCCGGACGACTTGGTGCTGCGGGTGGTGAAGGTGTTGCCGCAACCGCAGGTGACCTCGGTCGTCACGTACTCGGGGTGAATGCCGGTCTTCAACGTCTCGTCCCTTTCCTCGATGGCCGCCGGGTCCTCGTGGTTCTCGTCGTTCTTCGAGGTGAACCGGAGCCGGACTCGACCCGACAGTGTGCCAGATCGGCTGACGTCCACTGCAACGCGTGCCCGGGTGCGGATGTTCCCGTGGCCGGGGTCACTACCGTTTGCCGATGGCCGCCGACCTTTCGGCGCAGCGGGTGACCGCTGGTCTACGGGGCGTGGGTGTCGCGTTGCCGGAACGCCACACTTGGGCCCGTGCTGTGCGCTGCCGGACGCCCCCTGCGGTTGACCACGTGGCTGGCCGTGCCGTTCCTGTTCAGCGGTGCCGTCCTCGGCCTCACCGGCCTGGGTGGGCTGCTGGTCGGCTCCTCCGCCCCCGTGGCCCTGTCGAGCCCGCTGTTCGGCGCGGGTGTCGCCGTGGCCGTGGTCGCCTCCGGCTCGGTCTCCTGGACCGCCCCGTGGCAGCGCACCTGGCTGCGCTGGCCCTACCTGACGGGCGTGATGTGCCTGGGCACCGCCACCGACGGCTTACCCGTGCCGATCCTCCCCGCCCTGGCCATCGGCCTCCCGACCACGACCCTCCTGGTCACCCAGTACTTCCGCGAACGCCGCCGCACCGCGGCCCTGTCCAAAGCCGGCCACCCCCCGACCACCCCCTGCTGACCCCGCGCGAGTCGTACGTACAGACCTCGCGAGTCGTACGTACAGACCTCGCGAGTCGTACGTACAGGACCCCCGAATTCAGTGTTCAGAACGGGGCGGAGGCCCCGATGGGGTGACGCGAACGCTGAATTCGGGGGGCGCGAACGTACGACACGATGGGTCTGGACGTACGACTCGCGGATGTGGGTAGGCCCGCCCGGTGGGGCCGGGCGGGCCTGTGAGCTGGTGGTGCTGGGTCAGTCGCTGTCCCCGCCCGGGGTGGTCTTGGCCACCTGCATCAGGAACTCGATGTTGGTGCGGGACTTGCGCAGGCGGTCCAGCAGCAGGTCGATGGCCTGCTGGCCGTCGAGGGCGTGGAGCACCCGGCGCAGCTTGTGCATGACCGCCAGCTCGTCGGGCGAGAGCAGCAGGTCTTCCTTGCGGGTGCCGGACGAGTCGACGTCCACCGCCGGGAAGGTGCGCTTGTCCGCGATCTTGCGGTCGAGCTTCAGCTCCGCGTTGCCGGTGCCCTTGAACTCCTCGAAGATCACGCTGTCGCCAGCCGAACCCGTCTCGACCAGCGCCGTGGCGATGACCGTGAGGCTGCCGCCGCCCTCGATGTTGCGGGCCGCGCCGAGGAACCGCTTCGGCGGGTACAGCGCCGTCGAGTCGACACCACCGGACAGGATGCGGCCGGACGCCGGCGCCGCCAGGTTGTAGGCACGACCCAGGCGGGTGATGGAGTCCAGCAGCACGACCACGTCGTGACCCATCTCGACCAGGCGCTTGGCCCGCTCGATGGCCAGCTCCGAGATCGTGGTGTGGTCCGACGGCGGGCGGTCGAAGGTGGAGGCGATGACCTCGCCCTTCACCGACCGCTGCATGTCGGTGACCTCTTCCGGGCGCTCGTCCACCAGCACCACCATCAGGTGGCACTCGGGGTTGTTCGTCGTGATCGCGTTGGCGATCGACTGGAGCACCGAGGTCTTGCCCGCCTTCGGCGGCGACACGACCAGGGCCCGCTGGCCCTTGCCGATCGGCATCACCAGGTCGATGACGCGCGTGGTGAGGATGTGCGGTTCGGTCTCCAGGCGCAGCCGCTCGTTCGGGTAGAGCGGCGTCAGCTTGGTGAAGTCCGGCCGGTTGCGCGACTCCTCCGGGTCCAGGCCGTTGATCTTGTCGACCCGGACCAGGGGGTTGAACTTCTGCCGCTGCTGCTCGCCGTCGCGGGGCTGGCGCACCGCGCCGATGAGCGCGTCACCGCGCCGCAGGCCGTACTTGCGGACCAGCGACAGCGAGACGTAGACGTCGTTCGGCCCGGCCAGGTAGCCCGACGTGCGGACGAACGCGTAGTTCTCCAGCACGTCCAGGATGCCCGCCACGGGCAGCAGGACGTCGTCGTCGCGCACCTCGGTGTCGGTGGTGCCGCCACCGGTCTCGGTCCGGCCACCGCGGCGGCGGCGGTCGCGGAAGCGACGACCCCTGCGGCCGCCCTCGTCGTCACCGTCGTCGTCGGGGACGTTCGAGCGGTTGCGGTCCTCGCGGTCCCGATCGCGATCGCGGTCACGGCCGCGATCACGGTCCCGGTCGCGGTCGCCACGACCACTGCGGTCGCCTCGATCGCCGCGGTCACCCCGCTCGCCGCGGTCCTGGCGGCCACCGCGGTCGCCCCGGTCACCGCGCTCGCCGCGGTCCTGGCGCTGTTCGCGCTGCTCGCCACGGTCGCCGCGCTCGGGCCGGTCCTGCTGGGGACGCTCGACCGCGGGCGCCGACTGCTGCGGCTGGGCCTCGGCCGGCGCGGCGGCAGCGGCGGGGGCGACGGGCGCCTCCGGGCTGCCGGCGGGCCGGTTGGCGGAGCGGCGGCGACGGTTGCCCCGGCGACCGCCCTCCTCCTCGCCCTGCCGGTCGACCACGTCGAGCTGCTGCTGGGTGGGCTTCTCCACGGGCTTCTCGGCGGGCGCGGGCGCCTCGGCGGCCCTCTCCGCGACCGGCGCCTTGGCGGCGGCGGGCGTCGAGGCGGCCTTCTTCTCGGCCTTGGGCGGCGTCGCGGCGCTGCCCCGACCGGAGGTGCCGCCCTGCCGTTCCTTGATGGCCGCGATCAGGTCGCCCTTGCGCAGCCCGGCGGTGCCGGTGATGCCGAGCTGACCCGCGAGCTCACGGAGCTCGGCCAGCACCATGCCGGAGAGTCCGGCGCGCTTGCGCGGCGGGGCGCTGCCGTTCGTAGGGGTGGTCAGAGCGTTCTCCTCGGCTCCGGAACTGGCGGTGTTGGGAGCAGCAGGAGCTTCGCTGCTCAGCACATCGGTGTTGCTCACACATGTCCTTCCTGACCGGACCGCGCCTCCTACGCGGCCCAGCGGACCTGCCGTCCGACGGAACGCGGACCGGCAGTTTCGCCCCGGCGCGGTCGGACTTCGTCGGCGCGGAACGCGCGCGAACGGCGGAGCCCTCCGGTACGGGACTTTCGGTCACACGGCGAGCGGGTGCCTCCCAGCGCCAACCCCGTCCATCCGGCACCGGGCCAAGTCACTGGAGGAATGCGATCCGGAACGAACGTCCGGGCACCACACCGGCGCCCGTGCGCGCGGTGACTGATGGCCCCGAGGGTAGACGCCGGTCCGGCCGGGTGCAACAACCGACGCGCGGCGCGTCGCGTCACTCAGCCGAGTGGCGCAACGCACACCCCGCCCAGGTCAACCGGGACCCGGTGCGCCTCGAACCCCTCCAGGTCCACCCCCGCCGGCAGCTCGCCGCCCACCGGCAGGGCCAGGACCGAGGGTCCCGCCCCGGACACCGCCGCCGCCACCCCGGCCGCGCGCAGCGCCCGGACCAGCCGGGAGGTCGCGGGCCAGGCCGGCTCCCGGTACGGCTCGTGCAGCCGGTCGTCCAGCGCGTTGACCAGCAGTGACGGATCGGTGGAGAGCGCGTGCACGGCCAGCGCCGACCGGGCCGCGGCGAACGCCGCGTCGCCGTGCGGCACTTCCCGCGGCAGCAGGCCGCGGGTCGTGTGCGTGGAGGACTCCTCCGCGGGCACCAGCACCACCGGCGACACGCCCGGGTGCGGGTCCACGCGCACCGCGAGGTAGCGGTCACCCTCCGTCCAGGCGATCACCACGCCGCCGAACATGCTGGCCGCGGCGTTGTCGGCGTGGCCCTCGAACTCCGCGGCGAGTTGCAACGCGCTCGTGTCCAACTCGCGACCGGCCAGCCCGTAGGCCGCCGCCACGCCCGCCACGACCGCCGCCGCCGACGAGCCCAGGCCGCGGGCGTGCGGGATGGCGTTGCGGCACCTCAGCCGCAGGCCGGGCACCTCCAGCCCGAGGTGGGCGCCCGCCGCGCGGAAGGCCCGCACGACCAGGTGACGCTCGTCCGTGGGCACGCCCACCGCGCCCTCGCCGCCGACCTCGACCACCAGCCCGTCCGGGACGACCTCGAAGTCCAGCTCGTCGTGCAGGCCCAGGGCCAGGCCCAGGGTGTCGAAGCCGGAGCCGAGGTTCGCCGTGGAGGCGGGCACCCGCACCCGGACGCCCGTGACGCCGGCCACGTCCGCCACGTCCGCCGGAACCTCCGCGGTGGCGGACCCCGGGCCCGTCACGCCAGCTCCAGGCGGGTCGCCACCGCGCCCGGGTCCACCGGCACCGGCTCGACCTCGACCATGTCGAGCAGCGCCGAGCCGGGGTCCTTGAGGCCGTGGCCGGTGACCGTGCACACGACCGTGGAGCCCTTCGGCAGCCGACCGTCGGCGGCGGTGGCCAGCAGGCCGGCCACGCTGGTCGCGGACGCGGGCTCGACGAAGATGCCCTCGGTGGCGGCGAGCAGCCGGTACGCCTCCATGATCTTCTCGTCGGTCACCGCCTCGAACAGCCCGCCGGACTCCTCCTTGGCCGTGACCGCGCCGGTCCACGACGCGGGGCTGCCCACCCGGATGGCGGTCGCGATGGTCTCGGGGTCGGCCACCGGCTCGCCCCGCACCAGCGGCGCGGCGCCCGCGGCCTGGAACCCGAACATGCGGGGAGCCGAAGCCACCACGCCGTCCCGGAGGTAGTCGGAGTAGCCGCGCCAGTACGCGGTGATGTTGCCCGCGTTGCCGACTGGCAGGCAGTGCACGTCCGGCGCGCGGCCGAGCACGTCGCAGATCTCCCACGCGGCGGTCTTCTGCCCGACCAACCGCACCGGGTTGACCGAGTTGACCAGCGTGATCGGGTACTCGCTCGCGGTCTTGGCCGCCAGTTCGAGGCAGTCGTCGAAGTTGCCGTCGATCTGGAGGATGCGCGCGCCGTGCGCCACGGCCTGCGCCAGCTTGCCCAGCGCGATCTTGCCGCGCGGGACGAGCACCGCCGCCCGCAGGCCCGCCTTGGCCGCGTAGGCCGCCGCGGACGCCGACGTGTTGCCGGTCGACGCGCAGATGACCGCCTGCACGCCGCCGGCCAGCGCGTGCGTCATGGCCACGGTCATGCCGCGGTCCTTGAACGAGCCGGTCGGGTTCGCGCCCTCGACCTTGACGTGCACCTCGCAGCCGGTGACCTCCGACAGGTGCTCGGCGAGCACCAGGGGGGTGCCGCCCTCGTGCAGGGTGATCACGCGCGCGCCCGCGGGCAGCTGGATGCGGTCCGCGTAGGCGTGGATGATGCCGGGCCACCCCGCCCGCACCGCTGTCCGGTTCCCGGCTCCGCCGGGGGCAGCCTGGGTCGTCATGTCTCTTCGCCTTCCACGCGCATCACGCTGACCACTTCCCTGACCACGGGCAGCCCGCCGATTTTGTCCACGGTCGACCGCAGTGCCGCGTCGGTCGCGGCGTGGGTGACGACCACCAGGCTGGCGTCGTCGACCCGCCCCTCCTGCCGGACCGCGGCGATGCTCACGTCGTGCTCCGCGAACACCGCCGCGACCTGCGACAACACGCCCGCCCGGTCGGCGACGTCGAGGCTGATGTGATAACGCGTGGGGGTTTGCCCCATGGGTCGCGCGGGCAGGCCCGCGTAGGCCGACTCGCGCGGGCCGCGCCCGCCCTGGACCAGGTTGCGGGCCACCGCGACGAGGTCGCCGAGCACCGCGCTGGCGGTGGGCGCGCCACCGGCGCCCTGGCCGTAGAACATCATCTCGCCGGCCGCGTCGGCCTCGACGAACACGGCGTTGAACGCCCCGTTCACCCCGGCCAGCGGGTGCGACCGGGGGATCATCGCCGGGTGCACGCGCACCGACACCGACTCCTGGTCGCCCTCGGTCACGCGCTCGCAGATGGCCAGCAGCTTGACCGTGCGGCCCAGCGCCCTGGCGGCCGCGATGTCGGCCGCGCTGACCGAGGCGATGCCCTCGCGGTGCACGTCGGAGGCGGTGACCCGGGTGTGGAACGCCAGCGACGCCAGGATCGCGGCCTTGGACGCGGCGTCGAACCCGTCCACGTCGGCGGTCGGGTCGGCCTCGGCGTAGCCCAGCCGGGTGGCCTCCTCCAGCGTCTCGCCGTAGCTCGCGCCGGTGGAGTCCATGCCGGAGAGGATGAAGTTGGTGGTGCCGTTGACGATGCCCATCACCCGGGTGATGCGGTCGCCCGCCAGCGATTCGCGCAGCGGCCTGAGCAGCGGGATCGCGCCCGCCACGGCCGCCTCGAAGTACAGGTCGGCGCCCGAGCCGTCGGCGGCCGCGGACAGCTCGGCCGAGTGCTCGGCCAGCAGCGCCTTGTTGGCCGTCACCACGGACTTGCCCGCGCGCAGGGCGTCGAGCAGCAGCGTCCGGGCGGGCTCGATGCCGCCGATGACCTCCACCACCACGTCGACGTCCGAGGCGACCAGCGCCGCCGCGTCGGTGGTGAGCAGGTCGGCGGGCACCTCGCGGTGCTTGTTCGGCTTGCGCACCGCGATGCCGGCCAGCTCCACCGGCGCGCCGACGCGGGCGGCCAGGTCGGCCGCCTGGCCGGTGAGCAGCCGCACCACCTCGGTGCCGACGGTGCCGCAGCCCAGCAACGCGACCCTGATCGGCTTTTGGCTTGGCACGTCATACCTCCAGGCGGAACAGGTCTTCCTCGGTCTCCCGGCGCAGCAGCAGCCGGGGTTCCCCGTCCAGTACGGCGGCGAGCGCGGGCCGCGGCAGCCGGTTGTAGCCGCTGGCCATCGAGTAGCAGTAGGCGCCGGTCGCGGCGACCGCGAGCAGGTCGCCGGGCGCGAGGTCGTCGGGCAGCCAGCAGTCGCGCACCACCACGTCGCCGGACTCGCAGTGCTTGCCGACCACGCGGCACAGCACCGACCGGGCGTCCTCGGGCGCGCCCCGGGAGACCAGCCGGCAGTCGTAGACCGCGTCGTAGAGGGCGGTGCGGATGTTGTCGCTCATGCCGCCGTCGACGCTGACGTAGCGGCGGACCGCGCCCGCGTCGAGCTGGACGTCCTTGATGGTGCCCACCTCGTACAGCGTCACCGTGCCGGGGCCCACGATCGCCCGGCCCGGCTCGACCGCGATCCTCGGCACCGGCAGGCCGGCGTGCTCGCACTCCTTGGACACGATGTTGTGCAGCTGCCGCGCCAGCTCGGCGGGCGGCGGCGGGTCGTCGTCCCGGGTGTAGGCGATGCCGAGGCCGCCGCCGAGGTCGATGGTGTCGACGTGCTCCAGGACGCCGTCGCCGTGCTCGTCGCGCAGCTCGGCCAGCAGCGCGACGACCCGCCGGGCGGCCACCTCGAAGCCGCTGGCGTCGAAGATCTGCGAGCCGATGTGGCTGTGCAGGCCGATCAGCCGCAGGCCCTGGGCCTTGAGCACCCGGCGGGCGGCCTCGGCGGCGTCGCCGGAGGACAGCGAGAAGCCGAACTTCTGGTCCTCGTGGGCGGTGGCGATGAACTCGTGGGTGTGCGCCTCGACGCCCACGGTGACCCGGATCATCACCGGCTGCACGCGGCCGCGCTCGCGGGCGAGGTGGTCGAGCCTGGCGATCTCGTGGAACGAGTCGAGCACGACCGCGCCCACGCCCGCCTCGACCGCGGCGGCCAGCTCGGCCGCGGACTTGTTGTTGCCGTGCAGCGCGATGCGCTCGGGCGGGAAGTCCGCGCGCAGCGCGACGGCCAGTTCGCCGCCGCTGCACACGTCGATGCTCAGGCCCTCCTCGGCGACCCACCGGGCGATCGCCACGGACAGGAACGCCTTGGACGCGTAGTGCACCAGGGTCGGGTCGCCGAACGCCTTCGCGTGGTCGCGGCAGCGCGAGCGGAAGTCGGCCTCGTCCATCACGAACAGCGGGGTGCCGTGCTCCTCGACGAGCCGCCGCACGTCCACGCCGCCCAGGCTGACCACGCCGTCGGCGCCGCGCCCGGCGTGCCGCGGCCACACGTTCGGGTGAAGTTGGTCGAGTTCCCCGGGCGTGGTCGGGCGCTGGCCCGCCGTGCTGCCGGGGAGCAGGACGTCGGCGTGCCGGGGACCGGCCGGGTGCGCGCGCATCACATCCGCTCCGGGGCGGTCACGCCGAGCAGGCCCAGGCCGTTGGCGAACACCTGGCGCGTGGCCGCGACCAGCCGGAGCCGGGCGCGGTGCAGGTCGGTGGTCTCCTCGTCGCCGCGCGGCAGCACCCGGCACGCCTCGTGGAACCGGTGGTAGGTGCCCGCCAGCTCCTCCAGGTAGCGCGCGACGCGGTGCGGTTCGCGCAGCTCGCCGGCCGTGGCCACGACGCGCGGGAACTCGCCGAGGGTGCGGATCAGGTCGCCCTCGCGCTCGTGGGTGAGCAGGTCGAGCGCGTCGCCGGGGGTCACGCCGAGCTCGGCGGCGTTGCGCAGCACCGACGACAGCCGCGCGTGCGCGTACTGGACGTAGAACACCGGGTTGTCGTTGCTGCGCTTGCGCAGCAGGTCCAGGTCGATGTCCAGGGACGAGTCGACCGAGGAGCGGCTCATCGCGTACCGGGCCGCGTCCACGCCCACCGCGTCCACCAGGTCCTGCATGGTGATGACGGTGCCCGCGCGCTTGCTCATCCGGACCGGCTTGCCGTCGCTGACCAGGTTCACCAGCTGGCCGATCAGCACCTCGACCGCGTCGGGGTCGTCGCCCAGCGCCGCGGCGGCGGCCTTGAGCCGGCCGACGTAGCCGTGGTGGTCCGCGCCGAGCATGTAGATGCACAGGTCGAAGCCGCGCGACCGCTTGTCCACCAGGTAGGCGATGTCGCCCGCGATGTAGGCCGGGTCGCCGTCGCTCTTGATGACCACGCGGTCCTTGTCGTCGCCGAACTCGGTGGACCGCAGCCACCACGCGCCGTTGTCGAAGTACAGCGCGCCGGAGGACTTCAGCTGCTCGACGGCCTTGGTCACGGCGCCGGACTCGTGCAGCGAGTTCTCGTGGAAGAAGACGTCGAAGTCGGTGCCGAAGTCGTGGAGATCCTGCTTGATCTCCTCGAACATCAGGTTCACGCCGATCCGGCGGAACACCTCGGACGAGTCCGCCGAGGTCAGCGCGCCGGGCTCCTGCCGGAGCACCTCGGCGGCGATGTCGCCGATGTAGCCGCCCGCGTAGCCGTCCTCGGGGGCCGGGGCGCCCTGGGCGGCGGCGATCAGGGACCGCACGAACCGGTCGATCTGCGCGCCCGCGTCGTTGAAGTAGTACTCGCGGGTCACCTCGCCGCCGTTGAACGCCAGCACGCGGCCCAGCGCGTCGCCGACCGCGGCCCAGCGGGTGCCGCCCAGGTGGATCGGGCCGGTCGGGTTCGCCGAGACGAACTCCAGGTTGATCTTCCTCCCGGCCAGGGCGGCGCCGCGCCCGTAGTCCGCGCCGGCCGCGACCACGTCCCGCACGATCGCGCCCCGCGCGTCGGCGGCCAGGCGCAGGTTGAGGAAGCCGGGGCCAGCCACCTCGACCGAGGAGATGGCGTCGGTCGAGGTCAGCGCCTCGGCGAGCCAGCCGGCGAAGTCGCGGGGGGTGACGCCCGCCTTCTTCGCGGTCTGGAGGGCCACGTTGGTCGCGTAGTCGCCGTGCTCGGGGTTGCGGGGGCGTTCGATCGTGACCGCTGTCGGCAGGGCGGCGGGGTCGAGGCCGCGGGTGGACATCACGTCCAGGGCCGTCGCCCGGACCAGTTCGGCTAGCGCAGCGGGAGTCACCCGGCAAGTCTAGGGAAGCGTTCCCGCTGGTCTCGACTGGGATGCTCGTCCCGATCAGTGAGAAGGGCAACTGTGAACGGCAACCCTCGGTGACGGGGAGTTGACGGTGATCCGACACCGGGTCCCTACACTGGCCCGCGGCATGGGCGTATGACGAGACTGAGGCGGACATGACCAGCGGCAAGAAGAACAAGGCCGCGCGCTCCAGCGTTGCGGCGGCGCGCTCCTCGGTGGTGGCGAAGAAGCCGAAGCCGTGGGGGACCATCCTGGCGGTGGTCGCCGTCCTGGGCCTGGCGGCGGGTGTGTTCGGGTACGCGTACGCGCGGATCGACGAGAAGAACGACCGCGAGGCGGCCCTGGCCCGGTGGAACCCCTCCGAGGAGAACAAGGACCCCTCGGACGGCATCCAGGGCGTGCTCAAGAAGGAGTACGAGGCCGGCAAGCACGTCACCGCCGACCAGCGGGTCGCCTACGACATGTCGCCGCCCATCGGCGGGCCGCACGACGGCGTCTGGGCGGTGTGCTCGGGCGTGGTCTACGAGACCGCGGTGCGCACCGAGAACATGGTCCACGGCCTGGAGCACGGCGCCGTGTGGATCGCCTACAACCCGGACCAGGTGACCGGTGAGGCGCTCGACAAGCTGAAGGCCAAGGTCGACGGCCAGCAGTTCACCATGATGTCGCCGTACCCGGGTCTGGACAAGGCGATCTCGCTCCAGTCGTGGGGCCACCAGCTCAAGCTGGACAGCGCCGACGACGAGCGCATCGACCAGTTCGTCCAGTCGCTGCGCCGCAACCCGAACACCTACCCCGAGGTCGGCGCGACCTGCGACTCCAGCACGTTCGACGTGAGCAACCCGCCGGCGTTCGTGGCCGAGGCCCCGGGCCCGGACGCGGTGCCGATGGACGGTGGCACGACCGACCCCGCCGAGACGGGCGGCACCGAGGGCGCGCCCACCGGCGCCCCGGCGACCGACGCCCCCGCCACCGACGCCCCGGCCGGCTCGGAGACCGCGAGCACCACCCCGTCCAGCTGATGACCGAACCCGAGCAGCGGCACGGCGGCACCGCGACCCGCGTGGTCGTCCTCTCGATCGCGGTGGTCGCCGTGCTGCTGCTCGGTGCGGCCGTCGGGCTGCTGATCCAGCTGCCCGGCCGGGATGGCACGTCGGTCCCGGCCGCCGACTCGGTCGACGTCGGCTTCGCGCAGGACATGGCCGTGCACCACCTCCAGGGCGTGACGATGGCCAACCTGGCGCGGGACAAGACGGCGGACCCGGCCGTCCGCCAGCTCGCCTTCGACATCCAGTCCACGCAGCTGGAGCAGGTGGGGCGGATGAAGGGCTGGCTGACCTTCTGGGGCTACCCCGAGCAGTCGGTCGACGGCAGGTACATGAGGTGGATGAGCGGGTCGGGCCACGGGCACGGCGGCGATCCCGGGTCCGCCGGCACCACCGGCCCGATGCCCGGCATGGCGACCTCCGAGGAGCTGAACCGGCTGCGCCGGCTGTCCGGGCCCGAGTTCGACGTGTACTTCCTCCAGCTCATGCTGCGCCACCACCAGGGCGGGGCCCCGATGGCCCGGTTCGGGGCCGAGAACGCCGGTCAGCCGGTCGTGCGCACGCTCGCGGACAACATGCTGCGGTCGCAGGCGAGCGAGAGCGAGCTGATGAGGACGATGATCACCGAGCGCGGCGCGGCCCCGCTGGAGGGCTGACCTCCCCGGGGGCGGTGCGTCCCGGGAGTCCTCCCGCGCACGGCGTCCCGGGAGTCCTCCCGCGCACGGGGCAGGTGTTTGGCACAGCGCGGCACCTGCCCCGTGCGGCACGGTCGGGAAGGGACCACGTCCCCCGTACTCCCTTCCCGACTCCCCTGTGCCACATCGGAAGGACACATACCCTCCAGGAGGAGGTGGGGTAACGCTACGTCATTACTGGCGGGTTAACACTTACGCCAATTGAGTGAATCCGCAGGTGAGGACCCTTCACGTACCGTCGGAGCGTGATCATGTCGACGGTCATCGGCGACGCATCGCCACGGTCGCCCACAACGGTCACCCGTGCCGGTCGTCCCGGCGGTCGAACACCAGGTCCCGCGCCGACCGCAGGCCCATCGCCACGGCCCCGCTGAGCACCGCGCCGTCACCCAGCTCCCCCGCCACGACCCGCGGCACGAACGGCGTCAGCCGGCGCAGCGCCGCCTCCATCGGCTCCCGGAGCAGGGCGGCGCTGCCGCCGATGCCGCCGCCCAGCACCACCAGCTCCGGGTCGATCACCGCCACCACCGAGGCCACCACGAACGCCAGCCGCCCGGCCTCGTCGCGCACCGCCGCCAGCGCGCGCTCGTCCCCGGCCCCTGCCGCGGCGAACACGTCCCGCGCCGAGGGCGCGACCAGCCCGTGCTCCGCCGCCAGCGCCACCACCGACCCCGCCGCCGCGAACGCCTCCACGTGCCCGCCGCCGGGCGACCAGGGCAGGTAGCCGATCTCGCCCGCCGCGCCGTGCGCGCCCCGGAACAGCCGGCCGTCGACCACGATGCCCATGCCGATCCCGGTGCCGACGGAGACGCACACGAACACCTCGGCGCCGCGCGCCGCGCCCTGCGCCTGCTCGCCCACCGCGGCCAGGTTCGCGTCGTTCTCCACCACCAGCCCGGCGCCCAGCGCGGCCTCCAGGTCCTCCAGCAGGCCGGGCCGCTCCAGGCCGGGCACGTTCGGCGCGTGCCGCAGCGTGCGACCGCGCGGATCGGGCACGCCGGGCAGGCCGACCACCTTCACCAGCAGGTCGTCGAGCGACAGCCCGGCGTCGGCCGCGGCTCGCGAGGCCACCTCCCGGACCGCCTTGACCAGCGCGGACGCCGAGCGGCACCGGTTGCGCTCGTCCACCCGCGCGATCACCCGGCCGGCCAGGTCCGCCACCGCGGCCCGGATGCGCTGCCGCCCCACGTCCACGCCGAGCACGTGCCCGGCCGCCGGGTTCGGCTCGTAGACCACGGCCGACCGGCCGGGGCCCGCCGTGGTGCGGCCGATGGCGCGGACCAGGCCGTGCTGCTCCAGGTCGAGCAGCGCCTGGCCCACGGTCGGCTTGGACAGGCCGGTCTCCCGGGCGATCTGCGGCCTGGTGGCCGGGCCGCCCGCGCGCAGCCGGTCGAGCACCGCGCGCTGGTTGAGCACGCGCATCCCGGCCGGGGTGCCCACCGGTGGTTTGTCGACCGTCACAGGGAGTGAGTCTAGATCGGTTGGAGCAGTGGCCGGACAGGCTTGCGGACAAGTTGGCGAACCGGGCTTGACAACGATGTCACACACCTATTCGCTTCGCTGAAGATCGGTCTTGAGGCGAGAGGCGTGCGCAATGGGGCTCATGCGGGCAAGGAGATCGCTGGCGGTCGTCACGACCGCCGCGCTGGCGCTGGGCGGCGTGGCAGGCTGGTCCACAGCCACCGCCGCACCGGAACCCGGGAGGCCAGCCGTGAGCGAGACCCTGTTCGCCACGTCGTTCGAGGACGGGCAGCCGCAGCCGACCTGGCTCAGCGAGGTCGAGACGGGTCCCGACGGCGCGCCGAAGACCTCCGGCGTCAACGGCTCCGACTCCACCGGCCTGCCCGGCAACGTCACCGACCGCGTGGTCGACGTCGCGGCCAACTCCGAGTTCGCGGACGCGGGCGAGGTCAAGGAGAACCTGGTCGACGGCAACGTGTCGTCGAAGTGGCTGGCCTTCGCCAAGGCGGGCTGGGCCCGGTTCACCTTCGCCGAGCCGGTGGCGGTCAAGCGGTACGCGCTGTCCTCGGCCAACGACGAACCCGGCCGCGACCCGAGGGACTGGACGCTGCGCGGCTCCGCCGACGGCACCACGTGGACCGCGCTGGACACCCGCGCGGGCGAGGTGTTCGCCGAGCGCCACCAGACCAAGGTCTACGACCTGGACAACACCGGGGCGTTCCGCTTCTACCAGCTCGACATCACCGCCAACGGCGGCGCGGACGCCCTCCAGCTCGCCGAGGTCCAGTTCTCCGACGGCTCCACCACCCCGCCCGCGCGGCACATGCGCACCACCGTGGGCAAGGGCGCGAACGGCGGCTACAACGCCAAGGCGGGCGCGGGCTTCACCGGCGTGCGGGCCCTGCGCTACCAGGGGACGCACACGGCCGAGGGCCGCGGCTACTCCTACAACAAGGTCGTCGAGGTCGACATCCCCGTCACCGCGACCACCGAGCTGTCCTACCTGATCTTCCCGTCGTTCACCACCGACGACCTGAACTACCCGGCCACCTTCGCCGCGGTGGACCTCGCCTTCTCCGACGGCACCTACCTCAGCGAGCTCGGCGCGCGCGACCAGCACGGCTTCGGGCTGTCCCCGCGCGGGCAGGGCGAGGCCAAGTCGCTCTACACCAACCAGTGGAACCGCGTCGCCGCCGTCGTCGGCCCGGTGGCCGCGGGCAAGACGATCAAGCGCATCCTGGTCGCCTACGACAACCCGAGGGGCCCGGCCGCGTTCAACGGCTGGATCGACGACATCGCGGTCAGGTCCGCGCCCGCCGTCGTCGAGCGCGCCCGCCCGTCCGACCGGGTGCTGACCACCCGCGGCACCAACTCCAGCGGCTCGTTCTCCCGGGGCAACAACTTCCCGGCCACCGCGGTGCCGCACGGCTTCAACTTCTGGTCGCCCATGACCAACGCGGGCTCGACCAGCTGGCTCTACGAGTACGCCAAGAACAACAACCGGGACAACCTGCCCACGCTCCAGGCGTTCACCGCCAGCCACGAGCCCAGCCCGTGGATGGGCGACCGGCAGACGTTCCAGGTGATGCCGTCCACCGGCACGCCCACCGCCGACCGGGCCGTGCGCGCGCTGCCGTTCCGGCACGAGAACGAGGTGGCGCGGGCGCACTACTACGGCGTGGCGTTCGAGAACGGCATGAAGACCGAGATCGCGCCGACCGACCACGCGGCGCTGTTCCGGTTCACCTTCACCGGGGGCTCCTCGAACCTGGTGTTCGACAACGTCAACAACAACGGCGGGCTCACCCTCGACCCGGCCTCCGGCGTGGTGACCGGCTTCTCCGACGTCAGGAGCGGCCTGTCGGTCGGCGCGACGCGGCTGTTCGTCTACGGGACCGTGGACCGGCCGGTGACCGGCAGCGGCCGGCTGACCGGCGCGGGCCGCGACAACGTGGCGGGCTACTTCTCGTTCGACACCTCGGCCGACCGGGCGGTGACGATGCGGCTGGCCACCTCGCTGATCAGCGTGGACCAGGCGCGGCGCAACCTCGACCAGGAGATCTCGGCCTCCGACACCCTGGAGTCGGTGCGCGAGCGCGCCCAGGCCGCCTGGGACGACGTGCTGGGCGTGGTCGAGGTCGAGGGCGCGTCCGAAGACCAGCTGACCACGCTGTACTCGAACCTCTACCGGCTCTACCTCTACCCGAACTCCGGTTACGAGAACACCGGCACCGCCGAGGCGCCCCGGCACCGGTACGCCTCCCCCGTGCAGGCCGCCGGGCCGTCCACTCCCACGCAGACCGGCGCGAAGGTCGTGGACGGGAAGGTCTACGTCAACAACGGGTTCTGGGACACCTACCGCACCACGTGGCCCGCGTACTCGCTGCTGACGCCCCGCCGCGCGGCCGGGCTGGTCGACGGCTTCGTGCAGCAGTACCGCGACGGCGGTTGGATCTCCCGCTGGTCCTCCCCCGGCTACGCCGACCTGATGACCGGCACCAGCTCCGACGTGGCGTTCGCCGACGCGTTCGTCAAGGGCGTCGAGCTGCCGGACGCCGTGGCGGCCTACGAGGCGGCGGTGCGGAACGCGACCGTGGCGCCGCCCAGCCCGGGGGTGGGCCGCAAGGGCCTGGACACCTCGATCTTCACCGGCTGGACCTCCACCGCCACCCACGAGGGCATGTCGTGGGCGATCGAGGGCTACGTCAACGACCACGGCATCGCCAACATGGCGCGCGCGCTGCACGAGCGCACCGGTGACCCGCAGTACCTGGCGTCCTCCGAGTACTTCGCCAACCGGGCGCAGAACTACGTGCACATGTTCGACCCGGAGACCGGGTTCTTCCAGGGCCGCAAGCCCGACGGCACGCGCCGCGCCGCGCCCGACGAGTACGACCCGCGCGTGTGGGGTTACGACTACACCGAGACCGACGGCTGGAACATGGCGTTCTCGGTGCCCCACGACGGCCAGGGCCTGGCCAACCTCTACGGCGGCCGCGACGGCCTGGCGTCCAAGCTGGACGAGTTCTTCGCCACGCCGGAGACCGCGAAGTTCCCCGGGTCCTACGGCGGGGTGATCCACGAGATGACCGAGGCCCGCGACGTGCGGATGGGGCAGCTCGGCCACTCCAACCAGGTGTCGCACCACATCACCTACATGTACGACTACGCCGGTCAGCCGTGGAAGACGCAGGAGAAGGTGCGCGAGATCCTGTCCCGGCTGTACCTGGGCAGCGAGATCGGCCAGGGCTACCCCGGTGACGAGGACAACGGCGAGCAGTCGGCGTGGTGGCTGTTCAGCGCGATGGGCTTCTACCCGTTGCAGATGGGCAACGCGACCTACGCGATCGGCTCCCCGCTGTTCACCAGGATGACCGTGCGCCTGGACAACGGCCGCGCGCTGACCATCAACGCGCCCCGCAACAGCGCGCGGAACATCTACGTGCAGTCCCTCAAGGTCAACGGGAAGAACTGGGACAGGTCGTACCTGCCGCACGCGGAGATCGCCCAGGGCGGCACGCTCGACTTCGAGATGGGCGCGGAGCCCTCCCGCTGGGCCACCGGTCCCGACGCCGCGCCGCCGTCGCCGACGACGGGTTCGGAGCCGCCCGCGCCGCTGCGCGACGTGACCCCCCGCGCCGCGGTCACCGGCGCGCCCGCGGCCGTGCTGGACGACACCTCCCAGACGTCCGGCTCGCTGTCCTGGCTCCAGGCGTCGTTGCCGGACAACAGGGAGACCGCCACCTTCTACACGCTCACGTCCGGCAAGGCCGGGGGCGACCCGACCTCGTGGGAGCTGAAGGCGTCCTACGACGGCACCACCTGGGTGACGGTGGACAAGCGGACCGACGAGGCGTTCCGGTGGCGCCAGCAGACCCGCGCGTTCAAGGTCGCCGCACCCGGCCACTACCGGCACTACCGCCTGGAGTTCCCGGCCGCGGCCACCCTGGCGGAGTTCGAGC
Organism: Saccharothrix lopnurensis; assembly: GCF_042658445.1. NCBI lineage: Bacteria > Bacillati > Actinomycetota > Actinomycetes > Pseudonocardiales > Pseudonocardiaceae > Saccharothrix > Saccharothrix lopnurensis. Next base: position 12,839 of record NZ_JBHSQO010000041.1, on the reverse strand, counting down.
TGCTGGCCAAGCCGCACGTCACGTGCGGCACCACGGTCACCGGCGAGCACCGCGGCCCCCTGGTCGTGCGCACCGGCGTGACCTGCGTCCAGGGCGCGACCGTCACCGGCCCGGTCACCGTGTCCGCCGGCGCGTCCCTGCACGTCTTCGGCAGCGAGCTGCGCGGCGCCCTCTCCGCCACGGGGGCCGCGGCCGTCACCGTGGTCGACAGCAGCGTCGGCGGCCCGGTCAGCATCACCCGCGCCACCGGCCCGGTGTCACTCGAACAAGCGACGATCTCCGGTCCGGTGAACTTGGTCGGCAACCGCGGCGGCACCGTCCTGGCCGCCAACGACGTCACCGGCCCGATGTCGTGCGTCATCAGCGACCCGGCCCCGGTGAACAACGGCTGGGCGAACCAGGTGAGGGGGCCCCGAACCGGCCAGTGCGGCCGGCTCTAGGGCTTGTCACCAGGAGATCTCGCGGCACCTCTGCGCGCAGTCGCTCGGCTCCACCTGGAGCGTGGCGTGCTCGATGTGGTAGCGCCCGGAGAGCAGGTCCTGAGCGGCCCTCAGGACCTGCGCCGGGTCCACGTCCGGGTGGGTGGTGAGGTGGGCGGAGGCGACCTCCATGCCGGAGGTGAGCGTCCAGACGTGCAGGTCGTGGGCCTCCGCCACCCCCGGCAGGCGCCCCAGGTCGGCCTGCACCTCGGCGACGTCCAGGCGCTCGGGGGCGTGCTGGAACAGGATGCGCAGGGCACTGGCGGCCAGCCGGTAGGTCCGCGGCAGCACGAACAAGCCGATCGCCACCCCCATCACCGGGTCCGCGTACCGCCACCCGAAGACCAGCGTCACCACCCCGCTGACCAGCACCCCGACCGACCCGATGAGGTCCGCGAGCACCTCCAGGTACGCGCCGCGGACGTTGATGCTCTCCTTCGCCCCGTCCCGCAGCACGAAGAACGACACGAGGTTCGCCACCAACCCGGCCGTCGCCGCGAGCACCACGGGCAACCCCGGCACCGCCGGCGGGTCGTCGAACCGCCGCACGGCCTCGAACACGACGTACCCCGCCACCCCGAACAGCAGCACGGCGTTGGCCAGCGCCGCCAGCACCTCGGCCCGGTAGAGCCCGAACGTGCGACTCCCCTTGGCCCCGGCGCGGCGCGCGAGCAGGATGGCGGCCAGGGCCATGCCGACGCCCAGGACGTCGGTGAGCATGTGGGCGGCGTCGGAGATGAGGGCCAACGAGCCGGTCGTGAGGCCGACCGCGAACTCGATGACCATGAAGGCGGCGCCGATGGCGAAGGCGACCCACAGGCGGTTGAGGTGCTTGGCACCGGTGCCTGCCGTTCCGTGGCCGTGTCCGTGACCCATGGGTGCGAACATATAGTCATATGCGCATGAGTACAACTCGCGTGTTGGGTGGGGGCGGGGTCTTCGGGGGTTGGGTTGGAGGGCGGGGAACCGCAGGTCGTGGGCTTGGGGTGACCGGTGGGGGGGTGGGGTGAAAACCGTCTCGCGGGGTGCGCTAAGCTTCTCCCCGTAGCTGCGGCCCCCGTAGCTCAGGGGATAGAGCACCGCCCTCCGGAGGCGGGAGCGCAGGTTCGAATCCTGCCGGGGGCACATCAAGGGTGGGACCAGGGATCACTTCCTGGTCCTTCTTCCGTTTCAGGGCCTGGTCGGCCGCTCGTCGGGCGGCGTCGACGGTCTGTCCCGCCAGCGTGACCTTGCAGGTCGCCGTGTTGGTGTCGCGGTTGTAGTGGATCTCCAATCTGAGGGATTCGAACATCCGGCGGGCCAGTTCCTCGGGCAGTTCGTCGACCCGGAACTTGGCTACCGGCAGCGCGTCGAGCAGGTCGGGGTTGGGCACCTGACGGACGCGGTCCTCGGCTTCGGCCAGTTCGGCTTCCAGGCGTTGCCTCTGGGCGCGCAGCTCGACGCGGCGCTGGTTGATGTCGCGGATGAGGTCCCGGTCGGGGTTGTCGATCAGTTCGAGGTTGCGCAGGGTCCGCCGGATGCGGGCGTCGGTGTCGGTGATGGCGTGGCGCAGGGCCTTGACGCGCTCCTCCCGGTCCTGCTGGGCCGATTTGTCGACATTGCGGGCGTCGGCGTCGAGCAGGGCACGGCGGTAGGGGCCGAAGACGTGGTCGTTGAGGAAGGCGTTGAGGCGGTCGAGCAGGGCGTCTTCGCGGACGAAGAACGTGCCGGAGCCGTGGTCGCCAGGTGGGACGTAGCCCTTCTTCGGGGCGCAGACGTAGTAGGCGTTGCCGTGGCGGGTCTTGCCGTACATGCGCCGCCCGCAGAGCCGGCAGAACAGGTACGTGCGCAGCAGGTAGGACCGCTTGGTCTGCGGGTGACGCGAAGGCCCGTGGGCGCTGCGGGAACCGAACCGGTGAGAGGCGATCTGCTGAATCAGGACGAAGGTGTCCAGGTCGACGAGTGCCTCGTGAGTCGGTTCGGGTGACCAGACCCACTCGGTTACGGAGTTGAGCCGGGCGTTGGCGCTCTTGCGGGCGCGCCGGTTCCAGACCATGTAGCCGGTGTACTTGGGGTTGGTCAGGACGTGGCGCACGCTGGAGGCGCTCCAGCAGCCAGCCGCCCGATCCGGGTCGACGGGCACCGGTGGCGGGTTGGCGGTCAGGTCGAGGTTCAGGCGGTCGGCGATGACCTGGTAGCCCGCCCGCTCCTCCAGCCGCCACCGGAAGATCCGCTTCACCACCGGAGCCTGCCTCGGGTCGGGCTCCAGGAACGCCTTCTTCTGCCCCTTGGCCCGCTTGGCCGGCACCGGGTGCGGCACGCGCTTGGCCTGGTAGCCGTAGCAGGGCTTGCCGATGTTGAAGCCGCTCTCGGTGTGCACGGCGAACCCGTCCCACGCCTTCTCCAGCATCTCCACGACGTAGTACTCGGAGATGCCCTGCTTCACCCGTCGGGTGAGGAGTTGGGTGGCGACCTTGGCCTTGCGCCCGCTGCCCGCGGTGAGCTGGAACGGCTCGTCCGCAGCCAGCAGCCGGACGCCGGCGCGCTCCAGGCGGTGTTCGATCTCGGTTCCGATGTAGGTGCGGCGGGCGATGCGGTCGATGGACTCGCAGATCACGTAGTCGAAGCGGCGGTCAGGTCGCTCGGCCTCGGCCAGCAGGTCCTGGATGCCGCCGTCGCGCGGGATGGGGATGGTGAACTGCTCGTGCGCCCCGCTCTTGCCCCGGGCGGCGAGCTCCTTGCGCCCGGACTCGATGTCGTAGAAGTGGGCGACGATGAGCGCGTCCTCGGGCAGCACGAGCTGCGAGGCCCGCAACTGCCGGGGCAGGGACAGCGTCGGGTCCTGCTGGTCGTAGGTCGACGTGCGCCCGACCCAGGCCACCCGAACCAGCGACGGCACCGGCTCGGCGGTGCCCGGCTCCTCATGCCGGTAAGGGCTGCGCAGGCGCCCTACGCGGCCCGCTCCCGCCCATGCTCGGACCTGTTCCGGACCAGCCACTCGGTCACCTCCCGCAGCACCCGCGCCTGCCGCCGGACGAGTTCGTCCCCTGCTGGGCCGTCCACGAAGCGGATCTCCACCACCATCTCCACCTCACCCGCCCGCCGCCCGGGAACGGGCCCTTCGCCGCAGCCGGCCGAAGACATCATCGGCGGCCACTTCCCTTGTAGCACTTGATATCTGGATCGTCGCAATCGAATTCGCACGGACACATCCACGCTCCGTACGGCCCGCAGGTCAAGCCGGGGGCACGCGAGCCTTTGCCTGCCCGCGTGCCGCCCGCGGCACGCTCGCCGGGTGTCCGTGCCCGGCGGTGACCGACACAGGCCGTAGCGACGCCGTCAGCGGCCGGCACCACATCGGGCAGGACCGGTAGGTGAGCCATCGAAGTCCTCCAGGGCACCGAGGAGGCACGTTGCACTCCTGCACCCCTGAACTCCGAAAATCAGCCTCTCGGGGGACACGCAGCCCCCGACTTTTGCGCCGCCGCCCGATCCGATGTTCCTCATGGGCATGTACGCCTATGAGTCTGGGATACCAGCGGATCCCCCTACAGCCCTACTGAGCTGCTCTTACCTCCGCCGCAGGGGGTGGCGTTCTAACAGGATCCCCAACCTGATCCCCAGCCGATAACATCCCTGTGACATCCCGGGAAGAGCCCTTGCCTGATACAGGTCTTGAATATTCTCTTCCATATCTATTGAGTCAAAAGTGATCGGTTGCCCGCAGGCTGACTGGGTGGTCGAGGTCGAGGGTGCGTACCGGTTGTCGCCTGCCGAGCGTGAGGTACTGCGGTTGCGGGTGGTGGCGGCGTTGGAGTCCGGGCAGGTCGAGGGTTATCGGCAGGCCGCGGAGGTGTTCGGGGTCTCCGAACACTCGGTGGACACCTGGTGGCGTGCCTACCGACGGGACGGTCGCGACGGCCTGACGACCTACAAGGGACGCCCCGGCCCTGCCGAAATGAAGCGAGATGCTCACTGTCGTCTACGGCGCGTCTTGCCATTGAACACAGGTAGGACGTGCTCCGTTTGACTTCAAGAATTCTTTTACAGCCTGCCGGATAACGTCGATCGACACTTCCGAGTTGGAAGGAAACTCGCGCCCGTGACCCATGTAGAAGTACGAACGCGATTCGCCGTCTACTGGCCCCTCGCCGGCGCTGACGACACCGCGCGGCCATTCCCGTCCCGAGTATCGAATCACGCCGTGATCAACCGCAATGCCGACGTCCAACCCTTGCGCATACGGATCGCCGGACAGGTGAACGTCCATCAGGATGGGCGCTGCCGGCGGAGATTCGGCGCGAACACGGTCGACCAAGTCGTCCACTTCGTCCACTGTGGACACAGTAACGGGAGTGTCGCCATGCTCGTACAGGTAGTACACGTCTAGGGCACCCACTTCGAGGTCCCGCCTCCCTTGTATTCCTGCCTGAACCCGTCAGGACCATAGACCGTCATCGTGAAACCGGGCGGGAGAACCACCGGAACCAGCGCGTCACACCCCATCGGACCGCGACAGGGGAAGTTGTTCAACACCAGCGTGGCCGACTGAATCCCGTTCTTCCGCATGTGTGCCGCAAGCTTGATCTCCACGTCCACCACCGTGACCGGGATACGGCGTGACTTGATCTCCTCCTCGAAAAACCGGAGAGCTTCCTCCGACTTCTCATCCTTACCGCTTACTTCCTCGTGAACCCTGCCGCTCGGATCGATCCACCGCCCGTGTGTCTTCTGCCCAACGCCCGACACCACCGAGGGCGGCAGTTCCCGCCGTAGTTCCTCGATCCGCCCGGGTGTCACGGGAACCGGGACGGTCGGAGGTGCCCCGGACGACGGCGACCGGCCCCCCTGCGAACTTGTAACGCCCGCCGTGGGACCGGTCGCGGTCGAGTCGCCCGCCAGCGTCGCCCGGTAGGCCCGTATGGCGTCCTCAGCGGCTTTCAGCGCCGCGAACGGGGACCGAATGCCCTGTTGCGCTTCCCCGAACCACGCCAACGCCTGTAGCGCGTCAGGGTCGGCCGTGCCGGACACGGCCGACCCCAGCAGCGTGGTTGCGTCGTCGATCAAGTCCGCCGCCACGTTCAGCGACTCCCGCGCGGCGTCGATCTTGTCCAACACCGCGTCAAGTCGCGCGGCCACGTCCTTGATCGACACCCCGTCATCGTACGGCGACGATCAGCAACCACCTCCGCCACCACGACCGCGACGCACAACGCCCACCGTCGCCGAAATCCGCAGTTCACGACGGCCACGGGTTCGTGTGGATGCTGTACGAGTCGCCTGGAGGCGCTCCAACTGCCAGATCCGGGTCGACCGGCACCGGTGGCCTGCTGGTGGCCGGATCCAGGTTCAGCCGGTCGACGATGCCCCGACGGCCCGCTCGGCCTGGCAGCCATAGCAGGACCTACCGGCGCTATCGCACCCATCACCGGCCGCCTCTCAAATACCATTCAATTGGCGCGACGTGGCCAGTTGGACATCCAGAACAAAAGCAGCATTGGAATCCCATCTCACCAGTTGGCCGAAAATCGGATCACGAGAGAAAGATCATCGCATTTGATACCTATGCACCGAAGTGTCACTTCCGCAGGTGATCGCAATGACGAAACCAAGTCAACGGGCATCTTTTCTGGTACCGTACGGCCGTTACACAAGGCAGTTGCCTCGTAGACCCGCACAGCTCCCGGCAAGGGCACTCACACGTCCTTGCCGCGCACATCAGCAGGGTTCAGAGACGCTGTGGCGAACGAAGGGTGGAACTCGTGACAGGGGCACGAACAGCACGGCGCAGACGGAGGAAGTTAACCGTCGAAGGGCTCCCCGCAGAGGGCGACTTAGTCGAGGTGCGTGGGCAGAACTGGATCGTCTCCCACGTCGCCCCCGCATGGGAGTCCGACGAACCCCCTGCAACGAGTGGACCGATCGAGCCTGGCACGATCGCCCCCGCTGCCACCATCGTCCACCTCCAGTCCGTCGCCGATGGGCGCTATGGTGAAACCCTCAGCGTCGCGTGGGAGGTCGAACCCGGCCGACGCGTCCTGCCCGCCAGCTCCCTCCCCGATGTTTCCGCCGGGAAGTACGATCCACCCGAGCGTCTCGCCGCCTTCCTCGACGCCATCCGCTGGTCCGCCGTCGCCTCCGCTGATGTCAAGAACCTCCAGGCACCCTTCCGCTCCGGCATCGCTATCGAGCCTTATCAACTGGAGCCGGTTTCCCGGGCCGTTGGAGCCCCTCGCGTCAATCTATTACTGGCCGATGATGTCGGACTCGGCAAAACCGTTGAGGCAGGGCTCGTCGCCCAAGAACTCCTGTTGCGCGGACGCGCCCACCGAATCATGGTGGTTTCCCCGGCCGGACTCACCATCAAATGGCGCGACGAGCTCGCCGAGAAGTTCGGTCTGGACTTCACCGTCGTCGATTCCGCCCGTTGCGCCGAACTGCGCCGTACCCACGGCACCACGGCCAACCCCTTCCGGGTCCACCCGCTCACCATCGTCTCGCTGCCCTGGCTGCGCGGTGCCAAGGCCCAACGGCTGCTCGACGAGGTCATCCCGTCCGTGGAGGCGACCGGCGACCAGGTGCCCGGACGTTTCTTCGACCTGCTGATCCTCGACGAAGCCCACCACGTGGCCCCGTCCGCTCCCAAACAGGTCTACGCCGTCGACAGTCAGCAGACCAAGCTCATCCGCCGCATGGTTCCCCACTTCGAACACCGACTGTTCCTGTCGGCCACCCCGCACAACGGCTATCGCGAGTCCTATACCGCGCTGCTCGAACTCATCGACAACCAGCGCTTCGCGCGCGGCGTCAACCCGGATGAACAGGCGGTCAAGGAAACCGTCGTACGCCGTCTCAAGAGCAGCATCACCCGCCCCGACGGCACACCGTACTTCCGCCGCCGCGAAACTCGTGAGATGCCTGTCCGGTATACGGACGAAGAACGTCGCATCCACGAACTGCTCACCGCGTACGCCGATCTGCGCCGCGAGCGGATGGCTCCCGGCGCAAAGGGTGGGCGCAAGGCCACCGACCTCGTCGTCCTGCTGCTCAAGAAACGGCTATTCTCCTCACCGGCAGCCTTCGGTCGCACTGTTCAGGTCTACCTGGAGAACATCGCCGCGGCATCCAAGACCGTCCGGCCGCGCACTGCCGCAGCAGACGTCCCCGATTGGCTGAACGACTTCGCCGACGAAATCGCCGACCTCGACGACGTCGACCTGGCCGAAGCCGAGGACGATGCGCTCGGCCGCACCACGCGCCTGACCCCGGGTCCCACCGAAGACGAGTCCGACCTGCTCGGCGAGATGCTGCGCTGGGCCGAGACGCACGAGGCACGAGCCGACTCCAAGGCTGCCGCGCTGACCAGTTATCTCAAGGCCGTCACCCACACAGATGGCAGACACTGGTCCAACGAACGCGTAGTGGTCTTCACCGAGTACCGCGATACCCAAGATTGGCTGCTTGGTTTGCTGCGCCAGGAGGGCATGGCCGAAAAAGGCCGTATCGAACTCCTGCACGGCGGCCTGAGCGTCGACGAGCGCGAACGCATTCGCCTCGGATTCCAGGCGCACCCCGCCGAAGCCGAGGGAGCGGTGCGCGTGCTCATCGCCACCGACGCAGCCAGTGAGGGAATCGACCTGCAAAAGCACTGTCACCGACTCGTCAACTACGACATCCCCTTCAATCCCAACAAGCTTGAGCAGCGGATCGGCCGCATCGACCGCTGGGGTCAGCGTCACGATCCCGAGGTCCGCCACTTCGTCGGGGAGGACTGGCAGAAAGCCAAAGCAGGGTCCTTCGAAGCCGACCTCGAATTCCTCTCCAGGATCGCCAAGAAGGTCGCCCTCATGGAGGAGGACCTCGGCGAGGTCAACGCCGTACTCGCCGATGCCGTCCTGCGCCGCATGTCCGGCGACCAGCGCCACGTCGACATCGAGAACGCCAAAGCCAGGAAGATCAACGGCCGGAACACCGGCGGCACGGTCGAAGCCGAGCAGAACGTCACCGATCAGGTCAGGCGGCTCAGCGCCGGTCATGACCGCACCGTTGACGAGCTCGGCATTACCCCGGGGAACATCGCCCGAGTGGTCACCACCGCCCTGGCACTCGACCGCCAGCAACCGCTGCGCCCTGTGCGCGACCTGCACCACCTGCACAGCGGTACGGGGGACGAGCTCCGTGACGTCGACCTCGACAACTCCTTCTTCGAGGTACCCCAGCTGGGCGATTACTGGGAGCGGGCAACTCGCGGTCTCGCCCACAAGCTTCGCCCGCGGGACCGGCGCCCCGTCACCTTTGATCCGCGCGTAGCCGGTCTTGGGCGAGACGACATCGTCCTCGCCCACCTCAAGCACCCGCTTGTCGACCTCTCCACCCGGCTGTTGCGTGCCGCCGCCTGGAACGCCGAGCAGATTGATCTGCACCGCGTCAGTGCCGTTGTGAGCGACGATCCGCACCTTGAGACCACGCTTGTCAGCGCATACGCCCGATACGTCCTCATCGGCGCTGACGGAGTACGCCTCCACGAGGAGGTGCTGCACGCCGGCGGGTGGCTCAACGACGCCGGCTGGCTCCGCCGCTGGGACAGCGTCAACACCCAGCGCGAAACCCTGGGCAACGCCCTCAACCACGGCGTCGCCGCGGCCGAGCACTTGCGCACCCGACTCACCAGGAGTTGGCCAAGGGTTCAGGACCGACTCATGGCCTCGCTCGAAGCACGGGCCAAGGAACGCCGCGAATCCTTGGACAGGGCCCTGCGCCAGCGCCGCGAGGAGGAGGAGCACCGGATCAACGCCAACCTGGACCGCTTCGAGTCCACGCTGCGCGCCAAGGTCGACGAGAACGCCGCCGAAGGCGACGAGCAACTCGTCCTCTGGGAGGCCGGCCGGATGACCCCCGCTGAACGACGGCAGTACCAACTCGACCGCGAACACCTGCAACGGCGCCTGGACGTCCTCGGTGTTGAGCGTCGCCGCGAGCTCGCCGCCATCGACGCCCGCTACAGCGACCTCACGTCACACCTCTTCCCCGCAGCCGTTGTCTTCGTCATCCCCCGGAAAGAGGCTGTTCGATGAGCCCCGCCTCCCGCAGCACCGCTTCCCGTCGCGGCATGAACGCCGGACAGGCCGCCGCGCTCGCCCGCGCCACCGATGGCAGGCGCCAGCACAAGGACTGGCTCAACCTCGTCGAGATCACCGGCCCGTTCCTCACCCTGCCCGTCCTCCTCGAAACCTGGCCCACCCTCGACCCACTCGAGAAAGACCAGCGCGCACCTTTACGCCTCCACCACGGCTTATGGTCCGGCGATCCGTCCGCCGGTCGTGACGAGTGGATCGCCTACCTGCTCCATGACCTCCTGGAGTGGGACGACGCACTGCACCTGCCCACCAGCGGCGCGGACCCCCTCCTCGATCGACTCGCCTTACCCGTCCTCGAGCACGACATCACGCTGCGCCCCGACTTCCTCCTCATCGAGCCGGACAGCGATCCGGCCCACGACTCCGGCGCCATCACCAAGAGCATCCCGCTGCTCGGCATAACCATCCCGGCAGGCAGCCCTCCCACCTCTCGTCTCCGAGACGGTGACGGCTGGGCCGCGACTCCCGCCGATCGGATGGCACGCCTGCTCCGCCACCACCACATCGAACTCGGTCTCGTCACCGACGGTCGCTGGTGGTGCCTCGTCTGGGCCCCGACGGGCGGCGTCACCGCCACGGTGCAGTTCGACACCGTGGGCTGGAACGAAGCCGCTGAACGCGAGGTCGTTCGCGCGTTCATCTCCCTGCTTCGCCGGTTCCGCTTCTTCAGTGTCCTCGACGACCAGACCCTGCCGCAGCTGCTGCGCAAGAGCCTCGGCAAGCAGGAGGACGTCACCGAAGCCCTCGGCGTTCAGGTCCGCCAGGCCGTCGAACTGCTCGTCGACGCCATCGGCAGGGCCGACACCCGTGCCGTGGAACGCGGCGAACCGGGCCTCGACGCCCAGGGCGTCCACGCCTCGCAGGTCTACCGGGGTGCGGTCGCGGTCATGATGCGCGTGGTCTTCCTGCTCTTCGCCGAGGAACGCGGCCTGCTCCCGGCGGACAACGAGGTCTACGCCAAGGCGTACTCGGCGGGCGGCCTGTGCGCCGAACTCGAAGCCCGAGCGGCGATGGGCACCACCGCGGAACTGGAGCAGAGCACGGCGGCCTGGCACCGGCTGATCGCCCTCTTCCACGCGGTGTACGGAGGCGTGGCCCACCCGGAGTTCGAGCTGCACGCCTACGACGGCTCGATCTTCGACCCGAAGACCTACTGGTGGCTCGAAGGGCTACCCGCACCGGGTGCGCGGGAGGGGCTGACCGGCCACACGCCGCTTCTGCCCATCAACGACCTGACAGTGCTCCACATGCTCCAAGCCGTTCAGCACGTCACCATCGGCACCGGCAAGAACGCCGAGCGCCGAACGCTCACCTTCCGCACTCTCGACGTCGAGCAGATCGGCTACGTCTACGAAGGTCTGCTCTCGTACGACGGCCGACGTGCCGAAGACACCGTGGTCGGACTCGTCGGCAGGAGCGGCCTGGAGGACGAGGTCCTGCTGACCTACCTCGAACAGCTCGCCGGTCCGTACGGGATCGGCGCGCGGGCCGGCGGCTCGGTGGACGTGAAAGGTCTCGCGAAACGGCTCGCCGAAGCGCACAAGGACTCCGGCATCGGCTCGGCAGCCGCCCTGGAGAAGAAGCTCGCACCGCTGTCCGAGGTTGACAAGGTGGAAGCCGAGCGGCTGCTCCACGTGGTTACCGGGGACACGGCGCTGGTCCGCAGGTTGCTGCCGTTCTTCTCGCTCATCCGCCGTGACCTGCGCGATCTCCCACTGGTCATCGGGGCGGGCTCGCTGTACGTCACGGACTCCTCCACGCGCAAGAACACCGGTACCCACTACACGCCGCGCTTCCTCGCGGAGAAGGTGGTGAAAGGCGCCCTGCAGCCGCTGGTCTACGCGCCAGGGCCGCTGGAGACGGCCGACGAGGCTGCCTGGGTGCTGCGTTCCGCGAAGGAAATCCTGTCGCTGAAGGTGACGGACATCGCCATGGGCTCGGCGGCGTTCCTCGTCGCGGCCTGCCGCTACCTCGCGGAGAAATTGATCGACGCATGGGTGAAGGAAGGCCACAAGGGTGCTACCGCCTTCCGCGCAGGCCCCCTCAAGGCAGTATCCGGGGTGGAGGTCGACGCCGACCCGGTGGTGATCGAGGCCAAGCGCCAGATCATCGAGCACTGCCTGTACGGGGTGGACATCAACCCGATGGCGGTGGAGATGGCCAAGCTCTCGCTGTGGCTGGTCTCCATGGACCCGCACCGGCCGTTCACCTTCCTCGACGATCGACTGGTGGTGGGTGACTCGCTGCTGGGCGTCACCTCGTTGAACCAGGTGGAGGTCGTCCACCTGGATGAGAAGGCCGGTCGCAAGCTGCACAGGGACCGTCTCTGGGACTGGACGTCCGGTGTGCGCGCCCGGGTGGGGGACGTCGCGGGAGAGAGGCGGGCCATCACGAAGATCGAGGGGGCCGACCTCGCGAGCCTGGATCGCAAGCGCCAACTGCTGGACACAGCGCGCGAGCACATGGGGCGGTTGACCCTCGTTGGCGACCTGGCGGCCGGCGCGGCGCTGGTCACGGCCGGGACGTCCCGCGACGCCGAGCACGAAGAAGCCGCTTTGTTGGCGGAGAAGGTCGCCTCGCCACGCACCGCTGATGACGCGGAGGTCGTGCACAAGGCTCGCCTTCGTGCGATGGAGTGGCTGGCCAAGGACCGACCGGACGACGGCTTGGTCCGCGAGCCGGTGCACTGGCCGCTCGTGTTCCCGGAGGTGTTCGATCAGGGCGGATTCGACGCGATCGTGGGCAACCCGCCGTTCCTGGGAGGTCAGAAGCTGACGGGAACCCTGGGCCAGGCGTACCGCGAGTACCTCGTACTGGCGCTCGGGCGCGGTCGGCGAGGTAGCGCGGACCTGGTGGCGTACTTCGCGTTGCGCGCGCATCAGCTGCTGAACGCACGAGGACAAACGGGGCTCATCGCGACCAACACCCTGGCCCAGGGCGACACCAGGGAGGTCGGACTCGATCAGCTCACAGCGGACGGCATCGAGATCCGCGGAGCGGTGAAGAGCGCCCCGTGGCCGTCCAAGTCCGCGACGCTGGAGTACTGCGCCGTGTGGTCCAGCGCTGCTCCGGTCGCTCCGGAGGCGTCGCGGGTACTGGACGACGTGGTGGTGCGTGGTATCACGCCCTCACTGGACGCGAAGTCGCGAGTCTCGGGTAAGCCGTACCGCCTGGTATCCAATCGAGGACGCTCCTACATCGGTTCGTATGTACTCGGCAAGGGCTTCGTCCTCACCCCCGACCA
>NZ_JBHSQO010000040.1:0-73644 GCF_042658445.1 Saccharothrix lopnurensis | reverse complement strand
CCTGGAGCGTCGAGCCGGAGGCGCCGCCGCCGCGCGCACCGCCGCCAGGGGCGAAGCCGCCACCGCCACCGCCCGCGAAGCCGCCGCCACCGCCACCGACCCCGCCGCCACCGGCGCCGCCGAGGCCGCTCGGGGTGCTGTGGGGCACGTCGGGGGTGGTCGGGCGGACCGGCGGCACGTAGGCCGCGCCGGCGCCGACGTTCGTGGCGTGGGTCGTGTCGTAGCCGCGGCCCGTCGGGGAGCCGCCGGGGTAGCCGCCGCCGGGGTAGCCACCGGTCGAGCCGCTGCCGTCGGAGACCCAGCGGCCCGGCTCCCAGTGGCCGCCGCCGGTGCCGGGGCGGGGGGCGCCGGTGCCGGAGCCCGAACCCGAGCCGCCGGAGCCGGAGCCCGTGCCGGGGGGCGTGGTGCCGCCGCCGAGGTTCGGGGGACGGTTGACGACCTGGCCGCCCGGACCGGCGGGGTAGGTGTTGACCGGCTCGGGGTGGCCGCCGGCGCCCACGCCCACCATCGGCGGGCGGTCGATCACCGGGCCGGCGCCGTGACCGCCGCTGCCGCCCGAGGTGTTGGTGGTGCCGCCGGGACCGGTGTAGCGCTGGTCGGCGCGGCGGTCCATGTCCCGCAGCTGCTCCTCGGTCATGCCGAGGCCGCCCGCGCTGGGCCGCTGGTTCAGGCCGCCGCCGCCCCGGTTGGACGAGGTCATGGCGGTGATCGCCTGGAGGATCTGCTTGGCGGTCTGGGCGATCTGCGAGACCGACTTGATCAGGTCGATCAGCTTCTTGAGCGAGTTGCCGAGCTTCTGGAGGAAGTCCGCGAGCTTCTTGGCGTAGTTGCACGCCATCTGCACGATGTCCGAGATCGCCGCCGCGATGGCCGCGCCGAAGGTCAGGAACGAGGCCGCCAGCCACTGGACGATCTTCATGACCATGTCGGACACGGCCTTGCCGATCAGGTCCATGATGGTCTTGCGGACGGTCGCGACCAGCTCGCCCGCGCCCTTGGCGGCCTGCGAGATGCCCTGGGTCGCCTTGGCCAGGGTCTCCAGGCCGGAGGTGTGCTTCTGGCTGGCCGCGCGGTAGCCGTCGGCCGACCGGCCCGTCCAGTTCCGCGTCTCCTCGACGGAGGTCCGGCGGTAGTCCGCGACGATGCCCTCGATCTGCTTGGACGCCGACAGCCAGCTGTCGGACATCCGCTGGATCGCCTGCGGGCTGCCCAGCAGCGCGTCGAACGGCTCGCGCAGGAAGTCGACGTGCTGGATGGCCCAGCTGAACCCGGCGGACAGGAAGCCCGACAGCGGGTTGGCGGCCAGGCCGACGATGCCCATGGCGGTGTTGGCCATGCCGAGGCCGGCCTGCACCCAGTCGCCGCGCTCGACGGCCGCGACGGTGCCCTGCACGTCTTTGATCAGGTAGGACGGGTCACGACCCTGTGTGCTGGCCGGCGCGTTCATCCACGTGCCCTTCCGTTGAAGCCGAACGCGTTGTCGAGGTCGACGTTCTCGTAGAGGTCGGCGACCTCGCGGAGGCCCTGGCACATGTCGGCGACGGTCTCCGTGGCCTGGCCGAGGATGTCCTGGGAGTTGCCGGCCGCCTTGAGCAGGAACTCGGCCAGGAACGAACCGAACACCCCGAAGGCGTCGGTCGACAGCGACGGGTCGGCGGTCTGCGTGGCGGCGAGCATCCGCTGGGTCAGCTGGTCGACCGTGCCGGCGTGCGTCCGGATCTGCTCCGGACTCACGTTGAACGATTCGGATCTGGTCATGATGTCCCCCTGGTCAGGCCATGACATCGGGCGGGTTGGTGAAGTAGTCGTCGTCGGGCCTGGTGTCCCGACGCCGGATCTCGGGGACCGGTTCCACCTCGTCGGTGCCGTCACCCGAATAGCCGTTCGGCATCTTCGCCTTCACGAAGTCCAGCGCGGGGCCGTCGCCGAAGGACTCCGACATGATCTGGACGACCTGGCCGGCCGCGGCGCGCTGCGCCTGGGCGACGGCGGTCATGATGGCGCCGGAGACGCGCTCCGGGTCCTCACCGCGCAACTGCGGGCGCAGGACCAGGTCGGTCAACGCCCCGGAGGCGTTCACCGACACGGTGATCAGCCCGTCGGGTGACGTCGCGCTGCCGCCGACGCCGCCGAGCTGCGTCTCGACCGCGGCCGCGTTCCGCTTGGCCTGCTCGATCTTCTCTCCGTACTGCGCGAGCCACTGGTCCGGCTCCATGTTCACCCCTCACGACAACGGGGCGCGACCCCGATGCCCCTTCGACCCGTCGCCAGTCGATTCGGTTCCCGGCCCCGTATCGTTTCACCGAAACGTGATTTCCGGTCAAGCCCGGCCCGGATGCCGCCGTTCGGCCCCACGTCCGGGCGCTTTGCTTGCCGTCGCGTTGGGTTTTCGCAACACTTCGTCGGGTGAGTCCGGTGCGACGCGGCTCCGGCCGGCCCCTCCACAACCGGATCGGGGTGCTCAGGGTCGAACGGGGCATGACGCGGGCGGGGTTGGCGGAGGCGGTGGAGGTCAACCCCCAGACGATCGGCGCGCTGGAGCGGGGGGACCACTACCCCAGCCTCGACCTGGCGATGCGGATCTGCGAGGTCTTCGGGCTGCCCGTGGAGGCGGTGTTCGGCCGCACCCCGTTCGAGCCGCTGTCCACGCAGGTCTACCGCTAGCACGACAGGAGGGAAGGCACCGTGCCACAGGGGGTGCTGGAGATCGACCGGGTCTCCAAGCGCTACGGGGAGGTCGTGGCGCTGGCCGACATGACCTTCGACGTGCGGGCGGGCGAGCTGTTCGGCTTCGTCGGCAGCAACGGGGCCGGCAAGACCACCACCATGCGCATCGCGCTGGGCGTGCTGGCCGCCGACTCGGGCGAGGTCCGCTGGAACGGCGAGCCGATCACGTTCGAGACGCGCCGGCGCATCGGCTACATGCCCGAGGAGCGCGGCCTCTACCCCCGGATGAAGGTGCTCGACCAGCTGGTCTACCTGGCCGAGCTGCACGGCCTGCCCACCAACGCCGCGCACCGCTCCGCCGAGGACTGGATCGGCAGGCTGGGCCTGCGCGACCGCCGCGGCGACGAGGTGCAGAAGCTCAGCCTGGGCAACCAGCAGCGGGTGCAGCTGGCGGCCGCGCTGGTGCACGAGCCTGATGTGCTGGTGCTCGACGAGCCGTTCTCCGGCCTCGACCCGGTGGCCGTGGACGTGATGAGCCAGGTGCTGCGCGAGAAGGCCGCCACCGGGGTGCCCGTGGTGTTCTCCAGCCACCAGCTGGACCTGGTGGAGCGCCTCTGCGACCGGGTCGGCATCGTGCGCGGCGGCACGCTGGTGGCCTGCGGCGCGGTGGACGAGCTGCGCGCCGGCGGCACGTCCAGGCTGGTCGTGGACGCGCCGCGGGCGCCGTCGGGGTGGGCCGACGCGGTGCCGGGCGTGCGCGCCGCCACCACGTCCGAGGGCCGCACCCTGGTGGAGCTGGAACCGGGCGCGGACGACCAGCCGGTGCTGCGCGCCGCCCTGGCGACCGGGCCGGTGCACGAGTTCTCCCGGCAGCGGCCGTCGCTGGCCGAGCTGTTCCGCAGCGCGGTGGCGCGGGAGGCCGCGGCGTGAGCGGCCTGACCACGGGCCGGGCGGTGTTCCTGGTGGCGCGCCGCGAGTTCACCAGCCGGGTGCGCACCAAGGCGTTCGTGTGGGGCACCGTGGCGATCCTGGCCGTGCTGGCGGGGTACGTGCTGCTCCAGGCGGTGCTGTTCGACGACGCGGGCCGCGACCGGGTGGCGCTGAACGGCCAGGCCACCGTGCTGGCCGAGCCGCTGGCGCGGACCGCCGCGTCGTTCGGCCGCGAGCTGGAGCTCGTCGACGTGGCCGACCCGGTCGACGGCGAGGCACGGGTGCGGTCCGGCGACCTCGACGCCCTGGTCACCGGCGCCCCGGACGCCCTGCGCGTGGTGGTCCGGGAGTCGCTGGGCGAGCAGCTGCGCAGCTCCATCGACCTGATCGTGAAGCAGCAGGTGCTCAACGCGCAGCTGGCCGAGGCGGGCCTGGACCCGGCCGACGTGGCGCGGAACGTGGAGCGGGCCGGCGTGGACGTGGTGGTCCTGGAGCGGCCGGACGAGCAGTCGGGCCGGCGCCTGGCGATCGGCCTGGTGGTCGCCGCGCTGCTGTACTACTCGCTGCTGGTGTACGGGACGATGGTCGCCCAGGGCGTGGTGGAGGAGAAGTCCAGCCGGGTGGTGGAGATCCTGCTGGCGACGCTGCGGCCGTGGCAGCTGCTGCTGGGCAAGGTCGTCGGGCTGGGCGCGGTCGGGCTGCTCCAGCTGGTGCTGATCGGCGGTGGCGGCCTGGCGCTGGCCGGCGCGGCGGGCGTGGTGGACGTGGTGGGGTTGGCCGGCGGGGCCCTGGCCACCGGGCTGCTGTGGTACCTGCTCGGGTTCTTCCTCTACGCCACGGTGTTCGCCGCGGCCGCGTCGCTGGTGTCCCGGCAGGAGGAGCTCCAGTCGGTGCTCACGCCGATCAGCACGGCGATCGTGGTGGCGTTCGTGGTGGGCATCAACCTGATGATCAGCGATCCGACCGGGTCGGCGGTGACCGTGCTGTCGCTGCTGCCGCCGTTCGCGCCGATCCTGATGCCGGGGCGGATGGCGATGGGGGTCGCGCCGACGTGGCAGGTGCTGCTGGCGGTGGCGCTGGCGCTGGCGGCGGTCGCCGCGATCACGTGGCTGGGCGGGAAGGTGTACGCGAACGCGGTGCTGCGGACGGGCGCGCGGGTGCGGCTGCGGGACGTGCTGCGCTAGGGGTGCCGCGCCGGGGGTGCCGCGCCGGGGGTGCCGCGCCGGGGGTGCTGCGCGGGGGTGCCGTCCTGGTGGGACGGAGGCCGGACGCGGAAACGGCCCGCACCCTTCGCGGGTGCGGGCCGTTTACTCCACAGGGGACGTCAGCGCTGGTCGAGCGGCACGAAGTCGCGCTCCGCCGCACCGGTGTAGACCTGGCGCGGGCGGCCGATCTTGGTGGCCGGGTCGTTGATCATCTCGCGCCAGTGCGCGATCCAGCCCGGCAGGCGGCCCAGGGCGAACAGCACCGTGAAGAACTTCGTCGGGAAGCCCATCGCGCGGTAGATGAGGCCCGTGTAGAAGTCCACGTTCGGGTACAGCTTGCGCTCGACGAAGTAGTCGTCCGCGAGGGCGGTCTCCTCCAGCGCCTTCGCGATGTCGAGCAGCTCGTCGGACGCGCCGAGCTTGCCGAGGATCTCGTCGGCGGTCTTCTTGATGATCGCGGCGCGCGGGTCGTAGTTCTTGTAGACCCGGTGGCCGAAGCCCATCAGGCGGACGCCGTCCTCCTTGTTCTTCACCTTCTTCACGAACGCGGACACGTCGCCGCCCTCGTTGCGGATCTTCTCCAGCATGTCGAGCACCGCGCTGTTCGCGCCGCCGTGCAGCGGGCCGAACAGGGCGTTGATGCCCGCGGAGATGGAGGCGAACAGGTTGGCCTCGGACGAGCCGACCAGGCGCACGGTCGAGGTGGAGCAGTTCTGCTCGTGGTCGGCGTGCAGCACGAACAGCAGGTCGAGGGCGCGGACCAGGTCCGGGTCCACGTCGTAGGGCTCGGCGGGGAAGCCGAAGGTCATCCGGAGGAAGTTCTCCACCAGGCCCAGGGAGTTGTCCGGGTACAGGAACGGCTGGCCCACGGACTTCTTGTAGGCGTAGGCCGCGATGGTGGGCACCTTCGCCAGCAGGCGGATGGTGGAGATCTCGACCTGGTTGGCGTCGAACGGGCTGAGGCTGTCCTGGTAGAAGGTCGACAGCGCGGAGACCGCCGAGGACAGCACGGGCATCGGGTGCGCGTCGCGCGGGAAGCCGTCGAAGAAGCGCTTCAGGTCCTCGTGCAGCAGGGTGTGCCTGCTGATCTTGGAGGAGAACTCCTCCAGCTGGGCCTGGGTCGGGAGCTCGCCGTAGATGAGCAGGTAGCTGACCTCGTTGAAGTTCGACTTCGCGGCCAGCTGCTCGATCGGGTAGCCGCGGTAGCGCAGGATGCCGGCGTCACCGTCGATGTAGGTGATCTCCGAGGAGCAGGACGCGGTGTTGACGAAACCGCTGTCCAGCGTGACCAGGCCGGTCGTGGCCAGCAGCTTGCCGAGGTCGATGCCGGGGGCACCCTCGGTGGCCGGCACCACCTTCATCTCGTGCTCTCCGCCCGGATGGCGCAGCGCGACGGTACGGGTGTCGTTCGGCGCAGTCGTCGCGTCGGGCATGCAGAGTCCCTCTCACGCTCGGGCGGGGTGGCTCGTGCGGGTCTCGCACGCGGGGCCCGGACGCGGGAACGCCCCTGCACCGCAGCACCACCCCGTTGGGGTCCTGTCAGTTCTCCGCACGCCAGCCGGCGGGCTACCCGCTCCTCAGCCGCGGCGTGAACCGGTTCCGGGAGGTGGGATCGGCATCACAGCGGAGGTGCGCGAATGCCTAGCGTGCAATCACCACCGTAACCCTTCGGACCTGTCCCTCCACGTCGAGCGGGGTGAGAGCTAGGTCATCCCAGCTCTGCCCGGAACGGCGGTTCCGCGCCCGCGCGGGAGCACGTGATCGCCGCCGCCGCGCCCGCGTGGGCCAGCGCCGCGCGCCAGCGCCCGTCGTCCAGACCTCGGACGGCCTCGGTGGACAGCGCGTCGTGGTGGTGCAGCCACGCCAGCAGCGCGCCCTGCACGGTGTCGCCCGCCCCGATCGTGTCGACCACGTCCACGGGCGTGGGTGGGACGTGGATCACGTCGCCGGACGCGGTCAGCACGGCCAGGCCGCCGCTCCCCCGGGTCAGCACCACCGCGGCGGGCCCGTGCCAGCCGCGGACGACCTCCAGCACCTCGCCCTCGGGCGCGTCGGCGGGCAGGTCGGCCAGCCAGCGGGCGTCCTCGACGGACACCTTGAGCAGCCCCACGTGCGGCAGCCACGAGGCGTAGCGGGCGCGGTAGGCGACCGGGTCGTCGATCAGGCCGGCCCTGATGTTGGGGTCCAGCACGGTCAGCGCGCCGCGGTCCGCCTCGCGCCGCAGCACCCGCTCGTAGGCGCTCGCGCCCGGCTCCAGGACCAGCGACAGCGTGCCGAACGAGACCGCGCGCACGTCGTCGGGCAGCGGCCCGGGGTCGGCGACCAGCCGGTCGGCGGTGCCCTCGACGTAGAACGAGTAGCGGGCCGACCCGTCGTCGGCGAGCCCGACCACGGCCAACGTGGTCGGCTCCGGACCGCGCTGGACCAGGTCGGTGCGCACGCCGGAGGCGTGCAGGCGCTCGACCAGCCGGTCCCCGAACAGGTCGGCCGAGACGCGGGACAGGAAGCCCACCGGGGCCTCCAGCCGCCCCGCGGCCACCGCGACGTTGTACGGGCCGCCGCCCAGCCGCGGCGCGAGGTCACCCCCCGGCGTGGGCACGAGGTCGACCAGGGCCTCTCCGGCGACGACGATCACGACTGGCTCCGTTCTCTCCGCAAACCGTCCAGCAGCAGTTCACCCAGGGCGGTGAACGCCTCGGCGTCGGACACGCCCGCGCGCCGGGTCAGCACACCCGTCTGGATGCCCTCGATCAGCAGGCCCGCCATCTCGGCGACCAGGGTGGCGTGCACCTCCCGGAACACGCCCTCGCGCACGCCCTCCTGGATGAACTCGCGAATCCGCTCGGCCGCGGCGCGGGCGTTGCGCTCGTAGGTCGAGCGGGTGGGCGCGAACGCCGCCACGTCCGCGATGAACCGGGCCGACGCGCGCCGCAGCTCCTCGGCGGCGCCCGCCAGGTACGTGCCGACGCGGGCGCGCACGTCCTCGACGCCGGCGATCCGCCGCTCGATCCGCTCGGCCGCGCCCTTGAAGTACCGGCCGACCACGCGGACGGCCAGCTGCTCCTTGCTGGCGGCCAGCGCGTAGAGGGTCGACTTGGAGCAGTGCAGGCGCGCCGCGAGGTCGTCCAGGGTGAAGTGCGCGAAACCCTCGGCGAGCACCAGCGCTTCGAGCCGCCCGAGCAGTTCCACCTGACGGGGCGTCAGCGGTCCGCGCGCGATCGGGGTCATGGTCGGGACTCTGTCACACTCCCGCTCGACAGTACTGTGGTACGTCCTGGAGTACTGTCGAGAGTACTGCGGTTCACCGGACGGGGTGAGCCGTCCCACGGAGGTCGACGATGCCCGCCGAACGCCTGCTGCCCACCACCGAGGCCGAGGACCTGCTCGGCCTCGTCCGCGAGATCGCCCGCGAGGAGCTGGCGCCCCACGCGGCCGAGCACGAGGAGCACGAGCGGTTCCCGCGCGAGAAGTTCCGGCTGCTCGGCCGGAGCGGACTGCTGGGCCTGCCCTACCCGGAGGAGTTGGGCGGCGGCGCGCTGCCGTACGAGGTGTACCTCCAGGCGCTGGAGGAGGTCGCCTCGGCCTGGATGTCGGTCGGCGTCGGCCTGTCGGTGCACGTCATGTCCTGCTACGCGCTCGCGACGTTCGGCACGGACGAGCAGCGGGCCCGGTGGCTGCCCGACGCCCTGGCCGGCGACCTGCTGGGCGGGTACGCGCTGTCCGAGTCGCACGCCGGCTCGGACGCGGCGGCGCTGTCCACCCGGGCCGCGCGCGACGGCGGCGAGTACGTCGTGAACGGCACGAAGGCGTGGATCACGCACGCCGGCGTGGCCGACTTCTACACCCTGATGGCCCGCACCTCCGACGACGGCGGGCGCGGCATCAGCTGCTTCCTCGCGCCGGGGCGGGTCGAGGGCCTGACCGCCGCGCCGCCCGAGCGCAAGATGGGCCTGACCGGGTCGACCACGGCGCAGCTGAGCTTCGAGGACGTGCGGCTGGCGGCGGACCGGCTGGTCGGGGCCGAGGGCGACGGGCTGAAGATCGCGCTGTCCGCCCTGGACTCCGGCCGGCTCGGGATCGCCGCCTGCGCCGTGGGGTTGGCGCAGGCCGCGCTGGACGAGGCCGTGGCCTACGCGAAGACCCGCACGCAGTTCGGCCGGGCGATCATCGACTTCCAGGGCCTGGAGTTCCTGCTGGCCGACATGGCCGCCGCGGTGGACTCGGCGCGGGCGACCTACCTGGACGGCGCCCGCCGGCGGGACCGGGGGCTGCCGTTCCGGCGGCAGGCGGCGGTGGCGAAGCTGGTCTGCACGGACGCGGCGATGAAGGTGACGACGGACGCGGTGCAGGTGCTGGGCGGGGCGGGGTACACGCGCGACTTCCCGGTGGAGCGGTACATGCGGGAGGCGAAGGTGCTCCAGATCTTCGAGGGCACCAACCAGATCCAGCGGCTGGTGATCGGGCGCGAGCTGCGCCGCTGACCGCGCGGCCCAGCCCTAGTCCAGCGCGTCCCGCAGCCGCTTCCGGTTGATCGCCAGGGAGGCGGCCAGGGCCGCCGCCGTGGTCAGCCACAGCTCGGTCGACCCGAGGCTGCCCAGCAGGCCCAGCAGGAAGGTGAGGGCGAGGGCCAGCACCACCCACACGACCAACGTCAGCAGCAGAGCCCGAACCCACGCCATGTCGTCCCCCGGTCGGTCGTCCGTCCGTGCGCCCAGTCTGGCGGACGGACGGCCCGGGGCGACAGGGTCCGGTTCGGGATCGGCGCCGTTCGGGACCACGGGGGCGGAGCCCCCACGTGAGCGGCGGTCGCGTTGGGTGGTCGGTCACCGGTCCGGGCCGACCGGGTCGTACCGTGTGCCGCCGTGAGCGATGTGCGCCTGTTCTACATGGACGACTCGGGGGCGCAGACCTCCCAACTCGTCGTCTACGGCTGGGTGGAATTGTCGGTCTCCGACTGGCGTCCGGCCCTGCGCTCGTGGCTCGACTGGCGCAAAGCCCTCCACGCCTCCGCGGGGCTCCCGGCCAGCTACGAGCTGCACGCCACCAAGTTCGTCAACGGTCGGGGCAGACCGACGGGGACGGGCTGGGACCGCAGCAAGGCCAACCGATCGGCGGTGGTGGTCGACGCGTTGAGCGCGATCGCCGCCATGCCCGGCGTGCGCACCGGCGCCGTCTGCCGCGACACGACCGGAACCCGGTACGTCGACGCCAAGGCCGGCCTGTACGCGGACCTGGTCACCGAGATCGACGCACGCCTCGTCGCGACCGGGCACCACGGGTTCGTGGTCATGGACGGGGACGGCACCGATCCCTCCTACCGCCAGGCGCACCGCTCCCTCGAGCTCGCCACCCGCAACCTCGTGGAGGACCCGTTCTTCCAGGGCTCGCACCTCAGCCAGTGGGTGCAGGTGGCGGACCTGGTCGCCTACGCCGCCTACCAGTGCGTGCTGCGCGCTCCCGGGAAGGAGCTCATGTGGGACTGGTACCCGGAGCTGCTCGGCCGGGTCTGCGCCGTGGGCGGCAAACCGCAGGTGATGTGATCCGGTCGAGGTGGACCCGACGGGGAAAGCCCGGAAAAGAAGCTGGACCCGCTTCCCCACGGGAGTGGGACGGGTCCGCGGGCAAAGTTTAGCAAAGTGACCAGCCGCCGCAACAGCGGCTGGTCAACCCGACCCGGACACCACCCGGGAGCCGCTCAGGACTCCGCGTAGAACGGGTTCGCGACGACCTCTTCCCCGTCCTCGTACCGGTAGACCTCGCGCCCGGACACGAAGACCTTCAGCGCCCGGCTCATCACGTCCAGCGGGTCGCCCGACCAGATCACCACGTCACCGTCCAGGCCCGGCGCCAGCGACCCGACCCGGTCGTCCAGGCCCATGATCCGCGCCGGGTTCACCGTGATCGACTCCAGCGCCACCCGCCGGTCCAGGCCCTCCTTCACGGCGAGCGTCGCCTGGTGCACCAGGAAGTGGATGGGCACCACCGGGTGGTCGGTGGTGATGGCGATCTCGACCCCGGCCCGCGCCAGGATGCCCGGGTTGCGCAGCGACCGCTGCCGCACCTCGACCTTCGACCGCGAGGTGAACAGCGGCCCGATGACCACCGGCACGCCGCGCTCGGCCAGCAGGTCCGCGATCAGGTGACCCTCGGTCCCGTGGTTGACGATGAGCCGGTAGCCGAACTCGTCGGCCAGCCGCAGCGCGGTGGCGATGTCGTCCGCGCGGTGGCAGTGCTGGCACCACGGCAGCTCGCCCGACAGCACCTTCGCCAGCACCTCGGACGTGGGGTCGCGGTCGAACGGGCCGTCCGCCGCGTCGCGCCGGGCGACGTAGTCCTGCGCCTTGGTGAGCGCGTCCCGGATCACCGCCGCGACGCCCTGCCGGGTGGACGGCAGCTTCTTCTGGTCGCCGTAGACCCGCTTGGGGTTCTCGCCCAGCGCGCTCTTCACGCTCACCGGGTTGCGCAGCAGCATCTCGTCGGCCGTGCGGCCCCAGCACTTCACGGCGACCGTCTGACCACCGATGACGTTGCCCGACCCCGGTTTGACGACCACCGTGGTCACGCCGCCGGTCAGGGCGTCGGCGAAGCCCTGGTCGGCGGCGTTGATCGCGTCCAGCGCCCGCAGCCGCGCGCCGTTGGGGTCGGTCATCTCGTTGGTGTCCTGCCCGGCCCAGCCCTCGCCCTCCTCGTGCACGCCGAGGTGGCCGTGGGCCTCCACGAAGCCGGGCAGCACCCACCCGCCCGCCGCGTCGACGACCGGCACGCCGTCCGGGACCTCGACATCCGCGCCGACCGCGACGATCTTCCCGTCCCGCACCAGGACCGTGCCGCCCTCGATCGGCGGCCCGGCCACCGGCACGACGTACCCACCCGTGATAGCGACGTTCATAGTTAGCGAGGCTAACGACCTAGGACAGCGGGCGCAAACCCCAGCGGCCGGCCCACGACTCGCCGGGCTCCAGCCAGAGCAGGTCGACCCCGCTGTTGAGCGCGTCCGGCGGGCACGTCATGGGCTCGACGGCGACCGCGCGGCCCCGGCCGGGGAAGTTGTCCGGCGTGTAGACCTGCACCCACCCGAAGTCCGGGTCCGCCCACAGCTCGACCCCGCCGGCCGGGCCCTTCAGCACGTGCCGCACCAGGCCGTCCACCGGCTCGCAGCCGCCGAACGCGGTGTCCAGCTTCACCCCGTCGAGGAGGCGCGCCACCCGGAAGTCGTAGTCGCCCGACACGGGCACGGCCGGACCGTTGGGGATCATGGTCTCCGGGTCGACCGGCAGCACGGTGGTGGCGGCCAGCGACAGCGAGGTCTCGTCGGTCAGCGACGCGCCCGCCCTCGGGTACGGGTGGGTGCCGACGCCGAACGGGGTGCGCTTCTGGCCCACGTTCGTCACGCCGTGCGACACGGTCAGGCCGTTCTCGTCCAGCGCGTAGGTGATCGTGGTGCGCAGCGGCACGGGCCAGCCGAAGCCCGCGACCGGCGTCTCCAGCGACAGCAGCGACCCCGTGTGCTCGACGACGTGCCACAGCGCGTGGCGCACGAGCCCGTGGATGGCGTTGCCGCGCGCGGGCTCGCCGATCTCCAGCTGCTGCTCCTCGCCGTCGAGCACCCACTTCCCGCCCGCCGTGCGGTTGGGCCAGGGGACGAGCACCGCGCCGCAGCCCATGGGCGGCTCGTCTTCGTACGTCTCCGCGTACGGCACGTCGCCGACCTCGTAGGACTTGAGGTTGGCACCCTCGGGCGCGATGACGGCGCGGGACGCGCCGTGGGCGATTTCCAGCATGGATCAAGAGCGTATCCGGGTGGCGGGCGCGGGGCGTCACATCCCGGAACGCGAAACTCTTTCGGCGCAGGGGGGCGAAAGCGCTTTCCGCCATTCGGGCCCGTGGCAGCGGCCGGCAGACGGGGGGGCAGGAGGCGTCAGGCAGGGGCCCGGCAACCGGCGGCAGCGGGCGGGGCGGCCGGCGGACGGCGGCGGGCCGACGGACGGCGGCGGGCCGGCGGACGGAGCGCGGCGGACACCCCACAGAACGTGAACACCGCTCACTACGCGCCACCGCAGTGACCCCGGGTCCATCGGCCCACCATGCTTCGGCCCGACCGCTCACCCGACGAAGGAGTCGAGTTGCACAAGATCATCGGTGCCGCCGCCACGACGCTGCTGGCCGCGGGCCTCGCCCTGGGCACGGGCACCGCCTCCGCCGAGGTGGGCACCGCGTGCACGCAGGTGTGGCAGTACCAGGTCACCGCCTACGGCGACATGACCAACGCCGAGAGCGGCGGGTCGTTCGTCGGCTGGGCGATCCAGGCGGACGTCCTCAACGTCCGGATCAAGGGCAACCCGCGCTACTACGGCGCGAACGTCAACAACGGCAAGTGGGGCTGGGTCATGGCGAGCAAGCTCCAGTACACCGGCAACACCTGGTGCGCCTGACGCGGGTCCGGGCCGGGGGCGCGACGGCCCCCGGCCCGGGGCCGGGTCACTTGGCCAGCTTCTCCGCGTCGAGCTCGGTCCTGCCGTGCACCACGCGGTTGACGGCCCACAGCACGACGCCCGCAGCCAGCAGGTACAGCGCGATCCGGTAGTCGTCCCACGGCCGACCCGACAGCGGGCTGGCCAGGTACGCGCAGGTCACCGCGCCCAGCACCGGCGCCCACGTCGGCGCGCGGAAGTGCTTGTGGTCGGCCTTCTCCTTGCGCAGCACCAGCACCGCGACGTTGACGACGGTGAACACGACCAGCAGCAGCAGCGAGGTCGTGCCGCCGAGCTTGGCGATGTCGGTGGTGGACACCAGGATGATCGCGATGCCGCTGGTGAAGATGATCGAGATCCACGGCGTGCGGCGGCGCGGGTGCACGGCGCCGAAGGACTTCGGGATGATCCGCTCGTTCGCCATGCCGTAGACCAGGCGGCTCGCCATCAGCATGTTGATCAGCGCCGAGTTGATCACGGCGAACAGGCCGATCAGCGAGAACAGCCACAGCGGGAAGCCGGGCGCGCCGACCTCCACCACCCGCAGCAGGGCGGAGGACCCGGCCTTGGCCAGCTCGTCGGACGGGATGAGCAGCGACGAGGTGATGGCCACCAGCACGTAGATCACGGCCGCCACGACCATGCCCCACAGCATCGCGCGCGGGAAGATCCGCACCGGGTCGCGGCACTCCTCGGCCATGTTCACCGAGTCCTCGAAGCCGACCATCGCGAAGAACGCCAGCGCGGTCGCCGACGTGACCGCGACCAGCGCGCTCTGGCCGGGCGCCGGGTCGACCTGGGTGAGGCGGCTCGCGTCGCCGTCGCCGGAGAGCACCGCGAACAGGCCGATCGCGATGATGATGACCAGGCCGGACAGCTCGATGCAGGTCAGCACCACGTTGGCCTTGACCGACTCCGAGACGCCCCGGAAGTTGATCGCGGCCAGGCCGAGGATGAACAGGATCGCGACCAGCGTCGCCGACACCGCGAACGTGTCGGAGAAGAACTCGCGGATGACCGACTGGAGGTAGGTGCGCCCGAACGCGAGCGCGGCGGAGGAGGCGGAGGTGATGCCGGAGCTCATCACCGCGAACGCCACCATGAACGTGAGGAACTGGATCTTGAACGCGCGGTTGGTGTACAGCGCCGCGCCCGCCGCCCTCGGGTACTTGCCGACCAGTTCGAGGTAGCTGAACGCGGTGAGGAAGGCGACCGCGAACGCGATCAGGAACGGCAGCCACAGCGCGCCGCCGATCTTGCCCGCGACGTTGCCCGTGAGGGCGTAGATGCCGGTGCCGAGGATGTCACCGATCACGAAGAACAGCAGGAGCTTGGGGCCGATGGCCCGCTTCAGTTCCGGTTGCGCCGGGGCGCTCGTCGCTTCCGCCATGCCGGGTGAGTGTGCCGGATCACAGGGTGGCCGCACAGCTGAAAGGCCAATCTTGGGCAACTCTTGATGTTCGGCCGATCGACCGGCCGCGGAGGTCCGATCCGCCCCTCCGGAGCCGGCCCCCTGAGCCGAGGTCTCAGTGCTTCCCCGGTCCCGGGGCGGTCCCCAGGGGCTTCGCGACGAACCGGTAGCGCCCGATCGCCGGGATGGCCACCACCGCGAGGCCCGTGCCGACCACCACCAGCACCCCGCCCAGCGCGCTGGCCAGACCGGGCCCGATCAGCGCGCCGGTCGTCCCGTGCAGCAGGTCGGCCACGCGCGGCCCGCCGGCGACCACGACGATGAACACGCCCTGCATCCGGCCGCGCATCTCGTCGGTGGCCGCCGCCTGGAGGATGGAGCTGCGGAACACCATGCTGATCATGTCGGCCGCGCCGCCGAGGGCCAGGAACACCACGGCCAGCCACAGCGCGTTCGACAGGCCGAAGCCGACCATGGCCACGCCCCACACCACGATCGCGACCACCACGCCCACGCCGTGCCGGTGCACGCGCGAGGTCCAGCCGGACGTCAGCCCGCACAGCATCGCGCCCAGCGGGATCGCGGCGAACAGCCAGCCCAGGGCGAGGCCGCCGCCGGGCGGGTCGCCGAAGGTGTGCTCGGCCATCTCCGGGAACAGCGCCCGGGGCATCCCGAAGACCATGGCGATGATGTCGAGCAGGAAGCTGGCCAGCAGGATCTTCTGCACGGCCAGGTAGCGGAAGCCGTCGACCACGTCGCGCAGGCCGGCCCGCCGCGTGGTGCCGTCGAGCGGCGGCAGCGGCGGCAGCTTCCACACCGCCCAGATGGTCGCGGTCAGCGCCACCGCGTCCACGAGGTACAGCGTCGACAGCCCCACCACCGGCATGAACGCGCCGGCCAGCATGGGCCCGAACACGCCGCCGAACATCATCACCGTCGAGGACAGCGCGGTGGCCGCCGGGAGCTGCTCGGCGGGCACCAGCCGGGCCACGGACGCGGTGCGGGCGGGCGCGTTGGCGGCGAAGAAGACCTGCTGCAACCCGAGCAGCGCGATGACCAGCCACACCGAGTCGACCGCGAAGGCCGCCTGGAGCCACAGCAGCACCGAGGTCAGCGCGATGCCGGTGTTGGTGACGACCAGCAGCTTGCGGCGGTCCACCACGTCGGCGATCGCGCCGCCGTAGAGGCCGAACACCAGCAGCGGCACCAGCGCCACGCCCGCCGACACGCCGACCCAGCCCGACGACCCGGTCAGGTCGTAGACCTGCTTGGGCACGGCCACCGCGGTGAGCTGGCTGCCGACCGCGGTCACCACGGTCGTGAGCCACAGGCGCCGGAAGGCCACCACCTTCAGCGGGCGCGTGTCGATGGCGATGCGCCCCAGGACTTTCCGCACGGTCGTTAGCCTACGATAACTAACAAGTTCTCCACCGAGACGTCGCACACCCCGGGCCCGCCCCCCGATGGCGCGCGGCCGGACGTCGGGCGGGCGTCGCGGGACCCGCCCCGGCACGCCACGAGCCCCGCCGGTCGGGATCGGCGGGGCTCGTGGCACACCCGCCTCGCGGGTGCGGTGCTCAGGGGTCGGCGACGCCCGGGAACGATGCCCAGGGGACGACGCCTGGGGACGACGCTCAGGGAACGACGCCCTAGGAACGACGCCCTAGGAACGACGCTCAGGGTGCGACGCGCTGGAGCCCCCAGCCGTCGCGGCCGAGGCGGAAGCGCAGGCGGTCGTGCATGCGGTCGCGGCGGCCCTGCCAGAACTCGACCTCCTCGGGCCGGATGCGCCAGCCGCCCCAGTGCGGGGGCACCGGCACCCGGTCCGCGTCGGCGAACTGCCGCTCGACCTTGTGCAGCGCGCTCTCCAGCGTCGTGCGGCCGCTGACCACCCGGGACTGCGGCGAGGCCCACGCGCCGAGCTGGGAGCCGCGCGGGCGGCCGGCCCAGTAGCGGGCCGTCTCCTCCGCGCCGACCTTCTCCACGGTGCCCCGCACGTGCGCCTGCCGCTGCATGGCGAACCACGGGAACGTGGCGGAGGCGTAGCGGGTGGCCATCAGGTCGTGGCTCTTGGTGGAGGTGTAGTTGGTGAAGAACACCAGACCGCGCGCGTCGAGTCCCTTGGCCAGCACCGTGCGGGACGACGGCCTGCCCTCCGGGTCGGCGGTGGCGAGCACGAACGCGTTGGGCTCGGGCAGACCCGCGCCGGTCGCCTGGTCGAGCCACAGCTGGAGCTGCTCGTGCCAGCTGCCGGCGAGGTCGCTCTCGGTGAGCGAACCGTGCTCGTAAGACACGCGCATCGACGGCAACGCGATGTTCGTGGTCTTCGACATCCCGACCTCCCGGAGCGTGGTGCAACTAGTGCCCGCCAGGCACTTGTGGCACTTGGCGATCCCGCGACGGTACGGGTTCCCGGCTTGTCGCGGAACCGCCCGCACGGTGATGACCACCACCCGATCCGTCACTTTCGGTGTGATGCCCGACTCGGGATCGAGTTCGGGATCGAGTCAGACGATCATGCGATCCCGGGTGTTCGGCGAGGGCCCGGTCCAAAGCGCGTTCCACGGTTACGGCGTCGTTGCCGAGGGCCGTGGCGAGGCTGCCGCCCCGGGCCAGCGGCACCAGCGACCACCAGTCCCCGCAGACCACTTCCCGCAGGTCCTCGCCCCAGCACAACAGCTCCGAGCCCAGCACCCGGTGGCCCGCCATCCCCGCCGCGCCGCGGTCCACCGCGGGCACGCCGAGGCGAGATGTCTGTTTTATTACGGTCCCGTTTCTCCGGATGTCCAGCGTGGTGTCGAGCAACCCGGAGGACTCGCCGTGCCGGCCCAGCACGAGGATTTCCCTGGTGCGAAGTCGAGCGCCTTCCGTCAAGTCCGCGCGGAACACCGCCTCGTGCCGCGCCCGTGCCGTGACGACGGTGGGTTCGGGCAGGTGTTCCAGCGACGCGCCCTCGCCCAATTCCACCCGGACGAGTGACCGACTGCCGGTGCCCCGGTGACCCGGGAGGGCGAGCGTGGCGGCTACTCCCCGCAACACCAGCGCCGCCCCCGGCCCGACCCGGACGTCCAGTTCGAGGTCGTCGCCGCCCAGCGGCGCGGTGACCGAGCTGACCAGGTGGACCAGCGCGGTCTCGGCGCGACCGCAGTGCGGCACCAGCCGGAGCGGGGCCATGGACCTCAGCTCGCGCACCGACGTTCGCCCGTCCGGGTCACGCGCCACGACCAGGCGGGCCCGCGCCCTCACCGGTGCAACCCCTGTGACGCCCGACACGTCCCTCCACCGGGTGGGAATTCCACCCGCGAATCTCGGGGGAGATCGTGATGAGGAAATTCGTCGCAGCGGTCGCGGCCGGCGCCGCGCTGCTGAGCACCGGGGGAACCGCCGTCGCAACACCGGGCACCGGACAGCAGGTCACCGGACAGCGGGTCACCCAACAGCGAGCCGAGACCACCACCTGCCGCTCGGCCGACCTGGACGTCCGGTTCGGCCGCGTCAGCGGGACGGCGGGCACCACCTACCGCGAGGTCGTGCTGACCAACCGGGGCCCGGTCGCGTGCGTGCTGCGCGGGTTCCCCGGCGTGTCCTACGTGGACGCGGCGGGGAACCAGGTCGGCGCGGCGGCCGTGCGGGTCGGCGAGCGGGGACCGCTGCTCACCCTGCCGCACGGCGCGGCGGCCACCTCGGACGTCGGGTTCGCCGCGGTCGACAACTTCGACCCGGCCGACTGCCGCAAGACACCCGTGCGGGGCATCCGCGTCCACCCGCCGGACGAGACCGCGCCGCGGCACCTGCCGCTCGTGGACGCCTACGGCTGCGCGGGTGACGTCGGCGGGTTCGGCGCTCACCTGACCGTCGCGAGCGTGCGGAGCTGAGCGCGCACCCAGTCGGCCACCGCCGGGGCCTGCGGGGTCTCGACCAGCGACTGGCTGACCACGGGCAGCCCGCCCCGCACCCGGTGGGCGTCGGCCGCCATGACGTCGAGGTCGGCGCCCACCAGCGGGGCCAGGTCGGTCTTGTTGATCACCAGCAGGTCGGCGGTGGTGACGCCGGGGCCGCCCTTGCGGGGCACCTTGTCGCCGCCGGCCACGTCCACGACGAAGACCTGGCGGTCGACCAGGCCGCGGCTGAACACCGCGGTGAGGTTGTCGCCGCCGCTCTCGATGATGATCAGCTCCAGGTCCGGGAAGCGGTGCTCCAGCAGCTCGACCGCGTCGAGGTTGGCGGTGATGTCGTCGCGGATGGCGGTGTGCGGGCACGCGCCGGTCTGCACCGCCTCGATCCGCTCGGGGTCGAGCACGCCCGCCCGGCGCAGGAAGTCGGCGTCCTCGGTGGTGTAGATGTCGTTGGTCACCACGGCCAGCTCCAGCTCGCCGCCCAGGGCCCGGCACAGGGCGGCGGTCAGGGCGGTCTTGCCGCTGCCGACCGGGCCGCCGATGCCGAGGCGCACCGCCCGGCCGTGGTCGTGGGTGTCGTGGTCGTGGTGGTGCCCGTGGGGGTCGTGCCCGGCGTCGGTCGGGTCGAAGTTGACCGGGTGCACGTGGTCAGCTGACAAAGAGACGCACCTCTTCCCTGTGGTGGCGGTCGTGGGCCTCGGCCAGCAGGTCGAGGCCGGGCGAGGCGGGCGCGGGCAGGTCGACGGGCGCGGTGCCGGCGTGGTCGGCGGCGGCGCGGGCCACCGCGTCGATCTCGTCCGCCAGCCGGGCCAGGACCGCGTTGACGCCGAACGGGTCCAGCCCGAGCAGCCGGACCGCGCCGGTCGCCGGCCCGGTCACCGCGTGGTAGGCGACGGTCTGCGCGGCCTCGAACGGGTCGCCGACGAGCACGCCGACGACGATCGGGTGGTGCGGCCGGGGCGTGGCCCGCAGCAGCCCGGCCAGGGCGGGCGAGGGCCAGGCCCGGCGGGCGGCGCGGGCGGCGCGGCGCCCCTGCGCCCGCGAGGCGGCGCGCTGGGCGGGCGAGGGGGTGCGGGCGTCGAGCTCGGCGTCCAGTTCGGCGTAGCGGCCGGGCGCGTCCGCCGCCCGGGTCGCGGCGGCGGCGAACACCGCGCCCAGCGCGCCGGCCGTGCGCAGCCGGCCGAGCAGGAACGGGGCCAGCGTGCCCTCGTCGGTGACCAGCCGCCGCGCCACCGCCTCCTCCAGCCCGCCGGAGTGCGCGTGGCCGCCGCCGGGGAAGCGGGAGTCCGCGAGCATCAGCGCCACGAGGTTCATCAGAACAGGAAGTAGCGCTGGGCCATCGGCAGCTCGGCCACCGGCGCGGGCTCGATCAGCTCGCCGTCGACGCGCACCGCGAAGCTGTCCGGGTCGACCCGCACGTCCGGCAGCGCGTCGTTGAGCACCATGTCGGCCTTGGTCACCCCGCGCGTGTCCCGGACCGGCACCAGCGGCCGCGCGAGGCGCAGCAGGTCCGCCAGGTCCGCGTCGACGGCCTGCCGCGACACGAAGTGGACGCTGCCGCGCGCCGCCGAGTACGCGCCGAACATGGGCCGCGACAGCACGGGCTGCGGGGTCGGGATGGACGCGTTGGCGTCGCCCATCGCCGCGTGCGCGACGAACCCGCCCTTGAGCACCACCGACGGCCGCACGCCGAAGAACTTCGGCTCCCACAGCACCAGGTCGGCCAGCTTGCCGACCTCCACCGAGCCCACCTCGTGGTCGATGCCGTGCGCGATGGCCGGGTTGATCGTGTACTTGGCGACGTAGCGGCGGGCGCGCAGGTTGTCGGCCGGCTCGCCGCCGCCCGACCCGCCGCGCCGCAGCTTCATCACGTGCGCGGTCTGCCACGTCCGGATGATCACCTCGCCCACCCGGCCCATGGCCTGCGAGTCGGAGCTGATCATGGAGATCGCGCCCAGGTCGTGCAGCACGTCCTCGGCGGCGATCGTGGTCGGCCGGATGCGGCTCTCCGCGAACGCCAGGTCCTCGGGCACCGAGGGGTTGAGGTGGTGGCACACCATCAGCATGTCCAGGTGTTCCTCGATGGTGTTGACGGTGTGCGGGCGGGTCGGGTTGGTCGAGGACGGCAGCACGTTGGGCTCGGACACCACGCGGATGATGTCCGGCGCGTGCCCGCCGCCCGCGCCCTCCGAGTGGTAGGCGTTGATCGAGCGACCCGCGATGGCGGCCAGGGTGGACTCGACGAACCCGGCCTCGTTGAGCGTGTCGGTGTGGATGGCCACCTGCACGCCGGACTCGTCGGCCACGCGCAGGCACGCGTCGATCGCGGCGGGCGTGGTGCCCCAGTCCTCGTGCAGCTTGAACCCGCCCGCGCCGCCGGCCAGCTGCTCGCGCAGGGCCTCCTCGCGGACCGTGTTGCCCTTGCCCAGCAGCAGCACGTTGACCGGCAGGTGGTCCAGGGAGGCGAGCATCCGGCCGAGGTTCCACGCGCCGGGCGTGACCGTGGTGGCCTTGGTGCCCTCGGCCGGGCCGGTGCCGCCGCCGACGAGGGTGGTCAGGCCGGAGGCGACGGCGGTCTCGACGATCTGCGGGCAGACGAAGTGCACGTGGCAGTCGATGCCGCCCGCGGTGAGGATCTTGCCGTTGCCGGCCAGCACCTCGGTGCCGGGTCCGATGACCAGGGCCGGGTCGACGCCGTCCATGGTGTCGGGGTTGCCGGCCTTGCCGATGCCGACCACCCGCCCGTCGCGCACGCCCACGTCCGCCTTGACCACGCCCCAGTGGTCCAGCACGACCGCGCCGGTGATCACCAGGTCGGGCGTGCCCTCGGCGCGGGTGGCCACGCCCTGGCCCATGGACTCGCGGATCACCTTGCCGCCGCCGAAGACGACCTCGTCGCCGGCGCCCGCGCCCCGGCTGCGGTCCTCGGTGACCTCGATGAACAGCTCCGTGTCGGCCAGCCGGACGCGGTCGCCGACGGTGGGGCCGAGCAGTTCCGCGTAGCGCTCGCGGTCGATCCGGTGCGCCCCCGGCCCGGTCACCGGTCCAGCTCCCCGGCCCACTCGGGCCGCAGGCCCGGCACCCGCCGCGCCCCGGCGATCGGCACCAGCACGACCTCGCGCTCCACGCCCGGCTCGAACCGCACGGCCGTGCCCGCGGGGACGTCCAGCCGCTTGCCCCACGCGGCCTCCCGGTCGAACTCCAGGCCCGGGTTGGCCGCCGCGAAGTGGTAGTGCGACCCGACCTGCACCGGGCGGTCGGCGGCGTTGACCACGACCAGCGTCGTGCGCGGCCGGCCGGGGTTCAGCTCCACCGGCTCGTTCCCGGGGATCACCTCACCAGGGACCACGTCGGTTCCTCCTCACGCGATCGGGTGGTGCACGGTCACGAGCTTGGTGCCGTCCGGGAAGGTGGCCTCCACCTGCACGGACTCGATCATCTCGGGCACGCCCGGCAGCACCTGGCCGCGCGCGAGGACGTGCCGGCCGCTGTCCATCAGGTCGCTGACCGAGCGGCCGTCCCGCGCGCCCTCCAGCACGTGGTCGGTGATGAGCGCGACGGCCTCGGGGTAGTTCAGGACGACACCGCGCTCCAGCCGCTTGCGCGCGACGTCGGCCGCAACGTGGACCAGCAGCTTGTCGCGCTCGTGCGGCGTCAGGTGCATGGTCGGTGGTCTACCACGGCGAAACGCCGTTACCCCCGGCCGGAAACAAGGGCTTAACGATCCGCTTGCTCCCCGCTCCCGTTCTGAATCGGTTCCTTGATCGTGACCGACGCCACGCACGCCCGTGATTGCCGGCGCGTGCGCCGCGGAGGAAGGTGCTGTCAACCCCTGGACCAACCCCTGGGACCTTCGTCGGAAGAGGAGCGCACAGCGTGGTGCACAGCGAGGACGACGGCGTCAAACCGGGACTTGAGGGCGTGGTCGCCTTCCGCACCGAGATCGCGGAGCCGGACCGCGACGGCGGCGCGCTGCGCTACCGGGGCGTGGACGTCGAGGACCTGGCGGGCAAGGTCACCTTCGGCAACGTGTGGGCGCTGCTGGTGGACGGCCGCTTCGGCCCCGGCCTGCCGCCCGCCGAGCCGTTCCCCATCCCGGTGCACACCGGTGACGTGCGGGTGGACGTGCAGGCGGCGCTGGCGATGGTCGCGCCCATCTGGGGCTACCAGCCGCTGCTGGACATCGACGACGAGCGCGCCCGGGAGCAGCTGGCGCGGGCCTCGGTGATGGCCCTGTCCTACGCGGCGCAGTCCGCGCGCGGCATCGGCCGGCCCGCCGTGCCGCAGGCCCGCATCGACGAGTGCCGCACCATCACCGAGCGGTTCCTCACCCGCTGGCGGGGCGAGCCGGACCCGGCGCACGTGAGGGCCCTGGACGCCTACTGGGTGTCGGCCGCCGAGCACGGGCTCAACGCCTCCACGTTCACCGCGCGGGTCATCGCGTCCACGGGCGCGGACGTCGCGGCGGCCATGTCCGGCGCGATCGGCGCCATGTCCGGCCCGCTGCACGGCGGCGCGCCCGCGCGCGTGCTGCCGATGATCGAGGAGGTCGAGCGGACCGGCGACGCGAGGGGCTTCGTCAAGGGCGTCCTCGACCGGGGCGAGCGGCTGATGGGCTTCGGCCACCGGGTGTACCGGGCGGAGGATCCGCGGGCGCGCGTGCTGCGGCGCACCTGCCGGGAGCTGGGCGCGGCCCGCTACGAGGTGGCGGAGGCGCTGGAGCAGGCCGCGCTGGCGGAGCTGCGCGAGCGGCGGCCGGACCGGGCGATCGAGACGAACGTGGAGTTCTGGGCCGCGGTGATCCTGGACTTCGCGCAGGTGCCGCCGCACATGATGCCCGCGATGTTCACCTGCGCGCGCACGGCCGGCTGGTCGGCGCACATCCTGGAGCAGAAGCGCACCGGCCGCCTCGTGCGGCCGTCCGCGGCCTACGTGGGCCCCGGCCCGCGCACGCCCTCCGAGGTCGAGGGCTGGGACCGGATCGCGTAACCCCCGGGGCCGGTGGTGACGGGGCCGGTGGTGACGGGGTCCGAGGCGCCGCCACCGGTCACCGCGCGTGCCGGGGGTGTCCACCGGCTGGGAGGACCGGGTGACCCACGACACCCGGTTGCCACCTCCCGGTCACCGCCCTGCAACACTTGGACCCCCGGCAACGGCGCCGGTCGGCCGACCCCCTCCCCGCTACCGGAGGCTCCGCGATGACCCAGACCGCCGACCCGACCACGTTGGTCCTGCCCCCCGAACTGCGGCCGTCCGACGGCCGGTTCGGGTGCGGGCCCTCCAAGGTCCGCCCCGAGGCGCTGGAGGCCCTCGCGGCCGAGGGCGCCGCGCTGATGGGCACCTCCCACCGCCAGAAGCCGGTGAAGTCCCTGGTCGGCAAGGTGCGCTCCGGCCTGCGCGAGCTGTTCTCGCTGCCCGAGGGCTACGAGGTCGTCCTGGGCAACGGCGGCACCACCGCCTTCTGGGACGCCGCCGCGTTCGGCCTGGTGCGCGAGCGCGCCCAGCACTTCACCTACGGCGAGTTCTCGTCGAAGTTCGCCAAGGTCACCTCGGACGCCCCGTTCCTGGGGGACTCGATCGTGGTCAAGGCCGACCCGGGCTCCGCCCCGGAGATCGCCTACGCCGAGGGCGCCGACCTGGTCGGCTGGGCCCACAACGAGACCTCGACCGGCGTCGCGGTGCCCGTGGCCCGCCCCGCCGGCTCCGACGGCGCGCTGGTCGCGATCGACGCCACGTCGGGCGCGGGCGGCCTGCCGGTCGCGGCGTCGGAGTTCGACGTCTACTACTTCGCGCCGCAGAAGTGCTTCGCCTCCGACGGCGGCCTGTGGATCGCCCTGATGTCGCCCGCGGCCCTGGAGCGGGTCGCCGAGATCGGCGCGTCCGGCCGGTGGGTGCCGGAGTTCCTGTCGCTGACCACGGCGCTGGACAACTCCACCAAGGACCAGACCTACAACACCCCGTCGCTGGCCACCCTGTTCCTGCTGAACCACCAGGTCGAGTGGATCCTGGGCAACGGCGGCCTGGACTGGGCGGTCGGCCGGACCGCCGACTCGTCGTCGCGGCTGTACTCGTGGGCCGGGTCGACCTCCTTCACCACGCCCTACGTGGCGGACCCGGCGCACCGCTCGCAGGTCGTGGGCACCGTCGACTTCGACGACTCGGTGGACGCCTCGGTGGTGGCCAAGGTGCTGCGCGCGAACGGCGTGGTCGACGTGGAGCCCTACCGCAAGCTGGGCCGCAACCAGCTGCGCGTGGCGATGTTCCCGGCCGTCGAGCCCGAGGACGTCACCACCCTGACCAAGGCCGTCGACTGGGTGGTCTCGCAGCTCTGACCCCCGCCCGCGACGCGGTACCACGAGGGGCCTCCCGGCGCGCCCGGGAGGCCCCTTCCGCACGTCCGGGGGTGAACCTTCGGGTAACGGACGTGCGGACACCCGCGACATACGGCAAGATCACACGAAGATATCGGTGACACGGCGAGCCTCCCCCGTCAAGGCGGCACGCCGCATTAGCGTTGCGTACTCGGCGAGGTGAGCCAACCGGGAGGCCATGATGCGAGCGTTGCGGGTCATCGGGCTCGAAGACGACGGCAAGACCGTCCTCTTGGAGGACCCGGATCGCGGCGAGCGCTTCGTGCTGCCCGCGGACGAGCGGCTGCGGGCGGCGGCGCGCGGCGACCTCACCCGGCTCGGCCAGATCGAGGTCGAGTCCGACAGCCAGATGCGGCCCCGGGAGATCCAGGCCCGCATCCGCGCCGGCGAGTCCGTGGAGCAGGTCGCGGTCGCGGCCGGCATCCCCAAGCACCGCGTCGAGCGGTTCGCCTACCCGGTGCTGCTGGAGCGCTCGCGCACGGCGGACCTGGCGCAGCGGGCCCACCCGGTGCGCGAGGACGGCCCGGACGTGCAGACGCTCGGCGAGGTCGT
This sequence comes from Saccharothrix lopnurensis, assembly GCF_042658445.1. Classification (NCBI taxonomy): domain Bacteria; kingdom Bacillati; phylum Actinomycetota; class Actinomycetes; order Pseudonocardiales; family Pseudonocardiaceae; genus Saccharothrix; species Saccharothrix lopnurensis. The sequence continues at coordinate 48,141 of NZ_JBHSQO010000040.1, read as the reverse complement.
GGCGCACTCGTTCGGCCTGCGCGGGCAGGACTACACCGACGTGAGCTGGGACTCCTGGCGCGGCGAGGACGGCCGGTGGGTCGTGCAGCTGCACTGGACCGCGGGCCGGTCGGACAACCGGGCGCACTGGGCGTTCCACCCGGGCGTGCGGGGCGGCACCGTGACCGCGCTGGACGACGCGGCCGTGGACCTGATGGACCCGAACCCGAACCGGGGGCTGCGCAGCCTGCGGCCGGTGACGCAGTTGGCGCGGGCGGCGCTGGAGATGGACAAGCCGCCGGTGGTCGTCCTGGAGCCGGAGATCCTGGTCCGGGAGGAGCCCCTGCCCGTCCCGCCGCCGGTCGTCGAGCAGCCGGAGCCCGAGCCCGTGCCGGCCGCCCCGGTGGACGAGGAGCCGCTGCCGGCCCCGGTGCCGCCGCAGCAGCAGCCCGCGACCAAGCAGCCCCGCATGGAGCCGCCGAAGCGCGGCAAGAAGAACCACCCGATCGTGCCGTCCTGGGAGGACGTCCTGCTGGGCGTCCGGTCCAACCGGGGCTGATCGTCGCCGAAGAAGGGCCCCCACCGCCGGGTGGGGGCCCTTTTCGCGTAGTTCTGCTCATGACCGCGCGCCGGTGCCCGGCCCATGCTTCACCGGTATGAGGCGGGTGGCGTGGCGGTACGGGTGGGCGGCGGTGGTCGGCGCGGTGCTCGGCACGGGCTGGTGGTGGTTCCTGCACGGGGCCCCCGTGGCGTGCGGCGGGGAGATCGGGTGCGGCGTCGCCCTGGCGCTGGCCACACCCCTGGTGCCGGTGGCGAGCTGGGTGCTGGGCTGGGCCGGGCTGCGGTCGGCCCGGGTGGCGCGACCGGCCGCGACCTCCGCCGCCGGGGTCGGGGTGGCGGTGCTGCTGACCCTGACCGGCGCGACGGGGGCGGCGCCGGTGGCGGTGGGCGCGCTGGCGTTCCTGATCGGCGCCGCGTTCGTGTCGTGAACCGGCGTTTGCGGAGCGTGACCGATCGGGTAACCGGTGGTCATGGTGCGACGGCTGATCATCGGCGTGCTGGTCGGGGTCCTGGTGGGCGCGGCCTGGTGGGGTCTGCGCGAGTTCATCGCGGCGGGCGTGGTGTGCTCGACGGAGGACTGGGACTGCCTGGGCCTGGGCCTGGTCTCGATCCCGGTCGGCCTGGTGCTCGGGGTGCTGGGTGCGTGGCTGCTGTTCGTCGCGACCCGGCGGGAGCGGCCGCTGGGGTTCGCCGCGTGCGGCGTGGCGTTCACCGCGGTGCTGACGCTGACCACGGTGTGGGTGCAGGTGCCGGCGGGCGGGCTGCTGGCCGGCGCCCTCGGGTTCGCGCTGGCCGCGCCCGTGACAGCCCGCCACCCGGTGGGGCACACTGCCGGCCGTGACTGACACCCCGCGCCCCACCGCGGGCGGCTTCGCGGTCAAGGTGCTCGCGCGCGTCCTGCTGTCGGCGGCCGTGGGGGCGGTGCTGCTGCTGGTGTGGGTGCGGGCGCACCAGGCCGGGATGCTCGACCGGGTGGTGAACGAGACCACGTTCGGCGAGTTCGTCATGCTGGTGGTGATCGGGTTGCCGGTCGCGCTGGTGGTCAGCGGGCTGCTGGCCGGGCCGGTGCTGTGGCTGCTCGGGGTGCGGCCGGTGTGGCCGGTGGTGCTGACCGGGCCGGTGCTGCTGGCGCTCGCGCACCTGGTGGGGCTGCCCGAGCGGCTGACCGGCGTGGGCGACCGCTGGACCGTGCTGATCCTGCTCGCCGGCCTCAGCTACGGCCTGGCGGGCCTGCTGACCGTGCCCGCCATGCGGCGCCGCCGCGGGTAGCGGCCGGTCAGCCGGGGGTGGGCACGGTGTCAAGCAGCGCCGGGTCCGCGCCCTCGTACCGGCACCACTCCTCGGCCTCGGCGCGGCCCACCGGGCGCGCCCCCTCCGGCCGGGCCCCGCCCACCACGTCCCAGCCGTCGTGCGCCAGCACGTGCAGCCGGCCGCCGCGCACGGCCAGCAGCCTGCCGCGCGGGAACGCCATGGTCGGCTCCGCGCGCATGAACCTCACGTCCACCTTGACCTCCACCTGGGTCGAGCCCGCAGTCTTCACGACGGGAAAACAGGATGCCGAGCAGCGGTCCCCTTCGTACCGTCGGGGTGGACCGGAGGGGGACTCGTGTCTCGAGAACGTACTTCCACGGCGGCCACCGTGCGCCGCCTGTGGCCGTACCTGAAGCCCGTGCGCGCGCCGATCGCGCTGAGCATGGTGGCCACGTTGCTGGCGATGCTGTGCGGCCTGGGCATCCCGCTGATCACCCAGAGGATCGTGGACGGCCCGATCGCCGGCCGCGACCTGACCGCGTTGCCGCCGCTCATCGGCCTGATCGTGCTGCTGGGCTGTGCCGAGGCGGCGCTGTTCTACGCGCGCCGCAGGCTGATCGCCCGGCCCGCGTCGGAGGTCGAGGCGCGGATGCGCGCCCTGCTCTACCACCACCTCCAGGACCTCCAGGTGTCCTTCCACGACCGGTGGCAGTCGGGGCAGCTGCTGTCGCGCGCCACGACCGACCTGACCCAGGTCCGCCGGTTCGTGGGGTTCGCGCTGGTGTTCCTGGTGGTCAACACCCTGGTCGTGGTGGCGGGGCTGGGCGTGCTGTTCTGGCTGTCCCCGGCGCTGGGCGCGGTCGGGCTGGCCTGCACGCTGCCGCTGCTGGCCCTGTCCTACCTGTTCGAGTCGAGGTTCAAGGTGGTGGCGCGGCGGGCGCAGGACCAGGCCGGCGACCTGACCACCGTGGTCGAGGAGTCGGTGCTGGGCATCCGGGTGCTCAAGGCGTTCGGCCGGGGCCCGCACCTGACCGGGCGGTTCCTGCGGCAGGCCCGGGAGCTGCGGGCCAGCGAGATCGCCAAGGTGAAGGTGTTCGCGGCGCTGTGGGCGGTGCTGATCGTGCTGCCCGAGCTGGGCATCGCCGGGCAGCTGGCGTTCGGCGCGGTCGGCATCGCGGACGGGACGCTGACCGTGGGCACGCTCGTCGCGGCCGTCACGGTGAGCGCCTACCTGCGCTGGCCGGTCGACTCGATCGGGTGGCTGCTGGCGGAGACGAACTCGACCGCCTCGGCGCTGGAGCGGTACTTCGAGGTGGTCGACGCGCCCGTGGAGATCACGGACCCGACCCGGCCGGTGCCGCTGCCCGCCCCGGTGCGCGGGCACCTCCGGTTCGAGGGCGTGCGCTTCGCCCACCCCGGCGCCGACCGCGAGGTGCTGCGCGGCGTGGACCTGGAGGTGCGGCCGGGCGAGACGATGGCGCTGGTCGGCGCGACCGGCTCGGGCAAGACCACGGTCACCGCGCTGGTGCCGAGGCTGGCCGACGTCACGGCCGGGCGGGTCACCGTGGACGGGGTGGACGTGCGGGACCTGGAGCTGGCGCGGCTGCGGGAGGTCGTGGGCACCGCGTTCGAGGAGCCGATCCTGTTCTCCGCGAGCGTGGCCGAGAACATCGCGCTGGGCGTGGACGGGGTGGACGAGGCGCGGGTGCGCGAGGCGCTGCGGGTGGCGCGGGCGGAGGAGTTCGTGGACGCGCTGCCGTGGGGGCTGGACACCCGGATCGGCGAGCAGGGCCTGTCGCTGTCCGGCGGCCAGCGGCAGCGGCTGGCGCTGGCGCGCGCCGTCGTCGGCCGGCCCGCGGTGCTGGTGCTGGACGACCCGCTGTCCGCGCTGGACGTGCACACCGAGGCCGAGGTGGAGGCGGCGCTGCGGCGGGTGCTCAAGGGCGTGACGGCGCTGGTGGTGGCGCACCGGCCGAGCACGGTGCAGCTGGCCGACCGGGTGGCGGTGCTGGTCGACGGCCGGATCGCGGCGGTCGGCACGCACACCCAGCTGCTGGCCGACAACGAGGTCTACCGGCACCTGCTGGCGACCCTGGAGGACGAGGGGGTGGCGGCGTGACCGCCACGAGGGAGGACCCGGCGCCGGACGGGACGACGCCCGGGAAGGTGAAGCCCGGTGAGGTGAAGCCCGGAAAGGTGACGCCTGGCGAGGTGGTGTCCGGGGAGGTGGCGCCCGGTGAGGAGTCCTGGCGGGGTGTCGCCGCCGAGGACGTCGAGGAGGTCGACCACGCCACGGGCGTGAAGCTCCAGGCCCGGTCGCGGCGGCTGCTGGCGGAGCTGCTGCGGCCCCACACCGGGGCCGCGGCGCTGGCGCTGCTGATCGTGGTGGCGGAGAACCTGGTCAACCTGGCCGGGCCGCTGCTGATCGCCGCCGCGATCGACACCGGGGTGCCCGCGGCGCTGGACGGGCGGCCGGACGCGCTGGCGTGGTGCGTCGGCGGGTACGCGGGGGTGGCGCTCGCCGCGACCCTGCTGCGCTGGTCGTTCGTGCGGCTGACCGGGCGCATCGGCCAGGACGTGCTGCTGGTGCTGCGGGAGCGCATCTTCCGGCAGGCGCAGCGGCTGTCGATCTCGTTCCACGAGAAGTACACCTCGGGCAAGGTCATCTCGCGGGCGACCAGCGACGTCGACTCGCTCCAGGACCTGCTGGAGGAGGGCCTGGACGGGTTCTTCACCTCGCTGCTGTCGCTGCTGGGCATCTCGGTGGTGCTGCTCTGGCTGGACGCGCCGCTGGCGCTGGTGGTGCTGTCCGGGTTCGTGCCGCTGGTGCTGCTGACCCGCTGGTTCCGGCGGCGGTCGGGCACCGCGTACCGGGACACGCGCGGGGCGATCGCGCGGATCATCGTGCAGTTCGTGGAGACCATGAACGGCATCCGCGCGGTGCAGGCGTTCCGGCGGGAGCGGCGCAACTTCGCCATCCTGACCGGGCTGAACGGCCGGTTCCGGGACGCCAACACCGACGCCCTGGGCGTGATGGCGACCTACACCGCGTCCGTGCGGGTGATCGGCAACCTGTCGCTGGCGGTGATCCTGGCGTGGGGCGCGTTCCGGGTCGCGGGCGGTCAGCTGGAGCTGGGCGTGCTGGCCGCGTTCACGCTGTACGTGCGGCGCTTCTACGACCCGTTCGACCAGCTGGCGATGTTCACCAACGCCTACGCGTCGGCGACCGCGGCCCTGGAGAAGATCTCGGGGCTGCTGGAGGAGGAGCCGGCCGTGCGGGAGCCCGAGGACCCGACGCCGCTGGGCGAGGTGCGCGGCGCGGTGCGGTTCGAGGACGTCGAGTTCCGGTACGCGCCGGGGTCGCCGGTGGTGCTGCCGAGGTTCGCCCTGACCGTGCCCGCCGGGCAGACGGTGGCGCTGGTGGGGGCGACCGGGGCGGGCAAGTCGACGCTGGCGAAGCTGGTCGCCCGGTTCTACGACCCGGCCGCCGGCGCGGTGCTGCTCGACGGCGTGGACCTGCGGTCGGTGGCGGACGCCGAGCTGCGGCGGGCGGTGGTCATGGTGACCCAGGAGAACTTCCTGTTCGACGGGTCGGTGCTGGACAACATCGCGCTGGGCAGGCCGTCCGCGACGCGCGAGGAGGTCGAGGCGGCGGCGCGGGCGGTGGGCGCCGACGAGTTCATCCGGTCCCTGCCCGAGGGCTACGACACGGACGTCCGCAAGCGCGGCGGGCGGCTGTCCGCGGGGCAGCGGCAGGTGGTGGCGTTCGCGCGGGCGTTCCTGGCCGACCCGGCGGTGCTGGTGCTGGACGAGGCGACGTCGAGCCTGGACGTGCCGACCGAGCGGCTGGTGCAGGACGCGCTGGAGACGGTGCTGGCGGAGCGGACGGCGTTCATCATCGCCCACCGGCTGTCGACCGTGCTGATCGCCGACCGGGTGCTGGTGCTCGACGGCGGGCTCGTGGTGGAGGACGGGACGCCGGAGGAGCTGATCGGGGAGCGCGGCCGGTTCGCGGCGCTGCACGCGGCCTGGAAGGACTCGCTGGTGTGAGGCCGGGTCCGGTCGGCCGGCGGAGGTCGGCCGACCGGACCCGCGCCCGGGGCTAGCCGAGCAGGTTGTTCAGCAGCAGCGACAGCCAGGCCACGCCGATGCCCGCGACCACGCCGTAGGCGACCCACCGCCACACCGGGGTGTTGCGGGCCAGCCACACGGAGGGCGAGATGCCGCCGACCACCAGCACGTTCGCCAGCACCGCGAGCCACTGGCTGGTCTCGCCCAGCCCCACCGACAGCATGTAGACGGTGAACGTGACCACCGCGCCGACGATCACGGTGACGGCCAGGCCCGTGCCCCAGGGCGTCGGCTCCCGCGGTGCGGGGTCCTCGGCCGGGTCCCCGGGCGGCTCGTCGTCGAGGCCGTCGAGGCGGTCGGGGTCGGTGGAGCCGTCGGGGTCGTCGGGGTCCTCGGGCGCCTCCACGGTGACCAGCTCGCCGGTCACCGGGTCGGCGTACCGGACGGGCGTGCCCATGTCGGCGGCCAGCCGACCGGCCAGCTGCCGCCCGCGCCGGGTCACCAGCGCGCTCGCCGCGCCGTCGGAGGGCGTGTCGCTGCGGATCACCGCGTCGGCCACCTTCGCCCACTCGTGCAGCGCGTCCGCCAGGCCCGCGCCCAGCGGCAGGCTGTGCGGGTCGACCTCCCGCTCGCCGCTGTTGCCGCCTTCGCCACTGTCGCCACCGCCGCTGCCGTCGCCGACCCCGTCGCGGCCCGCGAGCACGGCCCGGCCGTCCTGAACCCGCAGTTCCACCTGCGCCCTCCTCGTGTCCGGGAAGAACGTAGCGCGTTCAGGCGATCGCGTAGAAGGCGATCGCGGCGGCGGTGGCCACGTTCAGCGAGTCGACGCCCCCCGCCATGGGGATGCGCACGGCCAGGTCGGCGGCCCCGATGGCCAGGTCGGTCAGGCCCGGCCCCTCGGACCCGAGCAGCACCGCGACCCGCCGCCCGCGCAACCCGGCGTCGGCCAGGCCGACCGCGTCGGCGCGCGGCGTCAGGGCGGCGGTGGTGAAGCCGTTGGCGCGCAACAGCTCCAGCCCGGCGGGCAGGTCGGGCATCGAGGCGAACGGCACGCGCAGCACGTGCCCCATCGAGACGCGCACGCTGCGCCGGTAGAGCGGGTCGCTGCACCCCGGGCCGAGCACGACGCCGTCGATGCCGAGGGCGGCGGCGTTGCGGAACAGCGAACCCAGGTTCTCGTGGTCGCCGACGCCCTCCAGCACGGCCAGCCGACGCGAGGACGCGACCAGGTCCGCGAGGTCGGCCCGCGGCGCCCGGTCGGCGGCGGCGAGCACGCCCCGGTTCAGGTGGAAGCCCACCACCTCGGCCATGACCTCGGCGGAGGTGACGTAGGCGGGCGCCGGGAGGTCGCGGCCGCCGTCGCCGAGCGCCTCGACGCGGCGGCGCACGCCCAGCAGCGCCCGCACCGGGTAGGGCGAGGCCAGGAGGCGCTCGACGACGACCACGCCCTCCGCGATCACCAGGCCGCGCCCGCCGGGGCGGTCGGGACGGCGGTCGGCCGTCGACAGGTCCCGGAAGTCGTCCAGGCGCGGGTCGGCCGGGTCGTCGATCTCGATCACCCGGGCAGTGTCCCACCTCCCGGTACGTGAACACCGCTCGCAGAACCGGGGGTTATCGGCACAAGCCCACCACCAGGCAGTTCTCGCTCATTGTTACTGCCAGGTGACAGAGAGCACCGATTTGGACGCTGGCCGGCCCGGTCACGCTGTGCCACGGTTGACCTCCGCTGAGCCCGCCGGAGCAGCCCGAACCGATTGGGAGGCGGCATGGGTAGGGATGTGTCCACCCGGACTTTCACCAGGGAAGACCGCCAACGCTACCGGGAACGCATGCAGCGGTGCATGGACGCGCTGGGCACCATGCTGGCGGAGGGCAGCTTCTCCTTCCCGCGCCAGCAGATGGGGCTGGAGATCGAGCTGAACCTGGTCGACCGGGCGGGCCGGCCCGCGATGGCCAACTCCGAGGTGCTGGAGAAGATCGACGACCCGTCGTTCACCCTGGAGCTCGGGCAGCACAACCTGGAGGTCAACGTCCCGCCGCGCGAACTGGCCAGGGACGAGACGCTCGACCTGGAGCGCGAACTCGTCTCCACCCTCGCGTCGGCCGACGACAAGGCGCACGACGCGGGCACCTCGATCGTGATGATCGGGGTGCTGCCCACGCTGCGGCACGAGCACTTCGACCGGCGGTGGCTGTCGACGCAGCCGCGCTACGCCGTGCTCAACGACCGGATCCTGGCCGAGCGCGGCGAGGAGGTGGCGCTGTCCATGGAGGGCGCGCCGCTGCCCGGCCGCCCCGGGGAGCGGCTGTCCAGCTACTCGGAGTCGATCATGCCGGAGGCGGCCTGCACGTCGGTGCAGCTGCACCTCCAGGTCGCGCCGGACGACTTCGCGGCCCACTGGAACGCGGCCCAGGCGCTGGCCGGGGTGCAGGTGGCGATCGCGGCGAACTCGCCGTTCCTGCTCGGGCGGGCGCTGTGGCACGAGACCCGGATACCGCTGTTCCTCCAGGCGACCGACACCCGGACGCAGGAGCTGAAGAACCAGGGCGTGCGGCCGCGCGTGTGGTTCGGGGAGCGGTGGATCACGTCGATCTTCGACCTGTTCGAGGAGAACGTGCGCTACTTCCCGGCGCTGCTGCCCGAGACCGGCGACGAGGACCCGCTGGACGTGCTCGGCGCGGGCGGCACCCCGTCGCTGACCGAGCTGCGCCTGCACAACGGGACGGTGTGGCGCTGGAACCGACCGGTGTACGACGTGGTGGACGGCGTGCCGCACCTGCGCGTGGAGAACCGGGTGCTGCCCGCCGGGCCGACCGTGCTGGACACCATGGCCAACGCCGCGTTCTTCTACGGGGCCCAGCGCGCCCTGACCACCTCGGAACGTCCACTGTGGAGCCAGATGTCCTTCCACGCGGCCGAGGAGAACCTGTACTCGGGGTCGCGGCACGGGATGAACGCGCAGCTGTACTGGCCCGGGATCGGCTGGGTGCCGCCGGACGAGCTGGTGCTGCGGCGGTTGCTGCCGCTGGCGCACGAGGGCCTGCGGGACTGCGGCGTGTCCGACGAGGCGCGGGAGCGGTACCTGGGGGTGATCGAGGCGCGGTGCCTGGCGCGGCGCACGGGGTCCCAGTGGCAGCGCGAGACCGTGACGATGATGGAGGAGAAGGGCGTGGAGCGGGAGGAGGCGCTGTCGGCGATGCTCACGCGGTACGTGGAGCTGATGCACGAGGGCGAGCCGGTGCACACGTGGCCGGTCTCGCCGTGAGCCACGGGTGGGTGCTTCCCACGATCCGGGGAGCTCCCACCCCCCGCCCCACCTCACGCCACCGTCCGTACGCGAACCGCCACAGCAGGGCCTCACCCGGCCCCGACGCCCCGCCGACCACCGGCACCCCGTCAACCACCGGACGAGCTGCGCGGCGACCCGGCTCCAGCCCGTCCGACCCACGGCCGCGTGGGTGGCCGGCCCAGCGGGCCGACGCGGGACGAGGCGGGGGTGCGTCTCCCCGCAGCACGCGGTCGCGACGTGCTCGCCGCCCTCGCCGGCGCACCCCGGATCACGCGGTCGCGGCCGTGCTCGCCGGCCCCGCCGGCGCACCCGCCGACTGCCTGCGCGTGTCCCAGGCGCTGTTCGGCGAGGTCTTCGCCAAACACGGGTACGCGCCAACCAGCACGGTGCCCCGCCAGCCGCGCCGCCTCCTTGATCCCGGCAACGTCGGCGGCGTTGACATCGATCCCGGATCCGCCCACTTTGACCCGTTCGTGTCATCACCTCGACGACACGACCGAATCATAGCCCACCTCAGCGGCGGCGGCCGGCCTTCAGCGGCGCCACGTCGGCCCCGTCGTGCGTGTTGCGGCACTCGTCGGGCGTCACCGCCTCGACCGCGAGCGTCAGCATCCCCTTCACGCCGGTGTAGATGCTCTCGCCCATCGACGCCAGCGAGGTGTGCACGCGGTTCGAGTCGGAGAAGTCGCGCTCGTCCTTGGTGCGCTTCTTCCCCGCCTCCTCCGGCTTGGTCGCGCTGCGCAGGTTGATCTCCAGCCACGCGGCCACCTCCGCCGGCGTGGTCAGCACCTCCTCCGGCGTCCGCTCCAGGCGCTCGGACCTCGGGGACGCGTGATCAAGAGAGGTGTGCTCCACGTACGCGTGCCAGTGCGTGTTGCGCAGCGACCACGTCTGCTCGATCGGCCAGTCCTCCTCGGTGCCCATGCGCCTATCTTGCCAGGGTCGTCACGTCCGGGGTGCGGTCCACCCCCACGGCTTGGGCCGGTTTCCGGTCGCGCGTCACGAGCAGCAGCGTGTCCCGGCAGTCCTCCGGCACCCGCACCGGCCGTTCGACGGCGTCCAGGCCGAGGCGGTTCGCCGGTTCGTCCGGCCTCGGGCACGTGGTGCCGCGCGCCCGGAGCACGGTGAGCCCGGCCCGATCCGCTCCCCCGGCGGCGAGCGGCAGGCGACCGAGGAAGGCCGACTTGCCGGCGCCGTCGAGCGCGGGGGTCCTCCGCGTCGGCCTGCCGGAACATCGAGCCGCACCTCCGAGACCACGGTCCGCGAACCGAACGGCAGCGTGACGTTCCGGACCACCGGCACGGACACGTCCCCGATGGTGGCAACCCCGCCGCGAGCCACGCGCCCGACTTTCGGCACAACACAATCGCAAGTAGGTTGCAACTACAAGTGATCTGCAACGAGGGGATGCCATGGCGCGGTACGTCCTGCCGGATCTGGAGTACGACTACGGCGACCTGGAGCCGGCGATCATCGGCGAGATCAACGAGCTGCACCACGGCAAGCACCACGCCGCCTACGTCAAGGGCGCCAACGACACGCTCGAACAGATCGACGAGGCGCGCGACAAGAACTCGTTCGGGTCGATCGTCGGGCTGGAGACCACGCTCGCGTTCCACCTCGCCGGCCACGCGCTGCACCAGGTCTGGTGGAAGAACCTGTCCCCGAACGGCGGCGACAAGCCGACCGGCGAGCTGGCCGCCGCGGTCGACGAGCACTTCGGGTCGTTCGACGGGCTGCGGGCGCAGCTCACCGCGGCGGCGGGCAGCATCCAGGGCTCGGGTTGGGGGATCCTGGCGTGGGAGCCGGTCGGGGAGCGGCTGATCACCCAGCAGCTCAAGGACCACCACTCGAACCTGTCGATCGCCACGACGCCGCTGCTGGTGTTCGACATCTGGGAGCACGCCTACTACCTCCAGTACCGCAACCTGAAGGCGGACTACATCTCGGCGCTGTGGAACGTCGTGGACTGGGACGACGTCGCCGCCCGCTTCGAGGCGGCCCGGGCGGGGCGGAACGGGCTGCTGCTGCCGCAGCGGTGAGCGGGCGGCTCTCGTGATCTTCGGCGGTGGATGCTCCGACAAAGCCCCGTCGCCGAAAATCGACGAGGCCCCGCTCCCGGTGGTACGACCGGGGGCGGGGCCTCGTCTGTTCCCGAACTGACTGCCGCTCCCACCACGAAGCGACGTGACTTAGGTTAGCCTAACATCACCTTCTTGGGAACCCCGCCGGACGAAACCGCGTGCGACCAGTTCCACCACCACCGCGATCGCGGTGGCCTCCACCAGCAGCAGCCCCAGCAGCACGACCAGCTGGAGCGCCCCCGCCTGCCACACCGGCGCGCCGCCGAGCAGCATCCCGACGAACGCGCCGGGCAGCGTGACCAGCCCGACCGTCCGGGTCTGGTCGAGCGCCGGCAGCAGGGCCTCGGCGGCGGGGCGGCGCACCAACTCCCGCACCGCGACCGGCTCGGTGAAGCCCAGCGCCAGCGCGGCCTCGTACTCGCCGTGGCGGTCGCGCAGGGTGTCCAGGGCCCGCCGCACGGACAGGGTGGTCGCGGTCATCGCGCCACCGACGAGGATGCCGCCGACCGGCACCAGCGCGATCCCCCGCACCGGCACCAGACCGCTGACCAGCAGGATCACGATGGTGGGCGCGGTACCCGCGAGGATCGCCACGGCCACCCACCACCCGCGGCGGCCGGTCTTCGCCCGTGCCGCGGACGTGCCCGTGGCAATCACCGCCATGAGCAGCAGGAACGCCGCGGTCAACGGCAACGACGCCAACACCGCCGCGATCACCGCCGACACGGCGGCCAGCTGGACCGCCGCGCGCAGGGCCGCCCGGACCACCGGCCGGGGCGAGGCCAGCCCGCCGAAGTGCAGCACCGCGCCCGCGCCGGCGGTGAGCACCAGGCACACGACGAGCAGGCGGACCCAGTCCGCGTTGATCACCACACCGGGATTGTCGGGTTCCCCTCTCCCGCACGCCTGCGGTACCGTGATGATGGACGTCATCACTCCGATGACACGAACGGGTTAAGAACATCAAATCCGGGATCGATGTCAACGGCTCGCACGTTGCCGGAAATATGGAGGCGGCAAGGTCGGGCCCCCGGACGGCCACCGGGGTCCAACGCCCAGGGGCGCCGACACGAAGGACGACACGCACTCCATGCTGTTGAGCGGTGTGACCGCCGGTCGGGTGGACGGATTCCGGGCGATGAGCGATTCCTGTTGGGTGGTGGTGCCGACGGAGGTGTCACAAGGGTCGAAGACCCAGCGGGGTCCGGTCGACTGCGGATGGACGGGCTCCGGGCATCAGTCGACCACCGCGCGCTCCAGGCGCGTCAATCGCTGCTCCAGGTCACGCAACTTCTCGCTGTGTGCATCGAGGGCCCGACCGCGGGTTCGCACCATGGCCTCTGCCCAGTGGCTCCTGGTAGAGGGCTGGTCTGCGTGGTCGTGCCGGGGCACCTCAGGGGTGGTCATGCGGCGGACGGTAATGGGCCTTGTCCGCACTCCCCTTTCCTCATGCGTAACTCATCCACCGAAAAGAACGCCTGGAACCACCCTTGAAACAACACCCCGGGGTGCTTGACCGGAGTACGGGAACACGCAGTTCTCGCAGGCCAAGGGCCTTGACCTCGCGCTTCCCCGGTCGAGCCGCCCTCCGGCACGGGGTGACGAGCCTTGCCGAGAACGGCCGGCGCGGAGGTGCTCGTGCACCGCCACACTTCTGGCGCCGATGAAGAACCGCGTGTCCAGTGGCCGGCAGGTCAGGCGCAGGCGATGGTGAAGCTCTGCGCATGTGTGCCGGTGACGTCCCGCTGTCGTGGCGCTTCGCGGTCCGGGCCGCCGTGGTGGTCGCGCGGTCGCGCCGGCGCGATCGCCGCAGTTCAGGAGCGCAGGCGTCGGCGCAGTCCCAGGCGGGACGCCGACAGCGTGATCCCGCCCCGACGGGCCAGCACCACCCCGCCGACCAGGGCGGCCACGATCGACACCACCCCGCCGAACACGATGGGCGCGCGGGCGGTGAAGTGCTCGGCCAGCCAGCCCATCACCGGGCCGCCCACCGGGTTGCCGCCGAGGAACACCAGCATGTAGAGGCCCATGACCCGGCCGCGCATGGCGGGCTCGACGGCCAGCTGCACGGTGGCGTTCGCGGTGGTGGTGAAGGTCATCATGGCGATGCCGACCGGGATCAGGGCCGCGCCCGTGAGCCACAGCGTCGGCATCAGGCCGACCACGATCTCCAGGACGCCGAACGCCAGCGCGCCGGTGATCAGCAGCCGCAGGCGGGGTTTGCCGCGCGTGCTGCGGCGGGCGGCGAGGGTCGCGCCGGCGAACGTGCCCACCGCGAGCATCGTGGACAGCAGGCCGTAGGCGTCGGCGTCACCGTCGAAGGTGTTGCGGGCCAGCACCGCGAGGGTGACGAAGAAGTTCAACCCGAAGGTGCTGATGAAGAACACCAGGCACAGCAGGATGACCAGGTCGGGGCGGCCGCGCACGTACCGCAGGCCCGCGCGCAGCTGGCCCTTCTCGCGCGGCACGGGGTCGCCGCGGTGCAGGTCGGCCGGGCGCATCAGCAGCAGGCCGGCGATGACGCCGACGAACGTGACCGCGTTGATCAGGAACACCCAGCCGGTGCCCACCAGGATGATCATGCCGCCGGCGATGGCCGGGCCGATCATGCGGGCCAGGTTGAACGTCATGGAGTTGAGCGCCACGGCGTTGGTGAGCTGGTCGCGGCCCACCATCTCGACCACGAAGCTCTGCCGCACGGGCGTCTCGACCGCCGACACCGCGCCGAGCAGCAGGCACAGCAGGTAGACGTGCCACAGCTGGGCCACGCCGGTGACGTCGAGCAGGCCGAGGACGAGCGCGCACAGGCCGAGGCCGGTCTCCAGGAACAGGAGCAGCTTGCGCTTGTCCATCCGGTCGGCGAGCACGCCCGCCCACAGGGACAGCACGAGCGTGGGCGCGAACTGGAGCGCGGCGGCGATACCGAGGGCGACGGGTGAGCCGTCGGAGAGTTCCAGGACGAGCCAGTCCTGGGCTACGCGCTGCATCCACAGGCCGATCAGGGAGATGACCTGGCCGGAGGCGTAGAGGCGGTAGTTGCGGACTTTCAGGGATGCGAACGTGCCGGCGCGCCGCCGCCGGGGCGGGGGTGCGGTCGAACCGGGTTCGAGCTGGTCGGCCCCTGCACCACCCGCGTACGCCGGCACGTCGTTACTGCCCCGCCATCCTGTCGATTATCCCGGCGGCGCGCGAGAGCACGCCCCGTTCGTCGGGGGTCAGCTCGGCCAGGCGCTTGTCGAGCCACGCCTCCCGGGCGGAGACCTCCTCGTTGATGTAGCCCATGCCGGTCTCGGTGAGTTCCACGATGGCCTGGCGGCCGTCGGTGGGGTGGGGGCGGCGGGTGGCGAACCCGTACTCCTCCAGGGCGGCGATGACCCTGGTCATGGAGGGGGGTTGGACGCCTTCGCGGGCGGCCAGCTCGCCGGGGGTCAGGGGTCCGCACTTGTGCAGCGTGGACAGCGCGGACACCTGGGTGAGCGAGATCGCGGAGTTGACCCGTTGGGCGCGGAGCCGCCGGTTCAGCCGGACCACGGCCAGCCGCAGTCGGCTCGCCAGTCCGGGTTCCACCTCGGTCTCCGTCACGTAGTTAGCATACCTCACGATCTCGCGTCCCGTCCTGGTGAAGTGGGTCGGATCGCCCGGTCAGCCGTTCAGCGCGGCCTGGAGGGGGCCCATCGCGAAGTAGACGACGAACGCGGCCGCCACCACCCACATGAGCGGGTGGACGCCGCGGGCCCGGCCGGTGAGCGCGCGCAGCAGCACGTAGCTGACGAAGCCCGCGCCGATGCCGTTGGCGATCGAGTAGGTGAACGGCATGACCACGATGGTGAGGAACGCGGGCAGGCCGATCGAGAAGTCGGCGAAGTCGATCTCCCTGACCTGGGCGATCATCAGCGCGCCGACGATGACGAGGGCGGGGGCCGCCGCCTCGATCGGCACGATCGCGTACAGCGGGGTGAGGAACACGGCGGCCAGGAACAGCAGGCCGGTGACGACGTTCGCCAGGCCCGTGCGCGCGCCTTCGGCGACGCCGGAGGCCGATTCGACGAAGACGGTGTTGGACGACGAGGAGGCGACGCCGCCGGCGACCGCGCCCACGCCGTCGACGAACAGGGCCTTGGACACGTTCGGCAGCTGCCCGTCGCGGTCGATGAGGCCCGCTTCCTTGCCCAGGCCGGTCATGGTGCCGACGGTGTCGAAGAAGTCGGTGAGCACGAGGGTGAACACGAGCAGGGCGGCGGTGAGGGCGGGCAGGCGGGTCCAGGCGCCGAAGGAGACGTCGCCCAGCAGCGACAGGTCGGGCAGGCTGAAGACCTGGTCGGGCAGCGCCGGGTAGCCGAGGTTCCAGCCGGTGGGCCTGGTGCCCTGGGACGGGCCGGCGTCCACGAGGGCCTCGACGACGAGGGCGAGCACGGTCGCGGACAGGACGCCGATGAGGATGCCGCCCTTGACCTTGCGGGCGACGAGGACGCCGGTCACGACGAGCCCGACGACGAACACGAGCGTCGGCCAGGAGGCGATGGAGCCGTTGATGCCGAGGCCGACGGGGACGGTGGTGCCGGCGGCGTCGGGGACGCGGCGCACGAACCCGGCGTCGACGAGGCCGATGAAGCAGATGAACAGGCCGATGCCGACGGCGATGGCCGCTTTGAGCTCGGCGGGCACGGCGTTGAACACGGCGGTGCGCACGCCGGTGACGACGAGCAGCAGCACCACCAGGCCGTTGACCACGACCAGGCCCATCGCCTCGGGCCAGCTGACCTGCGGCACGATCGACACGGCCACGAACGAGTTGATGCCCAGGCCGGTGGCGAGGGCGAACGGGTAGTTGGCGACGAGGCCGAACAGGATCGTCATGACCCCGGCGACGAGCGCGGTGACGGCGGCGACCTGGGGGATGGTGAGGATGTTGCCGAGCACGTCCACCTTGGCCGACGGGTCGTCGGCGGCGAAGCTGCCGAGGATCAGCGGGTTGAGCACGACGATGTAGGCCATGGTCACGAAGGTGACGAGGCCGCCGCGCACCTCCCGGCCCACCGTGGACCCGCGTTCGGTGATCTTGAAGAAGGCGTCCAGCTTGGAGCGGGGCGACGTCTCGGCGGGGGTGGCCATCTCATCTCCTGGGTGGGGGTGGCGGAAAGGCGGGGTGTGGCGGAAAGGCAGAGCGTGCCCCACCCGTGTTTCGGGGAGGTAGCCTGCCTGACGTGGCAGAACAGGACGCACCCGACCTCCCCGCGCCTCCGCCGCTGCCGCCGCGGCTGGCCGATCCGGTGCCGGCGATCGTCGGTGGGGCGGTGCTGTGGCTCCTGGCGGCCGCGGTCGTGCTCGTGTTCTGGCGCGAGGAGCGGACGCTGCTGTGGACGTGCCTGTCGGGCGCGGCGCTGGGGCTCGTCGGTTATGGCGTCTTCGCCTGGCAGCGCTCCGCCGCGCGGCGCGGGAAGCGGACCGCGCAGCGGGGGCAGGGGCTCACCGGGTAGGGCTCACCGGGTAGGGGACGTGGCGGGTTCGGGGTGCCCGCCCGGATGGCGGTGGTCACCGGGGACGTCGAGCCCCCGGCGACGCGGGGTCAGCCGAGCAGCACGGCCGGGGTGGGGTCGTGGATGAGGGCGGCGAAGGTGTGCCGGTCCTCCCAGCGACCGGTGGTCCAGGCCAGGGCGCGGGCCAGGCCCTCCGGGGTGTCGGCGGCGTGCACGACCTCGCCGTCGACCCACCAGGACACCGGGTGCTCCGCGCCCTCCGCCGACACGACCAGCTCGTCGTGCACGACGAGGGTGCCGGTCGGCAGGTCCACGCCGAGCAGCTCGCACGCCAGGCGCACCGCGCCCAGGTCCGACCAGACCGCCTCGTCGCCCTCGTCGACGACGGAGCCGGTGACCTCCTCCGAGGCCAGGGGCAGCGCCAGCAGCTCGGCCAGCACCGGCGCCGCGCCGCGCGAGGCCAGCACCTGGTCCGGCGGCAGCACCCCCAGCAGCCACGGCAGGTCCGGCACGAGCACGTCGTCCGCCGGGACCGCGGCGCCCGTGAGCACCCGCACCCGGTCGGGCGGCTCGACGCCGACCGAGTCGGCGACCTCCGCCAGCAGGGCGTGCACGCGCAGCACCAGGGCGTCGGACAGCGTGCGGGCCGGGTCGCCGAGCCGCGCCAGCAGGTCCTTCACGTCGTCCTCGTCGGCGACGCCGAGGTCCGCGCGCACGCCGACGGCGGCCAGCACGTGCGGGGGCACGTCGACCTCGGGGACCACGTCGTAGAGGCCCTCCAGCGCCTCCGCCGACGGCAGTCGCCACGCGGCCGGCGGCGCGCCGTCCAGGCTCGCGTAGCGGGCCAGCCACCACGAGGTGTAGCCGTCGGGTTCGGTCACGGCCCGCCACACCACCGGGTCGGCGGCCATCATCGCCAGCGCCCGCGGCCACCTGTCGCGGGCGACCAGGTCGAGGTCGCGCACGCCCACGACGCGCGTGGGCGGCACGTCGAACCCGTCCCACCAGTAGCCCTCGTCGGCCAGGTCGTGGTCGGGTTCGGTGGGCGAGTCGTCCTCGACCACGGTGAACCCGTCGACCACACCCACGGCGGTGAGCACCTCGCGCGGCCACGCGCCGGCGGTGGCGGCGTCGAGCACGCCGAACGGCGCGTCCGCCTCCAGCACCTCCAGCAGCGCCGAGTCGGGCAGCACCAGTTCGTCGGCGCGCCGCCACTCGCCGTCCGCGGCGGGCAGCGCCAGCTCGGCCAGCCACGGTCGCCCGCCGGCCCGCTCCACCAGCCGCAGCACGGTGTCCACCAGTTCGGGGCCGTCCATGCCGGGGTCGTCGAGGCTGTGCCGGACGGCCTCGCGCACCGCGTCGGAGTCCAGCAGCTCGGCCGACGTCGCCTCGGTGGCGCCGAGCCGCAGCAGCAGCGGGTGGGCGGCGTCCGGGTGCGCGATCCGCAGGCCCGGCACGGGCATCAGCTCGTCGCCGACGAGCACGCCGCGCGGGCTGCCCACCAGCCGCCCGTCGGCCAGCGGCACGGGCAGCGCGCCCATCGCCTCGCGGGCCGCCGCGTCGACGTCCGCGATCGGCGACAGCGCCCGGTAGACCTGCCGCCACCAGGCCGGGTCGCCGCCGACGCCGGCCAGCGCCTCGACGACCTCCGCCACCGACATGCGGGGCACGTCCAGGGCGGCCAGGGCCTTCGCGTGCTGGGGCAGCGTCAGCTCGTGGTCCAGGAGGCCGGGGACCACGTCCTCCAGCAGCTCCACCAGCTCGAACGACGCGACGTCGAGCACCCGGGCCGCCGCGGGCGCGGTCCACTCGCCGTCGGCCAGGGGCAGCCAGGGCGCCGAGCGCAGGGCCGCGAGCAGGCCGGTCCGCAGCCGGTCGTCCACCTCGGACAGCGGGAAGCCGGGCAGCGGCACCAGCGAGGTGCGCTCCACCGCGGGCAGCGACGACACCAGCGCCGGGTACGCCGCGGCCGCCCGGTCCAGCACGAACGTCGCGGCGGGGCCCGCCAGCACGCGCCGCCGCGACGGCTCCACGGGCAGCGTCGCGATCAGCCGGGCGGGCAGGGACAGCTTCTCGTCGGTGGGCGTCGGCGCGTGCAGCACGTCGCCGGTCAGGGGCTCGTCCACGGGCCACGCCCAGCACACCGACCACCGGGGCCGCGACTCGACGCCCGTGACCAGCTCGGCGGGCAGCTCGCCGCCGTCGCGGCGCACCAGCCAGCGCCGCACCCCGTCCGGGCCGGTCAGCTCGACCACGCCGGCGGACTCGGTCCGCTCCCACGCCCGCCCGTCGACCTCGACGCGCCGCAGTCCGGGCAGCGCCAGCAGCAGGTCGGGGGCCTGGGCGGCGAACTCGGCCAGCAGCCCGGCCGGGTCCGCCCGCAGCGGCAGCCGCACCTCGGTGTCGAAGCCCCCGGGCAGGTCGGTCTCGTCGGTCGGCCACACCAGCCGCAGCACCGGCACGTCGCCGCCGCGCGCGGACGCCAGGTCGGGCACCAGCTCGCGCGTCCGGTCGGCGGAGAACGCCACGCCGCCGTCGCGGGACACCACGCGCGGCGCGTCGGTCACCGCCAGCACGGCCGCGAACCCGACGCCGAACCGGCCGACGGCGCCCGTCGACTTCGACGACGCCCGCAGCGACGCCAGCGCCGCCACCCCGGCCGCGTCCAGCGGCGCGCCCGTGTTCGCCGCCCGCAGCTCACCGTCCACAACGGACAGCCGCAGCACGCCGGGCGTGGCGCCGGCCGCGTCGGAGGCGTTCTGGGCCAGCTCCACCAGCAGCCGGTCGCGGTAGCCGCCGAGCCTCAGGTCCTCCTCGGCGTTGGCGTCCTCGCGGAACCTCGTCGGCGATCCGCGCCACGCCGCCAGCACCGACTCGCGCAGCGCCGCCGTGCCGAACGGGTCACCCTGCTCCGGGCTCACCGCCCGGTCTCGTCGGCGGCGGTCCCGGCCGCGGCGGGGGTCTCGCCGCGCGGCGCGGCCACGGGCGCGTTGGCCTCCACGTCCAGCACCGCGTCGTCGTAGACGAGGTCGGCCACCGGCACCACCGACCCGCCCTCCACCTCGACCTCGGAGTGCGCGCCGCACCCGTACTCCACGTGCACCACGTGCCCGTCGGCGGGCGTCAGCTCGTTCGCGCACACCCCGAACGCCGCGCCCAGGGACCCGGCGATCCGCTGGTAGAAACCACACGTGCCGCAGGTCGCGGGCGCGCTGCGGGCCATGTCGCTGCGCGGCCCGAAGTCGCCGGTGTGCCACCGCTGGGCGGCGTCGAGCACGCCCTCGCGGGACAGCACCCGCACGCGGCCGAGCCCGACCTCCAGCGCGACCTCCTCGACCGCCGGGTCGTCGGAGCCGACGTAGCCGGGCGCCAGGCGCGGGTCGTCCTCCCTGGTCGGCAGCAGGTCGCCCACGCCGAGGTCGCCCGCGCGGACCCGCTCGTGCCACGGCACCCAGTCCGGCGCGACCAGCGCGTCGTCGCCGGGCAGCAGCACGACCTCGCTCACCGACAGGGGCGTGCCCTCGCCGGCGAACGCGACGGTGGCCGCCCAGTTCCAGCCCCGGTAGCCCGAGTGCCTGGCCTCGAACAGGTGGGTGACCGCCGTCCGGTCCTCGGCGACCACGCCCACGTGGTCGCCCACGGCGTCGGCGCCCGCCTCCTCCTGCGCGGCGGCACGGGCCAGCCGGACGGCCGCGTCATCGGCGAGCACTGGATGGGGCTGCTGGGTCGGCGTCGCGGTCACAGGTGAATTGTGCCGCACGTCTTCGCACTCCCGCGCACACGTGCCACCCTTTCGGACGTGCGGTGGCTCCTGGTGACGGCGGTCCTCCTCCTGTCGGCGGCGTGCGGGGGGCCGGCGGGCGGCCCGACCGGCGGGTCCGGCGCCACGTCGACCGGCGGGTCCGGCGGCGTGCCGACCGGCTTCGAGGTGCTGGGCACCCTGCCGCACGACACCGGGGCGTTCACGCAGGGCCTGGAGCTGGTCGACGGCGTGCTCTACGAGGGCACCGGCCTGGAGGGGCGCTCGTCGATCCGCCGGGTGGACCCCGCCACCGGCGCGGTGCAGCGGCGGGTGGACCTGCCCGGGGACCTGTTCGGCGAGGGCATCACGGTCGTGGGCGACCGGCTCTGGCAGCTCACCTGGCGCAACGGCGTGGCCCTCGAACGCGACCGGGAGACCCTCGAAGAGGTGAGGCGCGTCACGTACGAGGGCGAGGGCTGGGGGCTGTGCCGCGACGGGGAGCGGCTGGTCATGAGCGACGGCACCGCCGAGCTCACCTTCCGCGACCCGGTCACCTTCGCCGAGACCGGCTCGACCGGCGTGACCCGCGACGGGCGGCCCGTCACCGAGCTGAACGAGCTGGAGTGCGTCGGCGACCGGGTGTGGGCGAACGTGTGGCAGACCGACGAGGTGGTGCGCGTCGACCCGGCGGACGGGCGGGTCGACGCGACCGTGGACCTGTCCGGGCTGCGACCGGCCGACGTGCCGGCCGCCGACGTGCTCAACGGCATCGCGGCCGTCCCCGGCACCGACGAGTTCCTGGTCACCGGCAAGAACTGGCCGACGATCTTCCGGATCAGGTTCACCGCGGGCTGAGCCCCGCCCGGCGGGCGGCAATGCGGGGACAGACTGCCCCCGATCAGGCAGGATTGGGGTTGTGACGCCCCCTCGGCCGGAAGACCAGTCGCGGCGGTACCCGTGGGAGGACGACGAGTACAAGCCGCGCACCCGGCCGTACCCGACGCCCGGCGAACCGCCGCCGCCCGACCCCGGCGGGACCCGGCCGCGCGGGACCCGGCCGGAACCGCGGCCCGACGCCGGGTGGCGCGACCACCGGGACGACCGCGCCGACCACCGCGGCGCCGGGCCCCGGGCCGACCACCACGGCAGCGACCACCGCACCGCCGACCACCGGGTCACCGACCCCCGCACCGCCGACCACCGAGGCGCCGACCACCGAGGCGGACCCCCGCGCGGCGCGGAGTCCTGGTACGAGGCCGACCGGTCCACCGAGGCGTCCGCCCGCTTCGCGCCGCCCGACGACCGGCCCACCACCCCCACCGCGCCCGCCCCGCCGAAGAAGCTCACCGTCACCCGGGTCGCCTGGTTCCGCGCCCGCCAGCTCGTCGGCCGGGCCCTGGCCACGTTCCGCCGCGCCGCGCACGCCGACGGCGCCAAGCAGTCCGGCCTGTCCTCCCTGACCTACGCGGTGATGCTGAACTACGCGGCCGACGCCGCGATGGCCGTCGCGCTGGCCAACACCCTGTTCTTCTCCGCCGCCACCGGCGAGAGCCGCGGCAAGGTCGCCCTCTACCTGCTGATCACCGTGGCCCCGTTCGCGCTGGTCGCCCCGGTCATCGGCCCGGCGCTGGACCGCATCCAGCACGGCAGGCGGCTGGCGCTGGCCGCGTCGTGCGCGCTGCGCGTGCTGCTGTCGGTGGTCATGGCGCTGAACTTCGACAACTGGGCCCTGTACCCGGCGGCGCTGGGCAGCATGGTGCTGTCGAAGTCGTTCACCGTGCTCAAGGCCGCGATCACGCCGCGCGTGCTGCCGCGCGAGATCACCCTGGCCAAGACCAACGCCCGGATGACGGTGTTCGGCCTGGCCGCGGGCGGCGTGTTCGGCGCGTTCGCGGCCGGGTTCGCGAACCTGTTCGGCTCGCCGGGCGCGCTGTGGTTCACCGCCGTGCTGTCCGCCGCCAACGCCTACTACTGCCTGCGCATCCCGGCGTGGGTGGAGGTCACCGAGGGCGAGGTGCCCGCGTCCCTGCGCGCCAGGCCGAGGAAGGCGCGGCGCCTGGTGCTGGGCCGCACGGTCGTGGTGGCGCTGTGGGGCAACGGCGCGATCCGGATGCTCACCGGGTTCCTGATGCTGTTCGCCGCGTTCGTGGTGCGCGCCCAGACCGAGGGCGACGCGTTCCTCCAGGTGCTGCTGCTGGGCGTGATCGCGGGAGCGGCGGGCGTCGGCAGCTTCCTGGGCAACGTGGTGGGCGCGCGGCTGCACTTCGGCGCGCCCGACCTGGTGGTGATCGGCTGCCTGGGCGCGGCGCTGGCGTCCGCGGTCGTGGCGGCCGTGCTGCCCGGCCTGACCACGGCGGCGGTCGTCGGCCTGGTCGGCGCGACGGCCAGCTCGCTGGCCAAGGTGTCGCTGGACGCGGTCGTCCAGGACGACGTGCCCGACGAGTCCCGCGCCTCCGCGTTCGGCCGGTCCGAGACGATCCTCCAGCTGGGTTGGGTGTTCGGCGGGGCGCTCGGCGTGCTGCTGCCCACCGAGTACTGGATCGGGTTCACCGTGCTGTCGGTGCTGCTCGCGGTCGGCCTGGCGCAGACGGTCCAGACGCGGCGGGGCGCCACGCTGGTCCCCGGCCTCGGCGGCGACCGGCCGCTCCGGCCCGCGGCCGGACCCGCGGCCCCCTGAGCGCACCGGCGGCCCCGCGGCGCCGGCCACCCCGTAGGCTCGACGGCCGTGCGCCGAGTCCTGCTGTCCCTGCTCCTGCTGCTCCCGATGACGGCCTGCGCCGCGCCGCACCCGCCCGAGGTGACGTTCTACGCCGACGGCGAGGCGATCGACGTCCCGCCGCTCGACGACTGCGACATCGACGCGGAGACCTGCCGGCGGGACCCGGCGGCCGAGGGCTCGCTGCGGATCAGGCCCGGCAAGCCGGTGCAGATCTCCGTGCCGGGCGAGGTCGCGGACACCGCGTGGGGCGTGAACTTCCGCTACCGCGACGCCGCGGGCGTGGAGCAGGAACCCGGCCGCAGCGCGATGTTCACCGTCAGCGACCCCAGGCACGCCTACACGCTCACCCTGCCGAACCCCGACGACCAACTGGTGGGCGTCGAGGTCCAGCAGCTGAGCAGGCGCATCCAGACGAGCACCACCGGCGCGTTCGACTTCGTCGCGCGCCGGGTGTGGGTGCTCACCGTCGAGAGCTGAGGTCCCCCGGGTCTACGGGTCGAGCTCCCGCGCGACGGCCCGGACCACCTCGGCGATCAGCTTGGTGTTCTTCCGGTCCGGGTACCGGCCGCGGCGCAGGTCGGGCTGCACCTTGACCTCCAGCAGCTTGATCATGTCCTCGACCAGGCCGTGCAGCTCCTCGGCCGGTCGGCGCCGCGCCTCCGCCACCGAGGGCGCCGGGTCGACCAGCCGCACCGACAGCGCCTGCGGGCCGCGCCTGCCCTCGGCCATGCCGAACTCGATGCGCTGCCCGGCCTTCAGGCCCTCGACACCGGGGGGCAGCGCGGATTTCCGCACGTAGACGTCTTCGCCACCGTCCTGGGTGACGAAGCCGAAACCCTTCTCCGAGTCGTACCACTTGACCTTGCCGGTCGGCACCGCGCTCACCAATCCCTGGGTCATCCACACGACGAACGCGCCGCGGGGCGTGCCCGAGGCGCGTCCCACCAGACTAGCCAGAACACCAGCCCGGGGGCACCTCCGATAGCGGGACTACCCTCGGGGTGTGTCGACCTCGAAGCTCATGCCGGCGGCAGTCGCCCTGTTCACACTGGGTGTCGTCGCGATCATCGCGATGTTCGTCGTGGGCGAACGGGGCCTGCCCGCGTGGGTGTTCGCCGCGGGCTGGCTGCTCGCGCCCGCCGGTCTCGCGCTGGGTGTGGTCAGCGCGGTGCGGGACGCCCGGCGTCCCCGGCGGCGCTGAACCGGGCCGCGCTGAACCGGACCGCGCCGGGTCAGGTCACACCGGGCCAGTCGCACCGGGCCAGTCGCACCGGGCCAGTCGCACCGGGCCGGGTCGCGCTCGGCCCGGCCGAGCCGCGCCTACCCGGCCTGGCCGAGCCGGGCCGCGTTCGCGCGCAGCCAGTCCGGGAACCCCGTCAGGTCCGGCAGCACCGGGTCCGCGCCCTCGGCGGCCAGCTCGTCCGCGTCGCACGGCCCGCTGACCACGCCGACCGCCACCGCCCCGGCGGCCTTCGCGCCGCGCACGTCGCCCACGTGGTCGCCCACGTAGACGGCCGCGCCGTGCGCCTTGAGCGCCTCCGCCTTGCCGGTGGACCACACCTCGCCGAACAGGTGGTCCACCTCCCAACCGAACGCGGCCAGGTGCAGCGCCGCGTTGGGCCGGAACTTGCCGGTGACCACCATCGTGGTGCCGCCCAGCTCACGCACCGCCGCAAGCGCTTGCGCCGCGCCGGGCAGCGCGACCGTGGCCGGGATGACGACCTCCGGGTAGAGCGCCCGGAACCGGTCGACCAGGGCCGGGATCTCCTCCTCGGGCACGCCGAAGCCCCGGTAGACCATGTCCAGGGGCGGGCCGAGGTTGGCGGCGAAGTGGGCGCCGTCGAGCGGGTGCCCGGACTCGGCGGCCACGGCGTCCATCACGGCCGCCATGCCGGGTCGCGGGTCGATCAGCGTCATGTCCAGGTCGAAGCCCACGGTCAACGGCACGACCCGACTCTAAGCCCGCCGCCGCTGTGCCAAGCTTTGTGCCGTGACGGAACTCACCCGGTCCCTGCTGGAGGCGGCCGCGGACCTCGTCGCCGAGCACGGTTCCCGCGGTCTGCGGATGGTGGACGTCGCCACGAGGGCGGGCGTGAGCCGGCAGACCGTCTACAACGAGTTCGGCAACAAGGAGCGGCTCGTCCAGGCGGTCGCCCTGCACAAGACGGCGGAGTTCCTGGACGGCGTGCGCGAACGGCTCGGGTCGGCCGCCGACCCGGTCGACGGCCTGCGGCGGGCGATCACGTTCGCGTTCGACCTGGCCGGGCGGGACGCGCTGGCGAGGTCGGTGCTCACCGGGGCGAACGCCGAGGACATGCTGCCGTTCCTGACCACCAAGGGCCGGCCGGTGCTGGCCCTGGCGACGGCGGTGTTCGCGCAGCACGTCAGCGCCGGCTGGCCCGGGTTGGCGGCGGACCGGGCGCAGCTGATCGCGGAGACCGCCGTGCGGGTGGCGCTGAGCCACCTGCTGACGCCGGGCGGCCGGAGCGTGGAGGCGGTGGTGCTGGTGACGCTGGCCCTGCTGCCGCCGTGCCCGGGGCGGTGAAGCCCCGGGGCAGGCTCAGCCGGCCTCCACGCCCGCGTAGTCCACGCCGACCTGCTCGGCCGCCCTGGTGAGGGTCCGCATGATCGCCAGCGACTCGTCCAGCGTCATCGACGGGCTCTCCGTCTCCCCCGCCCGCACCCGCCGCACGACCTCGCGCAGCTGCGGCACGTAACCCGCGCCCTCCTGCTCGTGCCGGCGCTCCACCCCGTTGACGATCATGCGGCTCGGGTTGTAGAGCGCCTCCGGCAGCTCCACGAGGCCCTCCGTGCCGTACACGACCGCGCCGTCCTTGAGGGGGCTGCGCAGCGACGACCCGACGAGCGCGTGCGCGCCGCCCTCGTAGCCGAGCAGCACGCCGATCTCCGCGTCCACGCCGCCGACCAGCGAGCCGTGCGCGTGGACGACGTCCGGTTCGCCCAGCAGCAGGTGCGCGAACGACACCGGGTAGATGCCCAGGTCGAACAGCGACCCGCCGCCCAGCTCCCGGTTCCACAGGCGGTGCGCCGGGTCGTGCGGCAGCGGGAAGCCGAAGTCGGCCCGGACGGACCTGACCTCGCCGATCACACCGGCCCGGACCAGCTCGCCCAGCTCGACGATCAGCGGGTTGAACCGGGTCCAGATGGCCTCCATCAGGAACAGGCCGCGCTCGCGGGCCAGGTCCACCACGTCCCGCAGCGCCGCCGGGGTCAGCGTGGCGGGCTTCTCGCACAGCACGTGCTTGCCGGCCTCCAGCGCGGCCCGCGTCACCTCGTGGTGCTGGACGTGCGGCGTGGCGACGTAGACCACGTCCACGTCGGGGTCCGCGAGCAGGTCGCGGTAGTCGCCGTAGGGGCGGGCGATGCCGTGCTTGGCCGCGAACTCCTCGGCCTTGGGCAGCGCGCGGGACGACACGGCGAGCACGTCGACGTCGGGCAGCAGGCGGAGGTCGCCGGTGACGACATCGGCGATGCCGCCCGTAGCCACGACGCCCCAGCGGAGTTTGTTCACCACGAGCACGCAGCTTAATCGGGCAGGATGGACGGGGTGAGGCTCATCCTGAACGTGATCTGGCTGGTGCTCAGCGGCTTCTGGCTGGCCGTCGGGTACGTGCTCGCGGGCATCGTGTGCTGCGTGCTCATCATCACCATCCCGTGGGGGCTGGCGTCGTTCCGCATCGCCAACTACGCGCTGTGGCCGTTCGGGCGCACCGTCGTGGACCGGCCCGGCTCGGGGACGCCGTCGCTCATCGGCAACGTCATCTGGATCCTCGTGGCGGGCATCTGGCTGGCCATCGGGCACGTGGTGACCGGGATCGCGCTGTGCGTGACGATCATCGGCATCCCGCTGGGCATCGCGAACTTCAAGCTCGTGCCGGTGTCGCTGGTGCCGCTCGGCAAGGAGATCGTCCCGGCGCCCTAGGCGGCGCGCGCTAGTCGGGCCGGTCGGCGGCCTGATCCCCGGCGGCCTGATCCCCGGCGGCCTGATCCCCGGCGGCCTAATCCCCGGCGGCCTAATCCCCGGCGGCCTGATCCCCCTTGGCCTGATCCCCCTTGGCCTGATCCCCGGCGGCCGGGTCGTCGGCCTGCCCGTCGGCCGGTCCCGCGTCGTCCAGCCGGACCACCAGGCACGGCCCGCCGCTGTACAGGCCCGCGTCGACGGCCAGCACCTTGTCGTCGGCGTAGCGCAACGGCCCGTCGATCTGCTGCGGCGGCACGCCCAGCTGGTCGGCGATCACGCTGTGGCCGTGCACCACCTCGCGCCCGCCCAGCACCTCCAGCAGCTCGGTGGCCACGGCGGGCCCCTCCGGGCCGCGGAAGGCGTAGCGGGTGGTCATCTTGCGCCAGCACTCCCACCACTGTTCGAGGTCGTCGCCCCGCAGCACGTCCCGGACGGCCCGGTTGACCTCGTCGATGGTCCCGCCCCACTCCAGGTAGGCGAGGGTGTCGGAGTGCATCAGCAGGTGCCCGTCGACCTCGGCCAGCACCCGGCGGGTGGTGAGCCAGTCGATGTGCTCGTCGGTGAGGCGGTCCTGGTCGCTGCGCAGGCCGCCGTTGAGCAGCCAGCTGCGGGCGAAGCTGCGCGGGGTCGGGGCGCCCGGCACGTTCTCGTCGCCGAAGCGGTGCATGCCCAGCAGCAGCACCTCGTGGTTGCCGACCAGCGCGTCGACCCGGCCGCCGCTCTGCTCGGCCAGGCGCATCACGAACTCGATCACCCCGATGCCGTCGGGGCCGCGGTCGACGAAGTCGCCGAGGAACCACAGCTCCGCCTCACCGCCGGACCAGGTGCCGTCGGCGTCGACCAGGCCCGAGGTGTGCAGGGCGCGGGTCAGCTCGGCGAGGTGCCCGTGCACGTCGCCGACCACGAAGAGCGGTCGTTCCACACCGTGACGATAAGCGACGCGCGGGAAGGCTGCCCACAAGTCGATCAGCGGCCGGCCGGGGAACTTCGGGCCGCCCGCCCGCCCTCCCCCACCGGGGTGAGCGCGCGGTGGCGCGCCGTGACGCCACGACTCCGCCCCGCGTTCACCGCCCCCCGCCACGACCCCGATCCGGACCGCCCGGACGCCCGGTTCCCCCCGGACCGCTCAGTCCAGCCGCGGCCAGGCCAGCAGCGCCTCCACCCCGGCCTCATCACCCGTCACGGTCACCTCCTCCCGCGCCGCGCGCCGCCACAGCACCAGGTAGAGCTGCTCGGCCGTGCCGGACACCCGCGCGCCCGGCTCCCCCGCGACCACCCGCCGAGGCTTGCCCGCACCGGCCACCCCGGCGGCACCGCTCACCCCACCGGCACCGGCCACCCCGCCGGCACCGCCGCCCACCCCGCCCGCGCCCTCCGCGCCGACGAGCCACCGGTCACCCGTGTCGGTCGCCACCAGCTCCACCACCAGCGGCCCGCGCACCCACTCCGGCCCGTGCAGGAACCGGTCCAGGAACTCGCCCACCCCGTCCGCCGCCAGCTCCGCCGGGATCGGCTCGGGACGCCCCACCGCGTTCCCCGCGTCCCAGCAGTGCACCACCGCCTCGTGCGCCTGCCGCGAGGCCACGTCCGCCGCCGTGGCGCGCTCCTCGTCGTTCCACCACACCCACACCGGCGCGTCCGGCGGGCACTCCCGCTGCGCCGCCAGGTACCGGGCGCTGATCTCCCGCCACCCCCCGACGCGGTCGGGCCCCGGGTCGGCGGCCCGCCGCGCCACCTCGTCGTCCGGCACCCCGCCCCGGGCCGGCAGCACGAGCGTCCACCACGACTGCACCTCGGCCAGGTGCGCCACCAGGTCGTCCACCGTCCACCCCGGACAGCTCGGCACGGGCACGCCCGCGTTGCCGGTCACGATCCCGGTGAACGCCCCGCTGTAGAACTCGGCGACGGCGATGTGGTCGACAGCCATGCCGGCACGCTAGCGCGGGGGTACGACACATCCGGGGGGCCGCGGCTCACACCGGGTTCGGCTCGTCCCCCGGGAACGGGTCGGACGAGTGGCCGACCAGGTCCGCGATCGACTTGACCACCCGCGTCGGCCGGAACGGGTACAGCTCGGCCGTCGACTCCGCGGAGATGCCGGAGAGCACCAGGATCGTGCGCAGCCCCGCCTCCAGGCCCGAGCGCACGTCGGTGTCCATCCGGTCGCCGATCATCAGGGTGTTCTCCGAGTGCGCGCCCAGCGCCCGCAGCGCCGACCTCATCATCAGCGGGTTGGGCTTGCCCACGTAGTACGGCTCGCGCCCGGTCGCCCGCTCGATCAGCGCGGCCACGGCGCCGGTCGCGGGCAGCGAGCCCTCGCGCGACGGGCCGGTGGCGTCCGGGTTGGTGGCGATGAACCGCGCGCCCTCCTCCACCAGCCGGATCGCCTTGGTGATCGCGGTGAAGCTGTAGGTGCGGGTCTCGCCGAGCACCACGTAGTCCGGGTCGCGGTCGGTCAGCACGTAGCCGATCTCGTGCAGCGCGGTGGTCAGGCCGGCCTCGCCGATCACGAACGCCGAACCGCCTGGCCGCTGCGAGTCCAGGAACCGCGCGGTGGCCAGCGCGGAGGTCCAGATGGCCGCCTCCGGCACCTCCAGGCCGGTCCGGGACAGCCGGGCGCGCAGGTCCCGCGGCGTGTAGATGGAGTTGTTCGTGAGCACCAGGAACGGGATGGCGTTCGCGGTCAGCTCGGCCACGAACTCCCCCGCGCCGGGGATCGGGTGCTCCTCGTGCACGAGCACGCCGTCCATGTCCATCAGGTAGTTCCACTGAGCGGCCATGGGCGACATGCTGCCGGCTCAGGTGTCGACCACGCGCTGCCGGAACGCCTCGATGGAGGCCCGGTGGTACCGCTCCAGCACGGCGCGCTCCTCCGGGCTGAACCGCGACAGCACCTCGCGCAGCGCCTGCCGCGCGCCCTCGACCAGGGGGGAGAACCGGTCGCCGTCCCCGGTGGCGACCTCGACGAGCACCTTGCGGCGGTCGTGCGGGTCGCGCACGCGGCGGACGTAGCCGGCGCGCTCCAGCCGGTCGATCACGCCGGTGACCGCGCCGGTGGACAGCCCGGACAGCTCGGCGATCCGGCCCGCGGTGACGGGTCCCTCGGCGCGCGCGGCGAGGGCGAGGCACCTGCCGTCGGTCGGCGACAAGCCCATCCGCTCGGCGACCCGGCTGTGCAGCGCGACGGTGAGCGCGCTGGTCTCCCGCGCGTAGGCGCCGAACCGCTCCAGCTCGTCGGCGGGGACGTCGTGCTCCCTGGTCATGACGAGCAATTTAGCGGCCGGGAGGCCGTTCCAGGCACGGTCGTCCGGGCCCCGGAGCGCCGCCGGCCGCGCTTTTTCCGGTGACCGCCGGTGCGGGCCGATTACCCTGGGGCGGGTGACAGCCGTGGAGTTGGGCATCCCCGTCGTGCGCGCCACCCCGGACGCCCCGGCACGTCCGGGCTCACCGCTGCTGGTCGACCGGTTCGGCCGGGTCGCGACCGACCTGCGCGTCTCGCTGACCGACCGCTGCAACCTCCGCTGCACCTACTGCATGCCCGCCGAGGGCCTGGACTGGCTGCCGAAGCCCGACCTGCTCACCGACGAGGAGCTGGTCCGGCTGATCGGCATCGCGGTGACCCGGCTGGGCGTGACCGACGTCCGGTTCACCGGCGGCGAGCCGCTGCTGCGGCCGAACCTGGACGCCGTGGTGGCCGCCACGGCGGCGCTGGCGCCCCGGCCGCGGATCTCGATGACCACGAACGGGTTGACCTTGGCGAAGCGGGCCGCCGGTCTGGTCGCGGCGGGCCTCGACCGGGTGAACGTCTCGCTCGACACCCTCGACCCGGCGCGGTTCCGGGAGCTGACCAGGCGCGACCGGCTGGGCGACGTGTTCGCCGGCCTGGCGGCGGCCCGGGAGGCCGGGTTGTCCCCGGTCAAGGTGAACTCGGTGCTGATGCGCGGGGTGAACGAGGACGAGGCCGTGCCGCTGCTGCGGTTCTGCCTGGAGCACGGCTACCAGCTGCGGTTCATCGAGCAGATGCCGCTGGACCCGCAGCACGGCTGGGACCGGGACGGCATGGTGACCGCCGAGGAGGTCCTGGCGGCGCTGCGCTCGGAGTTCCCGCTGACGCCGGAGCCGGGCGAGCGGGGCGGCGCGCCCGCCGAGCGGTGGCTGGTGGACGGCGGGCCGGCCGTGGTCGGCGTGATCGCCTCGGTGACGCGGCCGTTCTGCGCGGCGTGCGACCGGACCCGGCTGACCGCCGACGGCCAGGTGCGCAACTGCCTGTTCAGCCGGTCCGAGACGGACCTGCGGGCCCTGCTGCGCGGCGGCGCGGGCGACGAGGAGGTCGCGGACCGGTGGCGCGGGAACTCGTGGGCGAAGGCGGCCGGGCACGGCATCAACTCGGCCGGGTTCAGCCAGCCCGACCGGCCCATGAGCGCGATCGGGGGATGACGTGCGGCTGACGGTGCGGTACTTCGCGGGCGCGCGGGCGGCCGTGGGTGTGGCGGACGAGAGCTTCGAGCTGCCCGGCGAGGCCCCGACGGTGGCCGCGGTGCTCGCGGCGGTGCGGGAGCGGCACGGCGACCGGGCGACCCGGGTGCTGCCCGCGTGCAGCTTCCTGCTGGACGGGATCGCGGTCCGCGACCACGACACGACGGTGTGGTCCGGGTCACAACTGGACGTGTTGCCACCCTTCGCCGGGGGCTGACAGCACCGCCTCGGACGGGTTAACACGTGAGCCAGACCTCACTTAACGTGATTTATTTCGACCGATCTCGGAACGGAAACAGACCGGTAACGGTGCTCTGACCTGGCTAAACGCCATGGTCGAGGAGTCACCCCATGGCGTTACCGTGATGTCGATCACACAGCAGTTCGTTTGGCGCGAGCTCTCCCGGTTACGTACCGTCGCTCCTCGGTTGGCCCCGACCGACCGCAGCACGACCCGGACGCCACGCACCGAACCTGTCCAACGGCCCCGGGCACACCCCCGAGCGAGAGAAATCCGCCGGACAGGAAAGCTGGGCGATCCCCGGGCCCCGAACCCGGACCGCCTGAGCAGGTGCGGACGGGCTGAGAGGGAAATGTTCTCTTACCGAGGCAAGCACCGCCCGACCACCACCAGCTCCGCGGCCCGCGGCATCGCCAAGGTCGCCGTCGCCGGCGTCATCGTCGGCGCCCCGCTGGGCCTGGCCGCCGGCACCGCGAACGCCCAGAGCGTCAACTGGGACGCGGTCGCGGCGTGCGAGAGCGGTGGCAACTGGAGCATCAACACCGGCAACGGCTACTACGGCGGCCTCCAGTTCCTGCCGTCCACGTGGACCGCCAACGGTGGCAGCGGTATGCCCCACCAGGCTTCCCGCGCGGAGCAGATCCGCGTGGCGGAGAACGTCCTGCGCACGCAGGGCATCGGCGCCTGGCCCGTCTGCGGCCCCAAGGGCCTCGGCGGCGGTGCCGCCCCGGCCCCGGCCCGCCAGGCCCCGGTCCAGCAGGCGCCGGTGCAGCAGCAGCCCCGGCAGGCCCCGGCGCCGGTCCAGCAGGCCGCCCCCGCCCCCGTCGTGGTGGCGCTGCCGAGCAGCAACCCCGAGGGCGACTACGAGATCAAGGCGGGCGACACCCTGTCCAAGATCGCGGACGAGCTGAAGGTCGACGGCGGCTGGACCGCGCTGCACCAGCTGAACAAGGACTTCATCCCGAACCCGGACCTCATCATGCCGGGCATGAAGATCGCCACCAAGTGATCCTCGACCGGGTGATCCGGTCGGCGTGAGCCGGCACGGGACCCGACCGCCTTCCCCTCGGCGGTCGGGTCCCGGACCCGTTCCGGGCCCCACGGCTCCCCCAGCCGCCCGCACGACCGCCCGGAGCCCCGTTCGGCCTCCCCCCGCCCTCCGGCGTCCTCCGGCTCGCCGGCGGACCGCTCAGGGCATGTTGACCCACTCGTCGCCGCCGTCGGCGAACACCTGCCGCTTCCACACCGGCAGCCGGCGCTTCACCTCGTCGACCAGCTCCGAGCACACGTCGAACGCCGCGCGGCGGTGATCGGCCGACACCGCGCACGCCAGCGCCACGTCCCCGATCCCCAGCGCCCCGACCCGGTGCGACACGGCCACCGCGCGCACCCCGTCGAACCGCGCCACCACGTCCGCCACCACCTCGGCCACCACCCCGGCGGCCGTCGGGTGGCCCACGTACTCCAGTTCCCGCACCGACCGGCCGCCGTCGTGGTCGCGGACCACCCCGGCGAAGGTCACCACCGCCCCGGCGGCGGCGTGCTCCACCAGCGCGGCGTGCTCGGCCACCGACAGCGGCTCGTCGCTGACGGTCGCGCGCAGCACCGCGGTCACGCGTGATCACCCCCGGCCAGCTGGTCGACCGCGTGCTCCAGCACCGCCGCGAGCACCTCCAGGCCGTCGCGCACCCCACCGGTCGACCCCGGCAGGTTGACGACGAACGTGCGGCCCGCGACCCCCGCCAGCCCGCGCGACAGCACGGCCGTGGGCACGCGCGGCCACGCCGACAGGCGGATCGCGTCGGCCACCCCCGGCACCTCGCGGTCCAGCACCGAGCGCGTGGCCTCCGGCGTGCGGTCGGTCGGGCTGACACCCGTGCCGCCGGTGGTGACCACCACCGCCACGCCGTCCGCGACGGCCCGCCGCAGCGCCTCGGCCACCGGCTCGCCGTCGGGCACCACCACCGCGTCCGGCACCTCGTAGGAGCGCTCCCGCAGCCACGCCACGATCACCGGACCCGAGCGGTCCTCGTAGACCCCGGCCGACGCCCGGTTGGACGCCGTGATGACCCGCGCCGTCCTCGGGGCGCTCACGGGCGCTCCCACAGACCGGTCTTGCCGCCCTCCTTGCGCTCCACCCGCACGGCGTCCAGCTGCGCCGCCGGGTCGACCGCCTTGACCATGTCGTGCAGGGTCAGGCCCGCCACCGACACCGCGGTCAGCGCCTCCATCTCCACGCCGGTGCGGTCGGTGGTGCGGACGGTCGCCGTGATGCGCACCTCCGCCCCGCCCAGCTCCAGGCCCACCTCCACCCCCGACAGCGCGATCGGGTGGCACAGCGGCACCAGCTCCCAGGTGCGCTTCGCGGCCATGATCCCGGCGATGCGGGCGGTGGCCAGCGCGTCGCCCTTGGGCAGGCCGGCGCTGCCCAGCAGCGCCACCACCTGCTCCGTCGTGCGCAGCACGCCGGAGGCGACCGCGGTGCGCGTGGTCGGCTCCTTGCCGGAGACGTCGACCATGCGCGCCGCGCCCGCGCGGTCCACGTGGGTGAGGTGCTCGCTCATACCGGCGATGCTAGGCCGCGCCCGCCCCGCCGGACCCGTCGCGCCCTTGTCCGGCCGGCCCGGCCCGCCCGGCCCTCACTCCCCCGCTCGCCCTTCGCGCCCCTCCCGGCCCTCCCGGCCCTCCCGGGCCCTCCCGGCCCTCCCGGCTTCAGGCTCCGGTCGCGGCCTTGCGCACCGCCTCGGCCACCGCCGGGGCCACCGTGGTGTCGAACACGCTGGGCACGATGAACGAGGCGTTGAGCCGGTCGCCGTCCACCACGTCCGCGATGGCGGTCGCCGCGGCCAGCAGCATCGAGTCGGTGATGGTGTGCGCGTTGGCGTCCAGCAGGCCCCGGAACACGCCGGGGAACGCCAGCACGTTGTTGATCTGGTTCGGGAAGTCGCTGCGCCCGGTGGCCACGATGGCGGCGTGCTTCTGCGCCTCCATCGGGTCGATCTCCGGGTCCGGGTTGGCCAGCGCGAACACGATCGCGTCGTCGTTCATCGTGGCGACCTGCTCGGCGCCGAACAGGTTCGGGGCCGACACGCCGATAAACACGTCCGCGCCGACCAGCGCGTCGTGCAGCCGGCCGCTGACGCCGGACCTGTTCGTGGCGGCGGCGATGGAGGCCAGGTTGTCGTCCAGGCCGGGGCGGTCGCGGTGCACGATGCCGTCCACGTCGACCGCGACCACGTCGCCGGGGCCCTGCTTGAGCAGCAGCCGGATGATCGCGCTGCCCGCCGCGCCCACGCCGCAGACCACGATCTTGCAGTCGGCGAGCTGCTTGCCGACCACGCGCAGGGCGTTGCGCAGGGCGCCGACCACGACGATCGCGGTGCCGTGCTGGTCGTCGTGGAAGACCGGGATGTCCAGCTTCTCGCGCAGCCGCGCCTCGATCTCGAAGCAGCGGGGCGCGGCGATGTCCTCCAGGTTGATGCCGCCGTAGACGGGGGCGATCAGCTCGACCGCGCGGATGATCTCCTCGGTGTCCTGGGTGTCCAGGCACACCGGCCAGGCGTCCACGCCCGCGAACTTCTTGAACAGCGCGGCCTTGCCCTCCATCACCGGCAGCGCGGCGGCCGGGCCGATGTTGCCCAGGCCGAGCACGGCCGAGCCGTCGGTGACCACGGCGACGGTGTTGCGCTTGATGGTGAGCCGGCGGGCGTCGTCGGGGTTCTCCGCGATGGCCTGGCAGATGCGGGCCACACCGGGGGTGTAGGCGCGGGAGAGGTCGTCGCGGTTGCGCAGCGGCACCTTGGACGAGATCTCGATCTTGCCGCCGAGGTGGACCAGGAAGGTCCGGTCGGACACCTTGCGGACCGCGACGCCCGGCAGCAGGCCGAGGGTGTCGGTGATGTCCTTGGCGTGGTTGGCCGACAGGGAGTTGCAGGTGAGGTCGACGATCACCCGGTCGGCGTGCGACTCGACGACGTCGAACGCGGTGATGACGCCACCGGCCCGCCCGACCGCCGAGGCGAGGTCGCCCGCGGCGGACGCCGACGGCGGGGCCTCCAGGCGGACGGTGATCGAGTAACCAGGGCCGGGGACCGGCACGGCGAACCTCCCAGGACTGCGCTGCGCAAGAGGCCATCGAGCGTAGTCCGGGCGGAATTGCGGAACGCGCGCGGCTCGTCCGCCGCGCGCGATCGTGTGCTAGCGGTCGATCACCGGTTGATCTCGGTGACCGGGTGCCGGTAACCGAGCTCCTCGACCGGCACCGGGAAGGCGACCTTGCCGAACGGGGACAGGGCGCCCTGGACTTCGGCGGCGAGCTCGCTGACCGCGTGCTTGCCGTCCACCGGCGGCTCCGGCCAGTGCGGGTCGATGCGCTCGGGGCGGGCCTTGGCCACGATTCCTCCTCGGTGTTGCCTGCGTCGGGCTCAAGTGTGCCTCACCCGACCGTTCCGGTCGGTCCGCGGCGCCCCGCCCGACCCCGGAGAGACGCATCACGTGTGCGATACCTAACCCGCGCGAGTCGTACGTCCAGACCTCGCGAGTCGTACGTCCAGGACCCCCGAATTCAGTGTTCGTGACCCCGCCCGACCGGTGATGTGGGGGCCTGAGGACTGAACTCGGGGGTCCTGGGGGTACGACACGGGGGTCCGGAACGTACGACTCGCGCGGTCTGGGCGTACGACACGCGGGGGCTGGGGGTACGACTCGCGCGGGTGGTGGTGGGGGTGCGAGGGGTGGTGGGGAGGCATATACCGTGGTGGGGATGTCCGGCGTCACCCTTGCCGAGTGGCTGCGGGCGCGGGAGGACACCGCGCTCGTGGCCCTGCTGCGCGCCCGGCCCGACCTGGCCACGCCACCACCGGCCGACACGACCGTGCTCGCCACCCGCATCGGGTCGCGGGCCTCGGTGGCGCGCGCCTGCGAGGACCTCGACACGTTCACTCTGACGGTGCTGGAGGCGCTGCTGGTGCTGGACGCGGACCTGAGGCCGGTCGCGGTGGCCGAACTGGAGGCGTTGTTCGCGGGCGTCGACGTGCGGGACGCCCTCGATGCGCTGCGGGAGCGGGCGCTGCTGTGGGGCGACGACGGGGCGATCTCCACGCCCCCGGCCACCCGGGACGCGGTCAACGCCTTCCCGTGCGGGCTGGGGCGCTCGGTGCCGGGCCTGGCCGACGCCGAGGTGGACGGGCTGCCCGAGGACGAGCGCCGCGTGCTGCGGGCCCTCGCCGCCGGGCCACCGGTCGGGCAGACCCGGGACGCCGCCCACGCCGTCTCCCTCGCCACCGCCACGACGCCGATCCAGAAGCTTCTGGCCAGGGGCCTGCTGATCCGGCGGGACGCGCTGACCGTCGAGCTGCCCCGCGAGATCGGCCTGAAGGTGCGCGGCGACCGGCCGCTGGGCGACGTGCGGGTGATCGAGCCGCCGCTGGGCACCGCCGCCCGCGAGCCCTCCACCGTGGACCGGACCGGCGGCGGCGTGGCGCTGGAGCTGTCGCGCCACGTCGAGATCCTGATCAAGAGCTGGTCGGGCGAACCGCCGCCGGTGCTGCGGTCCGGCGGCCTCGGCGTGCGCGACCTGCGCCGGCTGGCCAAGGACGTGAACGCCGACGAGCGCCGCGCCGCGCTGCTGGTCGAACTGGTCGTCAACGCGGGCCTGGTCGCCGACAGCGAGGGCACCGAGCCGGAGTGGGCGCCGACCACGCAGGCCGACGCCTGGCTGGTGGCCGCCCCCGAGCACCGGTGGGCCGCGCTCGCCCAGGCGTGGCTCGACCTGCCCCGCCTGCCGGGCCTGATCGGGCAGCGCGACGACCGCGACCGCCTGCTCAACCCCCTGGCCCCCGAGCTGAACCGCCCGGCCGCGCCCAGGGACCGCAGGCGCGTGCTGGAGGCCCTGGCCTCCCTCGACCCGGGCACCGCCGTCACCGACCCGGACGAGCTGGCCGCCGTGCTGGCCTGGCGCGCGCCCCGCCGCGGCGGCCGCCTGCGCGACGAGCTGGTCCGCTGGACCGTGGACGAGGGCACGCAGACGGGCGTGCTCGCCCTCAACGCGATCACCGCCCAGGGCCGCACCCTGCTCACCGAGGGCCCCGGCCCGGCCGCCAAGCGCCTCGGCGACGCGCTGCCCGCCCCCGTCGACCACGTGCTGGTGCAGGCCGACCTGACCGTGGTCGCCCCCGGCCGGCTCGACCCGGAGCTGGCCGACGAGATCGACCTGGTCGCGGACGTCGAGTCGGCGGGCGGCGCCACCGTCTACCGCGTGCACGAGGGCTCGGTGCGCCGGGCGTTCGACGCCGGCCGCAGCGCCGCCGACCTGCACGAGCTGTTCCGGTCGCGGTCGCGCACCCCGGTGCCGCAGTCGCTGACCTACCTGATCGACGACACCGCCCGCAAGCACGGCAGGCTGCGCGGCGGCGCGGCCGGGTCGTTCCTGCGCTGCGACGACCCGGTGCTGATCGCCGAGGTGCTGGCGCACCCGACCGCCGAACGGCTGGAGCTGCGCCGGATCGCGTCGACCGTGCTGGTCAGCCCGCTGCCGCTGGCCGAGGTGCTGGACGCCCTGCGGACCGCCGGGTTCGCGCCCGCCGCCGAGAGCGCGGACGGCCGCGTGCTCGACCTGCGCGAGCGGGGACGCCGGATCGCGGGCAAGGGCCGCCGCAGGTCCGTGCCGCCCGCCGTGCCCTCCGACGAGCAGCTGGACGAGCTGGTCCGCCTGGTCCGGGCGGGCGACCGCGCGGCGACCACCGCGGGTGGGACGAGGGTGTCGGTGCCCGGCCACCTGGGCGCGGGCCCGTCCGCGACGCTCGCCCTGCTCCAGCGGGCCGCCCGGCAGGGCCGCAGCGTGCTGGTGGACTTCGTCGACAGCCACGGCACGGCCGCCCGCCGCGTCATCACGCCGCAGGTGGTGGGCGGCGGTGTGCTGGAGGGCGTGGACGTCAGCTACGGCGAGGTGCGCCGCTTCCCGCTGCACCGCATCACGTCCGCCGCGCTGGTCGAGGACCAGGACGACGACGGCTGACGGCCTGAGGCAGCGGAAGAAGACGAGCGGACGAGGCCGGGCGGAAGAAGACGACCGCCGGGGAGGACGACCGCCGGCGGCGGGCGAGACCGGCGGCGGGCGAGACCGGGTGGGCACGGGCTCCGGTGGACACGGGCCGGCCGGGTCTGAGGCGGCAGCCGGGCGAGGACAGCAGCCGGTGAAGGCGGCAGCCAGGTCAAAGCGGCAGCCGAGTGGGGGCGGCAGCCAGGGCGAGACGGCGGCCGGGTGAGGGCGGCGGGCGGCCGCGTCGGTGGGCGGGAGCCGCCCACCGACGCGGAGACCGCGGGGCGGTCAGCCCGCGCGCACCGACATCCACTGGCGCATCGCGTGCTCCACCAGCGTGATGAGCGTCTGCTTCGTCGACTGCCGGTTGCGGGCGTCGCACGTCACCATCGGCACGGACTGGTCGATGGTCAGCGCTTCCCGCACGTCCTCGATGCGGTGGTGCAGCAACCCGTCGAAGCAGTTCACGCCGACCACGTACGGCAGTTGCCGGTCGTCGAAGAAGTCGATCGAGGCGAACGCGTCGGCCAGTCGACGGGTGTCGACCAGCACGATCGCGCCGATGGCGCCGCGCACGAGGTCGTCCCACATGAACCAGAACCGGTGCTGGCCGGGCGTGCCGAACAGGTACAGGATCAGGTCCTGGTCCAGCGACACCCGACCGAAGTCCATGGCCACCGTGGTCGTGACCTTGTTCGGCGTGGCCGAGAGGTCGTCGACCCCGGCGCTGGCCTCGGTCATCACCGCTTCGGTGGTCAGCGGAACGATCTCCGACACGGAACCGACGAACGTCGTCTTGCCCACGCCGAAGCCGCCGGCCACCACGATCTTCGCGGAGGTCGTCGGCTTCCGTGCGCCTTCGGCCGCGTTGGGGCTA
Source organism: Saccharothrix lopnurensis (assembly GCF_042658445.1). NCBI lineage: Bacteria > Bacillati > Actinomycetota > Actinomycetes > Pseudonocardiales > Pseudonocardiaceae > Saccharothrix > Saccharothrix lopnurensis. Next base: position 8,352 of record NZ_JBHSQO010000040.1, on the reverse strand, counting down.
GAGCCTGCGAAGCCCACTGAGCACCCTCTCAAGGAATTCAATGGAAGGCCGGTCCCCAACGACCAAGCCGCCCTGGTGAATCAAAACCAAACCCATGCTCGCCATGTCGCCGATCAGCACCCGCACGACGCCCAGGGGCAGGCGCAGGTGTGCGGCGACCTCGGCCACCGACCTGGTGTCGGTGCACAGCCCGCAGATGGACCGGTGTTCCGGCAGCACCGCCGCCTCCCGGTCCAGGCCCTTCTCGCTGGTGGACACCAGCGCCTCGATGGCGAGGTCGTAGTCGGGACGGGTGCGCCCGCCGGTGCGGGTGTACGGGCGCACCAGCGAACCGGACTCCTCGGAGGGTTCCGGGGTGGGTTCGTGCCGTCGCACGACCGGCTGCGGCCCGGTCGTGTAGGGCACCTGTTCCGGCACGCTGTCGGGCAGGCCGTGGGCACCGAACAGGTCGGCGCCCGGACCCCCGAACAGCCCGCTGCCGTACCCGTCGATGTCGAACCGGTTGGGGACGTCGTCGTAGTCGTACGACGAGTCGTCAACCTCACGCTGTGACATGTCGCCTTGCCCCTGCCCTGTGCCTTCGACCCGTGGTGGTCCCGGGGCCCGCTCCGCCCGGCGGCCCGTCCACGAGTTCGGTGCGTCCTCGGCTTCCTCGTCCTGTGCGGGGTCGGCATCCGGCTCAGCGAATCGGAAGCCACCGACCGCCCACTCCTGGTAGTTGAAGTTCCTACCGAAGCGGCGGCCGCCGGCGGATCGTTCAGCCATCCACCCTCACCCCCACGATCTCATGAGGACTACCGCCGAACCACACCCTGGAGCTGCGCGCGCAGCTCCGGGGTCAGCTGCTGGCCCACGCGCTCGACCAGCAGCGTCATCTCGTAGGCGACCAGACCGATGTCGCAGTTGGGCGCCGCCAGCACGGCCAGGCACGACCCGTCGCTGATCGACATCAGGAACAGGTAGCCCCGTTCCATCTCGACCACCGTCTGGTTGACCGCACCCGCTTCGAAGCAGCGGGCGGCGCCCTGGGTGAGGCTGACCAGGCCGGAGGCCACGGCGGACAGTTGTTCGGCGCGGTCTCGGGGCAGCCCCTGTGAGCCGGCGAGCAGAAGCCCGTCCGCCGACACCACCACGGAATGCGCTACACCGGGCACCCGGCGCACGAAGTCGGTGATAAGCCAACCAAAGCTTCCTGGCTGAGCTGCGGTCGTCACTCCTGCTCCTCGTCTTGCCGGCTCGACATGTCACCAGCGTAAGCGTCGATCATCGCGTGTCGCCCTCGACGGACGCCCTGCTGAAGACTCGACATGCGTCCACGGATCGCGTCAGCCGACCGTGGTGGCAGCGGGGGCCGCTGCGGTTGCCGCTCCGCCGCCTGGGGCTTCGGCGCGGCCGATCCCGGCACAAGCTGAGCCTTGGGCACCCGCTTGGGCAACCCCGCTTGTGTCGTGCTCTCTGGAACCTTGTTCAACAGGGACTGCGCCGCCTGCCAACCCTCGTCGGCGGGCGACTGCCACACCGCCTCGGCGTCCCCCGGCTCGGGATCGGCGACCGGCTCGGGCTCGGTCACGCGGGACACCTCCGCAGCACGCTTGGGCAGGTTGTGGGGCGAGCCGGGCTGCCGCTTGGGCAACCCTCCCCCGATCAGGGTAGGCGTGCCGTTCTCGGGCTCGCGCCCGGGCAGGCCGTTCGCGCTCCCGTTCGAGGTCACGTCCAGGGTGCCGCGCTGCACCAGCGCGTCACCGGGGTCCACGAACGAGGTGTCGCCGATCGCCGGGTCGGCGAAGCCGGACTCCCCGAACACGTCGATCCGGCCGAACTCGCCACGACCGACCTCGACGCCGAAGTCGACCGGCGCCGGGTCCGCGGACCCGTCCTGGGCGGCCCTGGACCGGCGGCTCGGCAGCGGCGTGGACGGCGTCCCCGGCGCGGGCTCGACGGCGGCGGTCGGCACGGCCTGCGCGGCGGCCGCGGAGGTCTCGCTGCCCACGGCCTGGAACCACTGCGACAGGACCGCCTCGTAGATCGGCAGGCGCTCGGTGGGCGCGTCCAGGTCGGCGTCGGCCGGCCGGGACGGGGCGGGCGCGGTGCCGTTGCGGTGCGCGGGCTCCGGCTCGTCGGCGGTGAAGTTCGCGTCCACGGCCGCGGCGAACTGGGTGGTCTCGAACCCGTGCTGGTGATCCGAGTCCCGCTCGTCGCGGTCCTCGTAGGCGGTGAACAGGGTCGGCTCGCCGAACGACCCGGACGGCTCGCGCTCCACGTCGCGCTCGCCGGCCGCGGGCAGCCACGGCTGGGAGAGCTCCGACGCGGTCTCGGCCGGGACCTCCACCGGGGCGACGGCCGGGGCCTCGCCGAACGCGGGCAGGCGGGCCGCGTCGTGCTCGCCCTCGCCGCGCACGAAGCTCACCGGGAACGCGGGCTGCTCGTCCTCGACCCGGGGCAGGCTCGGGAAACTCGGGAAGCTCGGCTCGTCGTCGGGGCGGGTCGAGCCGCCCAGGCCGAACGCGCCGGCGATGCCGGACGCGCGCTGCGCCGGGTTGCCGCCGCTGAACGCGGGGGGCGGCTCCATCGGCGCGCCGGGCTGCTGGACCAGCGTCTCGGGCACCAGCACGAGCGCGGTGGTGCCGCCCTCGATGTCCTCGTTGGGGCGCAGCCGCACCCGGATGTCGTGGCGCTTGGCGAGCCGCGCGACCACGTACAGGCCCATGCGGCGGGACACCGACACGTCCACGTCCGGCGGGTCGGCCAGCCGCTCGTTGGCGTCGTTGATCTCCTGCTCGCCCATGCCGACGCCGCGGTCCTGGATCTCGATGGCCAGCTCGCCCTTGCGGGTGCGGGCCGTGCGCACGGTGACCTTGGTCACCGGGTCCGAGAACACGGTGGCGTTGTCCAGCAGCTCCGCGATCAGGTGCACGAGGTCGTTGACCGCGCGGCCCTGGACGGTCAGCTCCGGGGCCTGGCCGACCTGCACCCGGGCGTACTGCTCGACCTCGGACACGGCGGCGCCGAGCACCTCGGCCACCGGGACCGGGCGGGTGAGCCGGCGCGACAGGTCGGTGCCGGAGAGGACCAGCAGGTTCTCGCTGTTGCGCCGCATCCGGGTGGCCAGGTGGTCCAGCTCGAACAGGCTGGCCAGCTGGTCGGGGTCCTGCTCGTCCTGCTCCAGCCGGTCGATCAGGTTCAGCTGGCGCTCGACCAGGGCCTGGGAGCGGCGGGACAGGTTGACGAACATCGAGTTGACGTTGTCGCGCAGCAGCGCCTGCTCGGCGGCCAGCCGCACCGCCTCGCCGTGCACCGCGTCGAACGCCCGCGCGACCTGGCCGACCTCCTCGCGGGTGGTGATCGGCACCGGCGCGATGGCCGTCTTGGCGGCCTGCTCCGGGTTCGGGGCCCTCAGGATCGCCCCGACCGCCTCGGGCAGGCCGCGGTCGGCGACCTGGAGGGCGGTGCGGCGCAGCACGCGCAGCGGGTTGAGGATCGACCGGGCCACGAACAGCGCCATGACCAGGGCCAGCAGCAGCGCGCCGAGCACGATGCCGGAGTCGCGGAACGCCGCGGCCCGCGCCTCGCCGGTCAGCTCGTTGGTGCGGCCCTGGAGCTGCTCCAGCAGCAGGACCTCGACGTCCCGGGTGAGGTTCACCGTCAGGGTGGAGGCGATGTCCCACTTCTCCGGGCGCAGCGTCTCCAGGTTGCGGCCCGCGCCGGCCAGGTTGAGCGCCGTCTCCTGCATGTCGTTCGCGGTGTCGACGATCAGACCGGTGACCGTGTCGTCGTAGATCTTGGCCTGGTCGGGGGTCGCGGACTTGCGGAAGTCGTTGCGGGCGGCGTCCAGCTCGGCGTTGGCGGCGAGCAGCTGGCGCTGCTGGCCGGCGCTGAACGTGCCGCGTTGGAAGACGTCGAGCATGATGCCGCGCTTGCGCGACTCCTGCTCCTTGATGCGGGCGATGGCGTTGGTGGCCAGGTGCAGCCGCACCAGCTCGGGGTCGTTGATGCCCGCGATGGCCTGCTCGCCGAGGTCGAGGAGGCTCTCCACCGACTCGGAGTAGGTGCGCAGCACCGCGTCGGACGGGTACTGGGTGTCGCGGACCGCGTTGCGGAGGCTGTTGAGCCGGTTGAGCTGGTCCGACGCCCGGCTGAACCGGGTGACGACGTCGTCCTGGAGGTCCCCGCTGAGCTCCATGATGCGCCCGTTGAGGGCGTCGATCTCGTCGTTGACGCGGCGCAGCTGCCGGTCGAGCACGACGCGGTCGAGCTCCTTGCCGGAGGCCACGTGGCTGGTGCTCAGGTCCCGCTCGCGCTGGAGCTGCTGCACCAGGTCCGCGACCGCGGCCTCCAGCTGGATCTGGTTGGCCAGCCGGTTGAACTCGGTCGCGTCGGCGAGGTCGGACTGCACCCGCAGCCCGCCCAGGGCGAGCGCGGCCACGGTGGGGATGAGCAGGACGGCCGCCAGCTTGGTGGGCAGCCGCCAGTTGCGCAGCCGCCACCCGGCGGTGCGGGCCTGCTGCTCGCGCACGTCGGTGCTGGGGTCGGCACCCGTGGACTCGGTCACAGTTCCATCACTCAACGCAGCCAGTCCATCACCCGTTCCGGGGCTTTCCGAGCGTGGTGGAATCCCCACGCCTGACTGGCTGGGACCTCTCTCTCGACGGGCCACCCTGGGCTTCCTCTTCCGGCAGCAGTGTTCCCCGACCTCTCCCCAGGGCCGAAGCATGGACTTCGAAATCGGGCAGAATTGCAGCACAGGAGCGGTGGTGCCGGCTAGGCACCCCTCCCCCGCCCGGGGGCACGACGGTCCGCAACGACCTGTGCCACCCGGCCGGGAGCGTAGTGCGCGACCCCCGCCCCGGGGAAGACTCCGGAAGCACTCAACGTATCCGAGCAGGACTGTCGTTTCATACCTCTGGGTGGTTACGATCCCCCACATCGACAAGTACGTCGAAATATTCGTTGATCAATTGGACCCGGCTGCACGAGGTCATCCAGGCGAGAGGTGCCATGCCTACCCCAGCGCGTGTTCTGCGACGTGCGGCAGCGTTGTTCGCGTGTGCCGCGACCCTGACGGCGTGCGGATTGCTGCCCGGCACCGACAGCGGTGACCAGCCCGAGGTGGAGCGCAACACGCTGCGCATCGGCGTGCTGCCCGTGGTCGACGTGGCACCGCTGCGGCTCGCGCTGAACGAGAAGCTGTTCGAGCGGTCGGGCCTCCAGGTGCAGCTGGTGACGGTCAGCGACGAGGCCGAGGGCATCAAGCAGCTCGACACCACCCTGGACATCACCTGGGCCAGCCACGTCAACCTGTTCCGCGCCTACGCCGAGGGCGCCCAGCTCCAGCTCCAGGGCGAGGCGTACCAGGCGGGGTCGAACACGATGGCCCTGGTCACCCTGGACACCGCCTACGACAGCCCGGACAAGCTGCCCTCGCCGCGCATCGCGGTGAACACCGTCGGCGACATCGGCGCCCTGACCACCACGACCATGCTGCGCACGGCGGGCGTGGAGAAGCAGAGCATCCGGCTCCAGGAGCTGCCGTTCGAGCAGATGGTGGACGCGATGCGGGCCGGGACCGTGGACGCGGCCTGGATGACCGAGCCGTTCATCACGCAGGCGCAGCGCAACGCGGGCGCCCGCGTCCTGGCCGACACCGCGATCGGCCCGACCAAGGACTTCCCGGTGTCCGGCTACGCGTCGAGCAAGAAGTTCGCCGACGCCAACCCGCGCACGCTGGCCCTGTTCCGGCAGGTGCTGCGGGACGCCCAGGAGTCGGCGTCGAACGACAAGCTGTCCGTGCAGGACGCCCTGACCGGCTACATGGACGTCGACCAGCAGACCGCCGCGCTGGTGTCGGTCGGCACGTTCCCGCTGTCGCTCAACCCGGCCCGGCTCCAGCGGGTCGCGGACATGATGGACACCGAAGAGGTGCTGCCCGAGCGGCTGGACATCGGCGACATGTTGCCGCCGGGAACCACTTAACGACGGAGAGTCATTAAGGGGGCCTTCAGTGCGAGAAGGCCCCCTCTTTTTTCGCATTCAGGCGTTCGTCAGGCAGATCGTGCTCGGCGGGAGGGAGTAAACGACCGCCGTGTCACCGCTCGCGCACGCGTTCTCGTCGCTGCTGCCGATCACCCGCTCGACCTTGAAAGCATCGGGTGTACCGCACGTCACCTTCGTGGTTTTGGCCGCGACAATCGTGCCCTCCTGCTTGAAGCAGTCCCCCTCCGAGGCGTTGAGGACCAGGCACAGCTTGTAACCGTCGCCGCGGCGGCCGCCGCTGGTGTAGAACTCGGTGTAGTCGCCGGTCGGGCAGGCGCCGGTGCCGCTGTCCAGGCGGACCGCGACCTTGAACGCGGCCTCGGGGGACGCGCAGTCGATCTGCTCGACGTCGGAGTCGGTCACGCTCGCCGAGTTGATCTTCAGGCAGTCGCCCGCGTCGGCACCGCCGGGACCGGTGAGGCCGGTGACGAGCCCCAGGACCACGATGCCGACGACGCCGAGGCCGATCGCGCCGACCAGCGCTTTCGCGGCCTTGGAGAGGCCCTTGCGGGGCGGCGGGAACGGCTGGCCGCCCTGCGGGTAGTGGGGGTGGACGGGCTGGCCCTGGTAGCCGGGTTGCGGGTAGCCGGGTTGCGGGTGCTGGGCGTAGCCGGGCTGGGGGTGCTGCGGGTAGCCGGGCTGGGCGTAACCGGGCTGGCCGTAGCCGGGTTGCGGGTAACCGCCCTGGTCCGGGGCCGCGTAGCCGGTCTGGCCGGGCTGCGGGTACGCGGGCGGCGGGTAGCCCTGGGGGTGACCGGGCTGGCCGGGCTGGTCGGGCGGCGGGTGACCGGGCTGCTGCCCGGGGAAGCCCTGCGGCGACGGCGGGCCCCACCCCGGCTGCTCGGGCGGAGGGAAGCCCTGGGGCTGGCCGGGGGGCGGCTGGTTCGGGGGCGTGGTCACCGGCGTTCCTCTCGGTAGGCGAGCGGAACGTACCGCCGGGTGAAGCCCCGGCGCAGCCGAATCAGCGGCCCGTCACAGGGGGCGGCTGAGGCAGAAGGTGACCCGGGGTTCCGGGTAGCGCACGGTGGGGTCGTCGCCGCAGCTCACGACGCCCTCGGCGGCCTTGAGCACGCGGGTCGCGCCGGCCGTGGCGCAGTCGACCTTGCGCAGGCCGGTGCGGGGGTCCCGCACGTAGCAGGAGCCCTCGACGAAGTTGGGGATCAGGCAGAGCGTGTTCACGCTGGTGAACGTCGTGTACGGCGCGCCGGCCGGGCACCGGGACGCCTCGGGGACGATCTTGGCGACCTTGACGCCGGCGGTGTCGGCCGAGCAGTCCGCGATCTCGTACCGGTCGGCGTCCCCGTTGCCCTCGACCCGGCCGCAGGACCCCGGCACGGGGCCGGAGGACGCGGCGTCGCCGTCACCACCGCCGAGCAGCGGCATCACGAACGCGAACGCCACGACCACCGCGACCGCGCCGATGCCCCACCGGATCTTCCGCATGATCCGGGGCATCGGCGCGGTCGCGGCGCGGCTTGAGCGGGTTCACCCGTGCGTGTTCACTCCTCGGCCGGCGCCAGGCAGTAGGTGACCGCCGGCTCCGGGTAGGCCATGCCGGCGGAGTCCGGGCACGCCTCCAGGTCGGTGGAGCCCTGGATCACCCTGGTGACCTTGATGGTCTCCGGGCCGACGCACTCGGACTTGTCGAACCCGGTGCCCGACTCCTCCGCCCGGTAGCAGGCGCCCTCGACCATGTTCGGCAGCAGGCACAGCTTGCGACCGCCGTCACCCTCGGCGACCTCGGAGTAGATGCCGTCCTCGGGGCAGGTGGCGTCCACGCCCTCGACCACCGCGCCGATCTTGAACGAAGCCTGGTCGTCGTCGCAGTCGAGGCCCTTGACCTCGGGGTTGTCCTCGAACTCGGAGGTGACGTCGACGCAGGAGCCGGCCTCCGTCGAGCCGCCGCCGGTCAGCCGGACCACGCCGAAGACGACCACGGCGGCCAGCACGACGATCGCGGCGACGATCAGGAGCTTCCGGCCCTTGCCGGAGGGCTCGTCGCCGTCGCCCGCCCGGGGGGTGGCGGCGGAACCGGGGTCGGCGGGGGTGGGCGCGGGCGCGGCCTGGGCGGGGGTCGGCGGGGCGGGGGTGGCCGGGCCGGGCACGGAGTCGTCGATCGAGTCGGCGGGCGCGACCCCCGGGACCGAGGCGCCGGGGCCGGGCTCCACCTCCCCGACCGGCCGGGCCGGCGGCACACCGCCGCCGGACGCGCCGGGGTCGGCGGCACCGGCGGGCCCCGCGGCGGCCGAACCGCCCACCCCGGCGGCGGGGGGGGCGCGGCCCCCCCCCCCACCGGCGTCGCCCCCCACGGAGGGGGTGGTG